>CACVAY010000145.1 GCA_902727985.1 uncultured Thiotrichaceae bacterium | reverse complement strand
TGTTACGAATCCCCATGAGGGGTTATGAGCAATATTTATCGGAGGTGAAAAAGGAGATACAGGTGGTTACGAATCCCCATGAGGGGTTATGAGATTGTTTTTGTCCGATGTAGCCATCTCTGCCGCGTAGTTACGAATCCCCATGAGGGGTTATGAGCATTATTCAATCTCTTGGTTTCTTCAGTTGTAGATTGTTACGAATCCCCATGAGGGGTTATGAGTATGCTTGATCACTTGATGATTCACTTTTATGGAAACGTTATGAATCCCCATAATGGGCTATGAAATCGCAGATTACATCCAAATACTCTTAATAATCGAAAAACAATACACTCCAGTTTGGATTACTATTCACCCGTTGAATATGAAACAATAGCAACATAACTAAAGAAAACCGTTCGTTTTTACGGTTCAAGATCCTATTCAATAACGAATTTAAGTTACTACAAACATTACGAACACAATAAATCTAAAGAGCATTATGAAAAATTTTTCAAAGAGAACCATGATTTCAAATGTGTTGACACATAACCAAGATTGGAAAGTGAGTCTGGCATGCAGTTAATCGGTCGTTACCAAAATGCTGGCTATGAGGCTGTTGCTGATGGCGTCATGGATTTCTTTGATCGTCGCAAAGACCTGCAACGACCGGGCGTGGCCTTTTGTTCTGGCAGCAGCGATGCGGAGCCCGCTAAAGTCTCGACAGACATCAGCCTCGTAGCGCTCAGCCGCTCAGATCCTGAAGCTTTCGCTCTTGCTGATGTGATTGTACGGGGTGTCTCAGCAGGTCTGGAGCATTATCTTCAGGAGCGGCCTCTGTTTCGTCAGGTCTGCCCAGATCAAGAGTTATTTGTGATGCCGATCTTCAACCTGCAGCGTTACGCTCCCGGCGAAGGCTTCCGGCAGTGGCACTGCGACTGGACACTTAGCGACGAAGCCACTGAACCGGGGCATCGTGTGCTTGCTTGGATTCTCTACTGCAATTCTGTGGAGGAGGCTGGTACGGAATTCCACTGGCAGCAGCATCACGAGGATGCAGAGCGTGGCAAGCTGGCGATCTTTCCTGCCTCTCCCTCTCACATTCATCGAGGTCGGGTGAACAATGAGTTCAGCAAGACGATCGCTACTGGTTGGATCAACGCTGGGTCGCGTGAAGGTTTCTTAAAGCGTCTGGCTAGCGAATGAGTTTTTACTGGTTGGTGAAACATATAAGCATGAGAGGGGACAGTAAGATTTCTAGGTGTATTTATGGATTCACATTTACGTAACATTTTACTTAAAGCCACAGGGGCGGATGATCTGTATAAGGTGGAAACTATTCAAAGCCTGTGGAGTGGTTATGGCAGCCTGGGTCGCTTTGGATTAATCGGTGCAGAATTCAATTCTGTCGTGGTTAAACATGTGCAGTTACCTCAGCGTAGTGAGCATCCGCGAGGCTGGAATACTGACTTCTCACACCAACGTAAACTGCGTTCTTACCAGGTAGAAACTGAATGGTATGAGCGCTGGGGCAAGCGTTGTGGTGATGATTGTCGTATTCCATACAGTCTGGCGCTGGAGCAGCATAATGATGAGTTCCTGATGGTACTGGAGGATTTGGATGGCAGCGGTTATCCGGTGCGCAAGGAAGCTGTGGGCAAGAATGAAATACAGGCTTGTCTAACCTGGCTGGCACATTTTCACGCTACTTTTATGCAAGAGAAACCAGAAGGGCTTTGGAGGACAGGCACCTACTGGCATTTAGAAACCCGGCCTGATGAATTAAAGGCGATGGAAAAGGGTGAGTTGAAGCAGGCGGCTTCGATGCTGGATAAGGCTTTAAGTGACGCGCCCTTTCAAACATTCGTACATGGTGATGCCAAGCTCGCGAATTTCTGTTTTTCTCAGGATGGCAATAGCGTAGCGGCGGTTGATTTCCAATATGTAGGCGGCGGCTGTGGCATGAAAGACGTGGCTTATTTTATTAGCAGCTGTTTTGATGAACATGAATGTGAACGGCTAGAAGCTAGCCTGTTGGACACTTATTTTGCTGCCTTGAAAAACGCACTGGCATTGCATCGACCCGATATCAATGCGAGTGAAGTGGAGGCTGCCTGGCGTCCTTTGTATGCAGTAGCGTGGACGGATTTTTATCGCTTCCTCAAAGGCTGGAGCCCTGATCACTGGAAGATTCATCGCTATAGTGAACGTCTGGCTCATGAAGTGGTAACTAAGCTGATGGACACCAATAGTGAATCTGCATGAATTTTGCGACTGAGTTATTGCAGGAGCTGAGTGAACTGGCAATGACAGCAGCGAAAGCCGCAGGCGAGGTCATCAATAAGCATCGACAAAGTGATATTCAGTTTCACCACAAGGATAGAGGTACAAGTGCCGCTTCCCAAGTAGTGACTGAGGTGGATCATAAGGCGCAGGCTGTGATTCTGAATATACTAGAACCCAGTTGCGAAAAATATGATCTGGCACTGTTGACGGAGGAATCTCCTGATAGCCGTCAGCGAATGAATAAGCAAGCTTTTTGGTGCGTCGATCCGATGGATGGAACGCTGGCTTTTATTAACCATACGCCCGGTTTTTCAGTGTCGATTGCGTTGGTATCAAGAGATGGAACGCCTCTAATCGGTGTGGTCTATGATCCAATGACCAATACGCTGTTTCATGCGATTCATAAGGGAGGGGTGTTGAATAACGGCAAGGTTTTGCAGGTTCCGAAACTTGACACCACTCAGCCGCTTATTTTACAAACGGATTTCAGTTTCAAAAATCATCCGTGGCTTAAGCAAACCTTGACTGGCTTACAGGAAATATCCCGTGAACTCGGATTAAACGGTGCTGACATTCAGTATTCAGTCGGCGCTGTGTTGAATGCTTGTGCCGTTTTGCAAATGCCCAATACCTGCTATTTCAAATATTCTCGTATCGGCAATAGCGGTGGAAGTCTGTGGGATTATGCTGCGACGGCCTGCCTGTTTAATGAAGCGGGTGCGATTGCCAGTGATATCTATGGTCAGCCTATGGATCTTAATCGTGCGGATTCTACCTTTATGAATCACCGTGGACTTTTATATGCCACTGATCCCTTGTTAGCTGACTTCATTATTGTATTGAATAAGCAGTTATCAGCAGCTTGAATCATAAGGGGTGAACCTTGACAACTTGTATTCCAAGAATAGGTAATCTATATATGAAGACGATCATAATTAATGGAGCCGACATGCGACACTTACCAGCCATTTTTCTATTCTTATTATTCATTCTACCGACTTTGGTGATTGCCAAAGATCATCAGGTCAAGGCCGATAGTGATGCGGTCGAACTCATACGCGAGTTGGAGATCCGCGAAAGTAAACAGCCTGCGCGTGATATGCCAGGCTGGAAGGCACCCAACAAGATTGTGGTATTGGTGCCGAATAACCGAATACCCACACGCCCGGATTATAAAGAATGGTTGCAGAGCGCGGTAGGCGATACCCAGCTAGTGTTTGTTAAATCAGCGGAAGAACTAGAGCTTGAAAAGGAGGATGCCGATGTTTACTTAGGCTTTTGTCAGCATGTTACTGAGGATATGGAGACACTGACTTGGGTACAGAATTATTTTGTCGGTGTCGATCGCTGTGCGAACAACAAAACCTTGCTGAAAGATTCAGTGCTATTGACCAATACTAGCGCAATTCCTGGCCCCGGTATGGCAGAACATACCATCGCTATGATGCTGATGCTGACTAAGAAAATGACTATTTTCTATAACCAGCAACAGCAACAGATATGGAAACGCTTGGAATCCCCATCGACACAGGTGATGGAAGTAGGGGATAAGACTATGTTGGTAGTGGGTCTAGGCGGCATTGGACGGCAAATTGCGAAACGCGCACATGGTCTTGGTATGACCGTCAAGGGCATTCGTAACAGCAGTCGTGAGGGCCCGGATTATGTTAGCTATGTTGGTTTGGCTGATGAGTTAACAAAGCTTGCAGCGGAGGCTGACGTGGTTGTCAATATCACACCATTAACAAAATCCACCACAGGGCTGTACGACAAGGCGTTTTTCAAAACAATGAAACCAACGGCCTATTTCATCAATATGGGGCGGGGTAAAAGTGTTGTCACAGAAGACTTGCTAGCCGCTCTGCAAAACGGTGATATTGCCGGGGCAGGTGTTGATGTAACCAACCCTGAACCTTTGCCTGCAGACCACCCCTTATGGAAAGCGCCCAACATCATTATCACGCCGCATAATAGCGCCCCCTCTGACCAGATGCTGGAGCGTTTCTGGATACTCGCGCGGGAAAACCTGCGTCGTTATGTTGCCGGTGAGAAAATGCTTAATGTGGTTAACCTGAAGAGGGGATACTGATAATTTCAAAGGATCAGCGGGGAGGAGAATCCCCAGTTCTCGGCTATAAAACGCACTGGAACGCAATCTATGCCACTGGGCGGTAGCTTATTAGACTTTTCGAGCTTCGCTTCGTTATACTTTTGGCCTTTGCAATCATTTAGATTTATCGTAATAGTATGGCGCTAATGCATAAGCTCCCCGACATCCTTGCTGGTCCTATTGTGCGTTATGCTACTGCGGATGAACTTATTATCTGGCTGGTGACATCAGCAAAGATCGATTTGCAGTTACAATTTTTTCATGACGATGCCTGTGTTGCTGAAGCTGATTTTGCGGCTGGGCATCCTGAATGTGTGCAGGTAGGTAAACACGCATTTATTCAGCGCCTGCATCTGAAACCAGAGATTCCATTGCCAAAAGACCAATGGCTAAATTATGACATTGGCCTTAATACGGATGCTGGCACGTTACGTTGGTTAGCTGATACAGCTCCCCATCTGAGTTATAAAGGCCAGCAGCGCCCTGGCTTCGTCATTAAATCTACCATCGACCAGATGCTGCATGGCTCTTGCCGGAAACCTCATTTTAAGGGGGATGATGGTATGTGGCTGGTTGATGATGTATTGGCCGAGGTGCATAACAGTTCATCGAATCCGGAGTATTTACAGCCCGCGCTGTTATTGCTCAGCGGTGACCAGATCTATGCTGATGAAGTGGCGGGGCCAATGCTGACAGCGATACATCAGGTTATCAACTTGCTCGGTTTGCAGGGTGAACAGCTTGAAGATGCCCTTGTCAGCAGCAGTGATGAACTCTATAAGCATGAGCTTAACTATTACAGGCGTATGGAGTTATTACCGAACCGTGGCGTGAATGTGCCTTTGCGAGAACGCTTCTTTGGTGGTGTGCGCAAGCCTATCTTCACCACCACCAATGCGGATAATCACCTGATTACGCTGGCCGAAGTGATTGCTATGTATTTGCTGGTGTGGTCACCTACATTGTGGCGTTTCGTCGACCTTGACAAGGTTAGTCTGAAGCCTGAATTACGTCAGCGCTACCAAGGCGAGTGCGAGGCTATCCAGCATTTCTCGCAAGGACTGGATAAGGTGCAGCGTGCAATGGCTAATGTTCCGGTGCAGATGATCTTTGATGATCATGATGTGACGGATGACTGGAATCTGACTCGTGCTTGGGAGGAGAGCGCCTACGAGCATGCATTTTCTAAGCGTATTATTGGTAATGCCTTGATTGGCTATGCCTTATGTCAGGGCTGGGGCAACACCCCCGATGCTCTGCCCGAGGATATGCTGCATGAGATTAAAAAGCTCTATGGTATGGATGACAAACATCAACATGATGAGTTGATTAAGAACATGCTGAAATATGAAGGTTGGCAATATACCTTGCCTACCAGCCCCAAAATCGTGGTGCTGGACACGCGTACTCGTCGCTGGCGTTCAGAGCGTGATTCGGCGCAACCCTCTGGTTTGATGGACTGGGAGTCATTGTCGGAGACGCAGCAAGAATTAATCAATGAATCAGCGGTTATCCTGGTTTCTCCTGCACCTATCTTCGGTGTGAAGCTGATTGAAGTCGTGCAGCGGGTTTTTACCTGGTTGGGTTTCGCGCTTACAGTGGATGCCGAAAACTGGATGGCTCATCCCGGAGCCGCCAATGTCATTCTCAACATCTTCCGGCATAAACGCACGCCGCATCATTTCGTCATCCTCTCCGGAGATGTGCATTATTCCTTTGTCTACGATGTGAAGTTGAAACACCGCGAACATAGCCCGCATATCTGGCAGATTGGCAGTTCTGGCATCAAGAACATGTTTCCGGTCACATTGCTACGAGTGTTTGATACGCTAAACCGCTGGTTGTTTGCCAGTTACTCGCCGCTGAACTGGTTCACAAGGCGCCGATATTTCAGAATTCGCCAGCGTCGCCCAGGTAACTACAGTGGCCGTTATCCTCACCAGCGGTTGGTCAACGGCTGCACTATTGGCCTGGTAAAACTCGACAAAGAGGGAGCACCTGTTGTCATCGCCGCGTTGATGAGTAATGGTGAGCGCATTATGTTTAGCAAAGGCTATGAGAGCGACTGGATGGACTAGGAAGAGAGTTCTTTATTGGCACTGCTTTTTAAGGAAGCGCTGATTAAGTCTATTTTTTTGGAATCGGGACTTCAGTCTCGCCCTTTGTGTTTTATTTTCAATGCGTTAGGCGAGGCTAAAACCTCGATTCCAATATTGTTTGGACTTGATCAGAGGTTCCTTAAATAAAGTTTATCTCACTCAGAGGCGGTAGACAGAATATCGAGAAATTTTGGTCAGTCGTTCATTCCACCATTACTCTATTCATTAATAACAACAAAAATTGTGAAAAAATGATGGGTAATGAAACATGGGTATTAGTTGATCTTGAAAATATTGGTTCAACACTTAAAGGTATTTCGCTAACCTCCTACTCCAAAATATTTATTTTTGTTGGAGCTAGGCAAAACACACTATCCCTGCAAAGCATCTGCATAGATAAACTAGTTGATATAAAGATACTTAAAATAAAAGAAGTATCAAATAACAACCTAGACTTTCACATCGCTTACTACTTGGGAAAATTTGATGCGCTTCATCCTAAGGACATTAGTCTAGTAGTTATTTCCAATGACAAAGGTTACGACAACCTAATTCGGCATATCAAGCATAACGGTCGTCACTGTTCCAGAATCGGAAAAGCTTTTATTCCTTCTCAAAAACTAAACCCTGAAGCAGAGGCTATTATTGTAAAAATAATCAACACAGATTTTTCAAAATTACCTAAAACAGAAGCCTCCCTGAAAAATGTCATTCAGTCTCGCCTTGGTGGGAATGCTACCAAGAAGAGTATCGATGAAATTTACAAAATGCTGATCAAGCATGAACTGATCAAGTCAAGGCTATTTGCTACTGAAACATTTTAATTCGAGGCTGTTTTACTTCCTCCTGTGTCAGATAGATATTTGGTGAATTTTTTATTTTAAAGCCGTGGCAGTTAACGAGATGAGTATGAAATTCCCAGCTTACTTAATGTATACCTAAAGTCAGCATATAAGAGACGCCAAACAAAAAGAAAAACCGCCCAGTCAGTGGTGTGAGTTGAGGTCTCTCATCTGCATTCAAATAGCGATTAATGGGTATCAGAAGCGGCAACGGTATCAAGAGCCAATAAAAATGCGCAATGTACCCATTCATAAAGAACAGCCCCGCCAGTAAATAAGCGAGCAGGACTAACCCCCAGTAAAGTCGAACGCCATTTTCATAGCCAATTCGAACTGTCAGTGTTTTAAGATTATCCCGTGTATCCGTTTCCCAGTCTCGAAGTTCATTGCTTAGTAGGACTAGTGAGACCAGCAGGCTGGCGGGGATTGAGTGTAACAGCACTGAATATGAAAAATGCCCTGTCATGGCGAGATAAGCCCCTTGTACCATCAGGATGCCCATGAGCAAGAAGACTTGTATGATGGCTAGGCCGCGTTGTTTAAAGTTGATGGGGCCTATGTTGTAGCTGAGGGATAATAGCCCAGATACCAGAATAAGCATCAACAATTGCCAACCTTGTAGGTACACAAGATAACAGGCAATTAATGCGGCAACGACAAAACACCAGATGCCCACTTTTACATTGCGGTGAATCCTGTTTTTGAGCGCCTGTTGCTGTTGGAACTCTTCGGGGATGAGCGCTAAATCTTCGAGATCGTTGATCAGGTTGATTCCTGATTGTGCCAATATCCCACCAAGCATGATGAGTATGGCTATCCCGCCATGCGTGTAGCCTTCGTTCCATGCGATAAGAATGCCTAATCCGCAGGCAATGACAGCCACGACCAAGGAGAATGGGCGAAGAGCGTTGAGCAGTTTATATTGTTCTAGAGTTTTCATGACGTCGGCTTATCCAGACAAAGAGCAAAATAGGGATGAGCATAATCAAACCATAAATGACGGGAACAATCGACATGGTTGGGTTTTGCAAGACGCCCTGAGTGACAATCAGTGCCATACCGCCGTTTTGCATGCCTACTTCGATAGATAAGGTTTTGGTCTGTTGTATCCCAAGCCCGCTGAGTTTAGCCATGATGTAACCGAGCAACATGGCAGAGATGATCATTACCGAGGTAATAGCGCCGACCTGACTGAGAAACGTAGGCATCAAATCCCATTGTTGAACAATCATCGCCATGATCACCGTAAAAAACAATATGACAGATAAGCGATGAATATAAGGGTGAATGCTGTCTGCCAAAACAGGTTTAAACCATCGCCAGCTCATGCCGATGAGAACAGGTACAATCGTCACTATAAATAAGCGTTTCATGGTCAAACCCATGGGAACCAATATTTCTCGATCCTCACCCAGTAATGTTTGCAGTGATAACTCAGTTAAGAAGGGAATGGTGAAGGGGGTGATGAAGCTAGCTACTGTGGTTAATGCAATTGAGAGTGCCACATCACCGCACGCCAGATAAGAAAAGAGGTTGCTGGTTGTTCCACCTGGGCTGAAACTGAGAATCAAAAGACCGATTGCGAGCAGCGGTGGTAGATTGAAAATTTGTAACAGTATGATCGCCAGCAGGGGAACCAACAGGAGTTGTGCTGATAATCCAATGAAGAATGCTTTCGGATGGGCTGTCACGCGTTTGAAGTCATCAGCTTTTAGCATCAACCCCATACTGAGCATGATTAATGCGAGTGATACGGGCAGTCCTATCTGGATGAATATATGGAGTTCCATCTATGTGTGATCTCTATTTTTGTTAGCCAGCATACTACCGGAGGAACAACCTCGTTTGTACTTTGAATCAGTTTGTTTAAGCCAACGCTATATAGTTTAAATGTACTGTGTGAGATGCTAATTGAGCCTGATCAAATCTATAAGGTTTTATCGATTAATAGAGGGGGGGATTTTGGTGGGGCCCACAGAGTCGGTAGCTCTTGAGGTCTTAGTAAATTATTAATCTCTCATGCAAAAAAGGATGATCCGAAGACCATCCAAGAGAGTGAGGTTTGAACCTCAATCAAGGGGGTATGGGCATACATTAGAATGCTACACGGTCATGAGCAATTGATCACACAATTACTATCTTGATTTCTACAGCGCCTTTTTGGTGAGATAGAAATAAAGTTTATAGGGCAACAAGCTAAGCAGCCGCATATTCCGAGCAAACCCTTTTGGAAAGCGAATTTCGAAGTTATCGCTGTCCAGCTCTTTCATAATCGCTTTAGCAGCATCTTCGGGTGAGATGAGCGATGGCATTTCGAACGTGTTTTTGTCAGTGAGTGGTGTTTTCACAAAGCCTGGATTAATCACTCGAAGCAAAACATGGTGTTGTTTCAGTTCTAAATGCAAGGATTCTGCCAGACTTAATAGTGCCGCCTTGGAGGCGCTATATGGTGCAGAGCGTGGTAAGCCTCTGTAGGCTGCCAAACTCGCGGTTAGTAGAATTTGCCCATGCGCTCTTTTGGTAAAGTCTGGAATGATGACGTCCAGTAAATTCACCGCGCCTATGTAGTTTACCTCGATCAGCCTTGTGAATAATGTGGGAGAAAATTCTTCAATTGACATAGGCGTGTAATCCCCAGCGTTAAACATGACGCAGTCGATATCGCCCATTTCCTCACATATCTGCAAGTAGGTTGTTTTTAACGCTGCGGCTTGGGTAACGTCTACGGGATAGGGGAGTAGTTGCGTTGATTTCTCGGACATAGTGTTAAGCTTGTCTTCGTTGCGTGCACTGATTGCTACTGTCCATCCAGTATCGACTAGTGCATAGGCTAATGCTTCACCAATGCCTGAACTTGCTCCTATTAACCAAAAATTTTTCATTCACCAGTTCCCATTGAGTAATTTGCATTGTGATTCTTCAACAATAATAAAGAATGCTGTTTTACATGATTAACCACACTAACTGTACAAGGAACTCACGATATTCGGAAACTAGAATAATATCTGTATAACTATTGTATAGGTTATTGTTTTGATGAATACACAACGCGTTGCCATTATCGGCTCAGGTATTACAGGATTATCGTCATGTTGGTTGTTACACGATCGTTACGATGTAACACTCTTTGAGAAGAATGATTACATTGGCGGTCATACAAATACGATTGATGTCTATGAGAATGAAAATAGGGTTCCGGTCGATACGGGTTTTATTGTTTATAACGAAAAAAATTATCCAAACCTGATTGGTTTATTCGAGCAGCTAGGTGTACAAACTCAGAAAACGGACATGTCCTTTGCATTTTCTCTCAATCACGGAGAACTGGAGTATTCGGGGAGTGGTATTAAAGGTCTGTTTGCTCAACATAAAAACTGGTTCAGCCCAGGTCACTGGCGGTTACTGAAAGAGATTTTGCGCTTCAATCGTTTGGCACATGTAGCCCTTGAAGAAGAAAACACCCAAAATACGATGAGCTTGGGTGAGTTTCTGCATCACCATCATTTTTCATCGGATATGATTAATCACTATTTGTTGCCCATGGGAGCTGCGATCTGGTCATGTCCCGTAGATACTATGCTAAAGTTTCCTGTCAGAAGCTTCTTGCAATTCTTCGCCAATCATGGACTCATTGATATCAAGAATCGTCCACAATGGAGATCCGTCGTTGGCGGAAGCTCCGAGTATGTAAAAAACATGCTTGCCAAAATGGAAGGTAAAGTTACCTATGACAAAGGTGCTATTGGTGTTTCACGAAGTGAAGATCAAGTAAAAGTGAAGACGGTTGATGGTGTACAGGAATTCGATAAAGTCATTTTTGCCTGCCATGCTGATCAAGCTCTCGCACTTCTTGAGCAGCCTGATGATGCTGAATCGGAAATCCTCAGCGCTTTTCAGTATGAAGAAAATCGAACCTACTTACATACAGATTTAGCCTTAATGCCCAAACGAAAGTCAGTGTGGTCTTCATGGAATTATCTCGCTTCTAGTGACCCTGAGTCTCAACAGCAAATGACAGCAACTTATTGGATGAACAATCTACAGCGTTTTGAAAACATGACTGATTATCTAGTCACATTAAATCCTTTTGAACTTCCTAAAGATGAAAAGATTATTACGGAAATATGCTACGAGCATCCTGTATTTGATCAAAAAGCCATTCAGGCACAGGCGCAACTTTCTACCTTGCAAGGGAACAAAAACAGCTGGTTCTGCGGAAGTTATTCCAAATATGGTTTTCATGAAGATGCATTAAGTTCGGCAGTAGCCGTATGCGGAGACTTTGGCGTAACGCCTGTTTGGAAACAAACATCAATAAATAAAGGGTCTGATAAATGTGAGGAACAAGTCGGTAAACAAACGAAGGTTTTGACGTCATGACAGACGCTGCCAGCCTCTATGACTGTGACGTCATGCATCAACGACATTTTCCTGTAGATTATCGTTTTACTTATAGGGTCTTCAGCCTGTTGATAGATATTGATGAGCTTGAATTGCTCAATAAACAAACCTTGCTCTCGGTAAACGGCTTTAATCTTTTTGGCGTTTATACCAAAGATCATGGAGACCGATCGGGTAGAGACTGGCGGTTATGGGTTGATCATCTTCTAGATGAACAGAATCTTCCTGAAGCAAAAGGCAAAATACAATTGCTCTGTTTTCCTAGAATTGTTGGTTATGGCTTTAATCCTTTAAGTCTTTGGTATTGCCAAAACGAAAACGATGAATTGATTGCCGTTATCTGTGAGGTCAGTAATACTTTCGGCGAACATCATCACTATGTCATTCACAATAATAATGAGCCACTTGCTCTGCCTGTAAAGGCAGAAAAAAGCAAAGTTTTTCATGTTTCCCCCTTTATTAACATGCAGCAGCGTTATCAGTTCACGCTGGATAAACCGGATGAGTTATTGCGCGTAGTGATTCAGGAATATGAGCAAAATAAACTGATGTTGGTTGCCACGCAACAGGGTGAACGCCGAGTTCTGAGCACAGGAACTTTGCTTCGTTATTTCTTTCTTATGCCATTGATGACCATGAAAATTATGATCATGATTCATTGGCATGCACTCAAAATTTGGTTAGGTGGTGGTAAGTTTTACCGCAAACCTAAGCCTCCTATTAAAAATGTCAGTTAAAAGAGATTCTTTATATGTGTTCTGAGCAAACCTTCTCAAGGCCAATGCCTTCTTCATTAGATGATTTACCGCGTATTAATCGTTGGTTGGTGAGTGCGTTAGCACGTGTTCATCATGGCAAGCTTATGATCTATCTTGATGGCAAGCACTTTGAGTGTGGGCATGATGATTCCATGCAGGCAATGATTCGCATACATCGACCTGTTGCAATGGCAAAACGCGGTTTGCTACGTGGTGACTTGGGTTTTGCAGAGAGTTATATCGCTGGTGATTGGTCGACAGATGATTTAAGTGCGTTGCTACATTTATTACTCAGGAATCGAGAGAATATTGGTAAGCATATGTATGGACAAAAGCTGCTGCGAATGGGTACAGCAATGTTGCATAAGCTTCGTAAAAATACACTTAACGGAAGTCGTAAAAACATCGAGTATCACTATGACTTGGGTAATGACTTCTATGAGACATGGTTAGATAAAAGTATGACGTATTCGTCTGCATTATTCGATGGTACTGAAGATTTAGAGGAGGCTCAGACATATAAATATCAGCGTATTTTAAGAGAGCTAAATGCCAAACCTAATCAAGAAATTCTTGAGATTGGTTGTGGTTGGGGAGGTTTTGCTGAAGAAGCGGTGAAAGCAGGTCATCGTGTTCACGGGATTACTCTCTCTAAAGAACAGTTGGAATATGCGCAGGAGCGACTTGCTTGCTACCCTGAGCGTGCCGAGTTTGAGTTGCGCGATTACCGTCATTTGGATCAACAATATGATCATATTGTTTCTATCGAAATGTTCGAAGCGGTGGGTGATCAATATTGGGATGCGTATTTTGAAATACTTGAAAAGTCACTAAAGCCTGGTGGTAAAGCCGTTCTGCAAATTATTACCATTGATGATCAGCATTTTGAGAGCTATCGAAATCGCCCTGATTTTATTCAGCGTTATATTTTCCCGGGTGGTTTATTACCTTCACCAGAAAAGCTACAGCAACAAATTGATAAAACCTGTTTGCAATGCACTAATACGTTTAGCTTTGGTAAAGATTATGCAAAAACATTAGTTGAATGGGATCGTAAATTTGTCCTTCAACAAGCTAAGCTCCTACAGCTAGGGTATGACGATAAGTTTTTCCGTATGTGGCGTTATTATCTGGCGTATTGTGAAGCTGGCTTTAATGAGCAGCGTATTGACGTTGTACAGTGGACTTTAGAAAAACCATGAAGCAAAAGCTCAGTATTCGCCTGTTAATGGTCTATGGTCTGCCTGGCTTACCATTGGCGATGCTGGGTTTGCCACTTTATGTCTATTTACCAACATTCTATTCTGAAACGCTTGGCTTATCACTCACTGCCGTTGGATTGGCTTTACTCGCCGCACGGACTATTGATGTTATTACTGACCCTCTGATTGGTCATGTGAGTGATCGTAGCCACTCACGTTTTGGTAAACGAAAAGTTTTCATGTTTATTGGAGTGCCTGTTTTACTGCTTGGTTTGGAAATGCTGTTGCGTCCAGGTGCTGAAGTCACTGCGTGGTATTTATTTGCTGGCTCATTTATCGCCTATTTGGGATGGACGCTTATCAATATTCCCTGGCATGCTCTGGGGGCAGAAATTACGCATGACTATCATATGAAATCGACTTTAGCAGCAAGTAGGGAGGTGTTTGCCATTGTCGGTACATTGTTAGTACTTAGTTTGCCTATTATCATCAGCACCGAGTCTGTTGACCCCGCTTTCTTTGATACGTTGATGAGTATGTTGTGGATTGTCATACCCTTGTGTATTGTTCCGATGCTATTGTTATTAAAAGATAATAGCCAGCCAGTGGTTTCTGAGAGCTTAAGCCGTCAAGGTTTTCGTTTTTATCGAATACATCCCGCTATTCCCAGATTAATGCCTGCGTATTTCGTAAATAGCTTGGCAAATGCGCTTCCTGCCAGTTTGTTTGTGTTGTTTATAAGCTATGTTCTACAGGCCGAAGAGGATGTGGGTTTATTACTGCTAACCTATTTTGTGTGTGCGATTATCGGCTTGCCTGTATGGTTATTTTTATCAAAAAAAGTAGGGAAGAGTCGAGCGTGGTGTATTGCCTTAATGGTCTCTATCAGCGCATTCTTATGGGTGCCGTTTTTAGGCGAAAATGATGTCATGCTATTTGCGGTGATTTGCATCATTAGTGGTTTCGCATTGGGAGCGGATGTTGTGCTTCCCGCTTCAATACAGGCAGATATTGCACAAAGCCTTCAACAAGACGGTGGGCAACAGACGGGGTGGCTGTTTGGTTTATGGGGCTTGTTGACTAAGCTGTCTCTTGCCTTGGCTATTGGCATTGCATTTCCTCTTTTGGATCTCGCTGGTTTTAATGCAGAACTGAGTAGTGATTCGAGCTTGCTGACGCTGTCTCTACTGTATGCCGCTCTGCCTGTTGTTCTAAAGCTTTGGGTGATTTTAAGAATGTGGCGTTTTCCTTTTGATCAAAGTGATTTTCTCAATAAAACGGTGGTTAGTGATGCTTCATCAACGAATTCTGTTCTTCATCGTAGCGCTGCTACTAAGTGGGTGTAGTCCTATGGATATTAATCAATACAAAAATTTTGAACCCAAGTTAGATATTTTTAAGTACTTCGAAGGTAATACGCGTGGCTGGGGAATGTTTCAAGATCGTAGTGGCACACTGAAGCGTCAGTTTGTTGTGGATATCAAGGGAAGTGTTGATGAGAGTGGTGTGTTAATACTTGAAGAAGATTTTGTTTGGAATGACGGCGAAAAAACACGGCGAGTTTGGCGTATTAGTCGAACATCAGATGCACACTATAAAGGAAACGCTGAAGATGTTATCGGAAGTGCTATCGGTGTCAGTGCTGGGAATGCTTTGCATTGGACGTATGATTTGAATTTAGTTGTTAAGGATAAGACGTGGAAAGTGAGTTTTGATGACTGGATGTTTTTACAACCAGATGGCGTACTGCTCAATAGAGCAACTATGAAAAAGTTTGGTTTCCGTCTTGGTGAAGTCACTATTGCGTTTAAAAAACTGTAATTAATAGATGAAGAGCTTTTTATTAGGTGGAGAGTGAATGATGGACAAAATACTATTATTGATCGTGAGTGGATTATTTTCTGTGTCTGTATGGGCGAATATACCCGAGCAATTAACAAAAAGTGTTACTGGAGAAGTGCGCTATCTAGGGTTTATCAAAGTCTATGATGCGACGCTTTATACGCAGGCCAATGCAACGCCAGAGAATCTCTTGCTCCCTGAGGTCTCACGTTGCCTGAAATTGAATTATGCGGTGGATCTGAGCAAGGACAAATTTATCTTGGCAACGAAAACCGTGTTGGAACGACAGAATACCGCTGAAGACTTAGGGAGAGTTGCTAAACAGATGCAGTTAGTCAATAACAGCTATACCGATATTAAGAAAGGTGATCGGTATGTTATGTGTTTTGATAGGACGTCACAGCACACGAAACTCTATTTGAATGAGAAGCCCGTTTTGTCTTTAGCGAAGTCTGCCGAGTTTGCAAAGGTCTATATGGGGATGTGGTTGGCCAACAAACAACCGATCTCAGTATCACTTAGAAATACATTTATGAATCATATGCGAAAAATGTAGCCCATAAACGTTTGAGTTTACTCTTTTAGCAATAACTTGATGGCCTGATCAATAGTTGTTGCGTTTCTATCACCCGCATGCGTTTCACCAATAAAACGAAAACGTAAGTTGCCTTTTTTGTCGATGAGATAAAAAGTTGGCCAGTATTGGTTTTCTAAGGCTTTCCAATAAGCGAAATTATTATCCATCATAATAGGGTGACGTAATTCAAATCGACGCACATTGGCAATGACATTTTCTCGATTCTGTTCTTGCTCAAATTCAGGGGTGTGAATACCAATCACTTTTAGCTTTTTTGAAGCGTACGTCTTTTCGAGCTTGTGTAGCCAGGGAAAAGAACGGTAGCAATTCCAGCAGCCATAGGCCCAGACATCAAGTAACACCACATTCCCCTTTAGTTGTTTCATGGATAGTGGTGGACTATTAATCCATTCATGGGATGATTTTTGCGTAAATTCAGGTGCCTTCTTATTCGCTATGGTTTCCGCAGCACTGATCGCAGTTACAAAGGTAAGTAGAATGACAATACTAAAGGAATGGAATGCGTGTTGACGTTTCATGACTCTCTCGAAATGGTAACCCTATATACTGGTTATAGTCGATTTTTAGCTGAAAATCTGATCAATTCTAAAGAATTGCATGGAGCGAATATCTTATCATTAATGTATATCTAACATATACGAAAAAAAATTATGTAAAGACGCCTGTTTACTAAGAGGGGCTCATAAAAGAGTAGGATTAAAGAGACTCTTGTTGTACTCTCATCGCTTTCTCAAATCTGTACTTTCCAGTACTCAGTATTACAGGTAAAAACATGATCACAACGGCCAATATCACCATGCAGTTTGGTGAAAAACCTTTGTTCGAAGATATCTCAGTTAAATTTGGTAATGGTAATCGTTATGGCCTGATTGGCGCGAATGGTTGTGGTAAATCAACCTTCATGAAAATCTTGGGGGGTGACCTTGAGCCTACCAATGGTAGCGTATCCATTGATGTTGATGAGCGAGTTGGTAAATTACGTCAGGATCAATTTGCCTATGAAGAGTTTTCGGTTATTGATACCGTCATCATGGGGCATGCAGAGTTATGGGAAGTAAAAGCCGAGCGTGATCGCATTTATGGTTTACCTGAAATGTCTGAAGAGGACGGTATGAAGGTGGCTGAACTTGAGGTTGAGTTTGCAGAAATGGATGGCTATACCGCTGAATCTCGTGCTGGAGAATTATTACTTGGCCTGGAAATTCCATTAGAGCAGCATTTTGGGCCTATGAGTGCAGTAGCACCTGGTTGGAAACTCCGTGTATTACTGGCTCAGGCATTGTTTGCTAATCCAGATATCATGTTACTTGATGAGCCAACCAACAACTTGGATATTAATACGATTCGCTGGTTGGAAGGTATATTGACTCAGCGTAAAAGCACCATGATTATTATTTCGCATGATCGTCATTTCCTAAACAGTGTATGTACTCATATGGCTGATTTGGATTACGGTGAATTGCGTATGTATCCCGGTAATTATGATGAATATATGACAGCAGCAACAGCCGTGCAGGAAAGACTGCAAGCGGATAACGCGAAGAAGAAAGCAAAGATTGCAGAGTTGAAGACGTTTGTTAGTCGATTCTCGGCTAATGCCTCAAAGGCTAAACAAGCCACCTCACGTGCCAAGCAAATTGATAAGATCAAGCTTGAAGAGGTGAAGCCTTCTAGCCGAGTTAGTCCTTATATTGTTTTTGACCAAACTAAGAAGTTGCAACGTTTTGCGGTTCAGGCGACAGGTATGACAAAGGGCTATGATGAGAATCCGCCTCTTTTTGAAAACCTTGATTTAATGGTACAAGCAGAAGAGCGTATCGCGATTATCGGCCCTAATGGTATTGGTAAGACCACTTTATTGCGTTGCTTAGCAGGCGATCTTGAATTGAACTCAGGCAATGTCAAACTTTCTGAGAATGTTGAACTCGGCTATTTTGCCCAGGATCATACAGATTCTTTCCCGGTTGATACGAATCTGTTCGATTGGATGAGCGAATGGCGTGCAGAAGGTGATGATGAGCAAGCCGTACGTTCTGTGCTGGGACGTTTATTGTTCTCGAAGCAAGACAGTACGAAATCTGTAAAAATCATCTCAGGTGGAGAGCAGGGCAGAATGATGTTTGGCAAGCTGATCATGCAGAAGCCTAATGTCATGCTAATGGATGAGCCAACCAATCACTTGGACATGGAATCTATTGAGTCTCTTAATCTAGCCTTAGAAAACTACCCGGGAACATTGATTTTTGTGAGTCATGACCGTGAGTTTGTTTCTTCCTTAGCAACTCGTGTTATTGAAATGAAGGCCGATGGCGTGGTTGACTTTAAAGGTACTTACGACGAATATCTAGAGAGTCAAAATATCTCGGATTAGATCAATTGAAGGAATAGCTTCAGTGAAGAGTCACCGAAGCTATTTCAACAACATGTAACGCAATTATTTTTCAGTCTTTGGAACAGGAGCCGCCTGCTGGGTTGGTTGCTGCGTTTGAGTGTTTTGTGCAGGTGGAGCGACCGCTCTAGGTTGTACTTGCGGAGCATATCCATATGGCATGTATCCATAAGGTGCATAGCCGTAAGCTGGAGCAGGGTAGTATGGTCTTGTATTGTTATTACCCCAAGGCATCATGAAGTTGTTCCCACCATTATTGCCCCATGGCATGTTATTGAAGCTATTGCCCGCAGGGTTCCAGCCAGGAAAGCTCGTGCCAGTGTTGCCAGGGTAACTTGGATAGGCCCAGCCATTATTGCTCCAAGGTGTATGGTTTCCCCATGGCATATTGTTACCGTAACCTGAATTATTACTAGAGCCAGTACCTGTTACATTGGTATTGCCTGCCGTGTTACCACTGCCTGCCCAGTTTGAATTACCAGAACCTTTGACATCACCTTCACCATCCATAGCGCCTTTGGTGTCCATGTTGGTGCGACCTTTACCTTTGAAGTTTATGTTGAAGTCGACTTCACCATCTGCGTCACCCTTACCTGTTCCCCAGCCAGAAGCTTTGCCATCTCCAGAACCTGTACTAGATCCTTTACCGGAACCTTGGGCATCTGCGTTACCATAGCCTTGCCCTGCAGTATTTGCATTGGCATTTGTGTCTCCCCATTCAGCCTGTATTGGTACTGAAATAGCGAGAAGAATGGCACTTAATAGCGTTACTTGTTTTTTCATTTCCGTCTCCTAGTTATATGAGTGAATATTATGTTTATTGATAGATAAGTTGCTCCGCTTCAACACTTGTAGCGTTAGATGCTTAAGAATAAAATACAACAAACAATTTTACTCGCTTACAAGTATAGAAGATGGATAGTGTTACCGCTTATTCTTCGAGTGCTTGTGATTTGTAATCGCCCCCTTTTTTATTATGAAAAGCGTTTCATACCATCTCCTTTGTCTCAGATTTTTCATTGACAATCTGAGTGTTATTGGAAGTCAGAATAATAAAGCCTAAGAGAGCAGCAATAGAAAGATAAAATTCTCACGATGGTATGATCTCACCGAGCTTAGATAATGGTTGTTTTAAAAAATAATAAGGCACAAAATAAGGTGAATAGTATACCCGAAAGTAATTTGATATAAACCAAGCTAGCGCATGTGACAACATTTGTAGATAACAAATGTTGTTTTTTTTCAAGATATTTTATTTTTTCTTCTGAGGTTGTTTTTAGTGCCCAAAAAAATACCCCAATCCATGCAGGCATCTTGTATGGATTGTGAAGCCCGAAAGTTTGCTTGGTTTGAGCCTGGATCCGCTGACGAACTCTTGTCTCAGAGACAAGTATACCGTAACTCTCAAAGTATCTATGAGCCTGGCGAATATCTTTTTGCTGAGGGCGATGTACATCCCATGGCTTATACGCTGAAAGAAGGCTGGGCTATTTGCTATAAACAGCTCTTAGATGGCCAAAGACAAGTTGTACATGTCGCACTACCAGGCGACTTTTTGGGATACCAAACGGATTTCTCTGAGCGGATTGATTACTCAGTAATGGCCGTTACAGAATGCAAGTTCTGCGGATTTACACCAGCTGGTATTGAGAGCCTGTTAGAAAAGGATCTCTCTTTAATCAAACGCTTGATGGAGATCCAGAACAAGCAAAACAAGTCTTGTAAACGTACACTTTCTGTTGTCGGTCAAGCCCAGGCAAAGAGCAAAGTGGCTTATTTTTTGGCTGATTTGGTTGAGCGTTTAGAGCGACGTGGCTTGGATATTGAAGAAACCCTGGCTTTTCCTCTTAGCCGTGAAGACATTGCGGATGCAATTGGAATAACACCCGTTCATCTTAGTCGCGTCAGTGTAGAACTTAGTAATGCTCATGTCGTGGAATGTCGGCACAATAAACTAAAAGTTATGGATATTCCAGCGCTCCAACATTTAGCTGAAGCGGTTTTCTAAAAACTGATTTTTTAATGATTTACTCAATAAAGTATTTTTTATCAATATGCTCTATTATTTACACCCCGAATTTACAGGGCATCAATTTAATCAATAACTTCCTTAACAACACCTTCCAGTAGGTCAAAAATTTCTGTTTCAACGGTTGTGCCATCACCCATCAATTTCACGTCACGAAATGAAAGAAACGTCTTATTAGGAACATCATTTTTTTCATAGATAACAATCGTGAAAGGGCACATCGCAATGTTACTGGGGTGAGATTGAGACATTTTATGGGAATGAATTGCGCTACAAAATTCGATGCCTTCAGCGTTTTTGAAGATGGGTTTTTCAATGCCGATATCTTTACCTGTGCGATTTAACATGTCGCTGATATGCATAGTGCCGCTGATGATCAAGCCAAGATCAGTAATCGCCATTTCCACGCCATCTTTAGCCTCATCATAGGGAATATCCGTTTCATAGATATGAGCCTGCTGAATTGGCTCTACTTTGGTTGCCGTTATCGGAGTATCTTGGGTTGATTTTTTATTATCGTTACAGGCACTTAGAAATGTCATTGCAGCTACAAGCAGAAGTGAATGTGTTTTTATCTTGTACATAGTTGTTTTCCAAAAAAAGGATTGTTAATCCATCATATATTCATTGTGATGCGACTATAATCGGTAATAAATTATAGCCTTATTATGACATGGCCACTTGTGTTTTATAAGAGAGTGACTTAAGCCCTTATAAAGCTTAAGGCAAGCTAGTCATTTTGTGACTATGAGGTAGACAATAAAGTTATTTGCTTAAATTATAATTTTTCATCATGTTATCTACTAAGTTTAGTTCATTTTTTGAATAAAATATGAACATTTTGATCAAAGAGGACAGTCAGTTTATGGTCAAAAATGCACAGTAAACTACCATTAGACATGATAAATATCATGGGATACTTAACATATGTTCTTGTGTTGAACTTTTTACAATGAAAAACTCCAACCATGTAGATGAGATTCTCATCTTCTTATTATTTCTGGAGCTTAATATATGCAACGACGTGAGTTTATCAAGGGAGCTGTAGCGGCTAACTTGATGTTAGCAGTACAGTTTATTTCCCCAAATGCAGCAGCAAAAATCGATCGTGAAGTGTTTTCTTCCAAGGATGCCGAGGAAGCAATGAAAGGAATTCTTGGCGATATTCAAGCTGAAGAATCTGACAAAATTATGATTAAAGCGCCTGAGCTTGCTGAAAATGGTGCAAATGTACCTATCGAAATCACAACAGAAATTGAAGGTGCGCAACGTATTGTTCTTGTCGTTCTAGAAAACCCAACACCATTAGCTGGTGAATATATTTTTGGTGAAGGCGTTACACCTAACGTGAAAACTCGTTGTCGAATTGGCAAACCTTCAGATGTTGTCGTCATGGTTGCGGCTGGTGATAAGATTTATACCAACAAAGCATTTGTAAAAGTCACTAAAGGCGGATGTTAATTCAGGAAAATTATGATGAAAAAAATTAAATTACGAGTTAAAGCCGTTGACACAGGTGTTGAAGTTAAAGCCATCATTACTCATCCAATGCACACAGGTCGTGTTAAAGATAAAGAATCTGGAGAGTTAATTCCTGCCCACTTCATCGAAGACGTTACGGTTACTGCGAACGATAAAGCTGTGTTGACTTGCAACTGGGGAGGTTCAATTGCCAAGAACCCTTACACCTCATTTACATATCCTGGTAAATCTGGTGATGTTGTAAAGCTAAGCTGGAAAGATAACAAAGGTGAAACTGGTGAAGCAGAAGCTACTGTTAAATAGGCTGCTTGACATTGCTTAAGAAAAAAGGCCTGTATTTTGCAGGCCTTTTTTATGCTGGGAATATTTGTAAACAATACAGGCATAAAAAAGCCCGTATCAAAGAGGGTGAAATACGGGCCTTGTGCGTTTTGGCGTTGGTATCTATTTCATCACTTTATTAGGCAGGATAGGCGATTCCTACAGATGGGTAATGAGCGCCAATAAAATTATTTTATGTCGCTATGGATTAATTCTTAAATTTTAATAGATACTATATTTGATTTATGTCTGGTATTTAATGAATAATACCGTAACCAAATCCTTGGTTGTAGAAATATTAATAATTGAGGCCTTTTTCACGGACAAAAAATTTGCCTATACGCTGATTTTTGGGTTCATTAGATTGAGAATGAAAGAATAAGCGTGAATGTGAAACAGGTTACTAAAGGAGAGAGTATGAAAGTAATTTTGTTAGGTGGTCCAGGTGCAGGTAAAGGGACACAGGCTGGTTATATCACTGAAAAGTACGGTATCCCACAGATCTCTACAGGTGACATGCTGCGCGCTGCCGTTAAAGCTGGTAGCCCTATGGGGGTTGCAGCAAAAGAAGTTATGGATGCTGGCGGACTTGTTTCAGACGAAATTATTCTCGGGTTAGTCAAAGAGCGTACCGCTGAAGCAGATTGTCAGAATGGTTTCTTGTTTGATGGTTTTCCTCGTACATTAGCACAGGCAGATGCATTGAAAGAGCAAGGCGTTGATATTGATGCTGTGGTTGAGATTGATGTCGATGATGCTGAGATCATTAAACGCATGGGTGGACGCCGCGTACATCTAGCATCTGGTCGTACTTACCATGTGATTTACAATCCACCTAAAGTTGAAGGTAAAGACAATGAAACGGGTGAAGATTTGATCCAGCGTGATGATGATCAGGAAGAGACGGTTAAAGCACGTTTAGGTATTTACCATGAACAAACTGAGCCGCTTGTTGCTTATTATTCTGATTGGGCAAATTCAGGTGAAGAGAACTCACCGAAGTATCTGAAGATCAATGGTATTGGTACGGTTGATGGTATTCGTGACAGTATTTTTGAAGGTCTTGATGCTGTAAAATAGCGCGGCTGTCAAAAATAAAGAAGCGGGCTAAGTGCCCGCTTTTTTATTGTCAGACATTAATGAAAAAAATGAGTGATCGTTATGATCACACTGCTATTTTATCTGAGTAGTTCTGCTGGAATATTGCCAATCCCGGGTAAGGAGGCAGCTTGGTCTTTTGTGGAGTCATTTTTAGCAAAAACAGGAGGTTTCACGTAACGCATTTGGCCGTAATACCGATAATGCCCAGATATTGGCATGCGAAAGAGTACATCTTCCATTTTAGGCCCTTCAGCAATATTATGTACGATCATGTGTCGTTTAGGGTCTTGTTTAGAGCGCTGATCAACAACGATACCGATATGTTCTTGTCCGGGGCCAATAATCCACGTCACAATATCGCCTGGTTTGTAATGCTCTGGTTTATAGGTAATTGGGTAGGTATAACCATGCCTTTTGAAGAAGGCTTTGAGATTATACACACGACGATGATCGATATTGCGATCCGGGCCTTTTAAGCTCCATTTTGTGAGATTTGGATAGGCATAAAAATCGCTGGCCATATCCTTATGAACCTGTTGTTGCAGGTCGATGCCCAGTTTGCGATAGCTACGGATTACAACGTCTGTGCATACGCCAATATTTTGTGGCACGTCACCCCACGGGTAGCCAATTTTAATATATCTTCCATCATAACGGATCTGATGGCGTGTACGGTTCTTGGCGGCATAGGATAATCGTGATGCAAAAGAGGGTGCTGTTTTCACAGGTTTTCTTTTAACGGGCTTTGTAACAACTGGTGTTTTTTCCGTTGGTACTGGTGCTGGTTTTACCTGCGTACTTTTTACAGGTTCTTTTGTGGGGTGCGAGGTGCTACACGCCGTTAGTGAAAGTATGATACTGCTAGCCAATAAAAGCAGAGCGTTATTAGAAACCATAATGATATTCCGGTATGGTGTAGTAAGTGTCGTTCGACATTTGTTCGAACAAGCCCATGTCGTTCGCTACATACATCATACCCAATATCAAAGCGATAACAACTATCGCCGATAAAGCGATCTTCACTACGCTGTAAGGTCTCTCGCCCTGGATTTGTCCATTGCGAGCATTGATAACGAATCGATAGGTCTTTTTATTATAACGAAAGGCAGCAGACCATACTGGGAGTAAGATGTGTTTGAATGTCGTCTCGTAGTGTTGAATACGTTTACTTGATACTTGTTGTTGATCACCACCAATGTCATGGCGTATTTGTTGGGTAATAATACCCTCCATACGAGCGCGTGCAGCTTGAAAGCCTTGATCTAGGCTGACCTGATAAATTTCACTACGAAAACCACTGAGATATTCTTCGGTATAAGGTATCAGCATTTCCAGATCCCAAGGATGCAGATTGTCGATGATTGTTCGAGGAAGTGTTTTTGTCGCTCCTACCAATATATCATCAAAATGCAAAGAGACATGACCGGAAACAGGAGTCCAGCGGATTTTGGGCACATTCTGAACTTTTCTTACCGGGCGACCGTTTACGACGACGGTGACGTATTGTCGTTCATAATACACCGTGCCACGCATTCCTTGGTAATGAGTTTCAGTATCACTGTCATAGGTCCAATAGGGTAGATAGATACCCGTGAGCTTGTCATCTCTTTTTGATTTATCCTTAAGTGCTGAAGGTGCAAACCAGCGTGAGCCAATCCAGTTATCAAAAATTTCCTGAGCTTGTTTTTCACGAATGACAAAAGGTAGAAGAGATTCAGGGTGAATATATCGGGAATTATGTTGGCTAACGACTGCCGGAGCGCTACAGAAAGGACAGTCACCAGCATGTTCATTAGGTTTTAGACTAAATTCAGCGCCACAGGAAGGGCAACTTAAGACAGAAATCACCTTGTTAGGTTCTTTCTTTAGGCGTTCTAACTCATGCAACGCTGCTTTGAAGTCGTATTCCTTAATGGGTTTGTAGCTGACACGAATAGGATTTGTATGGCCACAATGGGAGCAGGCCAGGTGATTGGTTCCCGGCATAAAGGTGAGTTCAGCGCCGCATTGTTCACAAGGGAAATGTTCTTGTGCTTCAGCGTTTAATTGCGGTGAATAGTTTGGTATTTGCATGTTCGCTTTTTGTAATAATTACAGCACTAGCGTCTCATTTCTTACGAAGTCGTGTAAGAGTCGTAAGAAATAATATGACAAAGAAAGCTTGTTAAAGCGACGGTGGAATAAGCTTTTTTACTACTTCTACTGTACCTGCTGCTGCCCAGTCAGCCATACCTTCTTTCCAAACCAGCGACTCTTCCGTTAATTTATTCTCTGTGATGAGTTCTCGTAACTGATTACTATCATATGGTCCTGTAATTTGCTCATTAATAGCAACGTGCCATTTATCACCTGGGGGTAATGGAGGTGGTGGTGGGGTTGTTGTAGCTGCACCGCCTTTTGCTGGGCTGGTTAATGAGTCGGCCATTTTATTGGCAACGGCGAAGCCCATGCCCATATCTAAGGCGCTATCTCCTGTGCCACCGGCACCAGAACCTAAGGCATCAGCAGCTTGGTATTTTAAGTATTCGTCAAGGTTACCAATCATGCCCATGCTTGTGCGTTTATCCAACGCCTCTTCAACACTGCTTGGTAAAGAAATGTTTTCGATAAGAACTTTAGTCAGTTCTAATCCATATTCTTCAAACTCTGGAGCAATCTTTTGGGTGATGTATTCTCCCAATTGGTCATAGTTTGCGGCCATATCCAAAATTGGAATGCCAGCATTGCCCGTGACGTTGGTGAAGCGTGAAATAATCAGGTTGCGAAGTTGGTCGCTGATCTCATCAATCGTGAAATGCCCATCAGTACCCACAATTTCCTTGATAAACTTTACGGGGTCTTTGATGCGTGTGGCGTAAGTACCAAAGGCACGTAAACGTACGCCTCCGAATTCTTCGTCGCGAAGCATAATAGGGTTTTTGGTTCCCCATTTAAGGTCTACGAATTGCGTCATATTGCAAAAGTAGACTTCAGCTTTGAATGGGCTTTCCAGGCCATGATCCCAGTGTTGTAGGGTTGACAGAATGGGTAAGTTCTTGGTCTCGAGTTCGTACATGCCTGGTTCAATAACATCTGCTACCTCACCTTCATTAACAAACACTGCTGCTTGTGACTCACGAACGGTTAGCTTTGCACCATATTTGATTTCATTGCCATATCGCTCAAAGCGATAAATCATGGTGTCATTACTGTCATCAGTCCATTCGATGACATCAACGAATTCGCCGAATAATTTATCAAAAAAACCCATGGTTATGCCTCGCCCTTGCTGTCAAGTTGCTTTGCTTGTTCTTCCGTGCGAGATTTGGCTGCGATCATTGCGTCATGCAAATCCGTTTCCATTTCCTGAAGTTCCATGACAGCTTTATCTCTTGCGACACGTCCTTCTTCAGCAATTTGTAAGCTGTCGTTGATGGTTGCGATAAGATCATCGTTTGCCTTACGTACTGAATCAATATCAAATACGCCGCGTTCGATTTGCTTACGCACTTCTGCATTCCCTGTGCGTAGATTTGCGGCGTTAGACTCAAGTAACTCATTCGTTAGATCAGTTGCGCTTTTCACGGTTTCTGCCGCATCGTTCATGCGGAAAATAGTTACTGCTTGAGCAAGCTGGTTTTTCCAAAGCGGTACAGTATTGATGAGGGTTGAGTTAATTTTGGTGATCAGTGATTTGTCGTTTTCTTGAACTAGGCGGATGCTCGGTAAGCTTTGCATAGCAACTTGACGCGTCAGGCGTAGGTCATGAACACGACGATCCAAATCATCTCGGGCTGAGCGCATATCACGCAATTGCTGCGCGAGAATCATATCTTCTACATTTGCCTCAGCCTTGCTCGCCATGTCAGGAAGGATGGCGTCGTTTAGCTGTTTCAGCTTTTCTTCACCCGCTGCGATGTATAGCTCAAGCTTATGGAAGTAATCCAGATTTGCTTCATAAAGCTTATCGAGTGAAATTATATCTGTGAGTAACTGTGTTTTATGTGTTTCCAAATCGTCAGTAATAATGTTGATTTGCTGACGGACGTCTTCATATTTTTCGAGGAATTCAGCAACAGGTTTTGCTTTACCAAATAGCTTCTCAAAAAAGCCAGGTTGACGAGAGGGGTTTAGTGAATCTACATCGAAGCCCTTGATCGCGACAACAATGCTGTTTAGTGATTTGCTTGCGCTGCCCAGTTCTTTATTCTTAACGCCTTCCAACATGTTTTCAGAAATGGTGCTTATATCTTCTTGGGCATGGCTGCCGAAGAACAAAATAGAATTTCTATCTTCCAAATTGATTTCATTTAAAATGGGGTTCATCAACTGCTGGTCTTCGGAAGAGGCTTCATCGTAAGAGACAATATCTGTTGTTTCTTGCACACTTTCATCTAATTGAATGTCTGTACCAGGAATAACTTCCTCGGTTGTTGTTGTCGTTATCTGTGCTTTATTTGACATGCTATTACATACTCCTTAGGTGTGTCTGGTGTCACTTATGTGATGAGAGGTTATTGTTCGATTGGAAATATACATGGTGCTTGTTGTATGCAACCTGAGTAAGGTTTCTTATCGAATGCCATCTTGTTTTAATTGAGTCTCTAAGACCTCAATTTGAACATCAAGATCAAATTGGTTGTTTTCTTTTAATTTTTCATGTTGTTTGTCAAAGGTGTCTTCAATAGAGGCCAACACATTGGCAAAGTTGCTATCAAGTTGTTCGGTTGTAGCTTCTTTTTTATGGGTGTCTGCGTATTTTTGGGTAACACGTTCTGCACCATCAAGGTACACTTTTAAGAACTTTCTGGCGCGCTGTAAATCTTTTGGGTCATCTTCAATAACCTGAAGGATATCACGAGCTTTCTTGGTGATCCGATCAATGCTACGTTTTACATCAAGGTCTTTGATAGTCCGTTTTGTATCTTCAATACCTGAAATCTTGATTTCAGCGGCTTCTAAAGCCTCAATGACTTCTCCAGCAGAAATGCCAACGAAATTCCCCGTTTTGTCTTTTCTAGGGTCAAGTCCATAGGAAAACATGAAACCTAAAAAGGCTGCAGCACCTGTAAGCACACTGCTTAATAGCCCATGTTGGGCAGCAAAAAAAGCAGTCAAGCCTGTTGTACCAGCAAGTAATATGGCTGCTACCGTTTTGTAGGGCGTGCCAGGTGCTTTGGCAAATTTTTTCCGTTTGAATGCTGCCTCTAGTTTTAGGCCGTGTCTTGCGATAATGGCTGAAATAATAAAGCCCGCAAAACTCGCTCCTAACAGCAATGTCATGATCACTTTACCTTGTATTAGCGCGATGATTGCACCAAGCAAGATAGGAAGCGGGAGAAGATAAAGCAGTATCCCTTTCAGGCCATAACGAACCTCATGAACAACATCTGAGGCAGAGTTGATGCGTTTTATGTTTTTAGCCATGATTTATCCTGCAAAAAGGTAGTAAACAGCTTGGATAGAAATCAAGCCAACGGTTGCAAGCAGTAAGAGTAAGCCAATAAGTTTTTTCAGTGCGTAAGGCAAAGCGATATTCCAGAGTCTTAAAAAGGTGTTTCTGATTCAACAGTCATTATATATAAGCTATCTGACGAATAATCAAGGTGAATAGGTTGAAGTGATAGCTTTGATGATCAGTGGGCTTCTCTGATAAAGCTTATAGGTAAGGCTAGAGAAGTGATAAGGTCATTCAATATGTGTGAAAATTTTGTTTTGTGAGTTCTAGAGGTCGCGCTTTCTATATTGAGACCTGCAATAGAAAAAGCACGCAAGATATACTCGCGTGCTTTAGTGAAGGCGATTCGCAGAGTTGCCTCTACGAATCAATAGGTAATTAGTTCCTCGGGCCAGCTCCCCAATGTGCCGGTCACCGAAGTTTACCTAGTTACCACAGCATGTTCTTAGTAATCTCATTTATGCCACAGAGTGTCAGAATGGCAGAATATTTTATTTTTAGTAGACCGAGATTTCGTCAAACGTAAGAGTCGTACCACAAACCCCAAAACGATCTCCTGCTGAAGTGGGTACAGAGTATCGTTGAATCGCTGAACATTAACTTAACTTGTCAGAAAGTTTTATCTTTATTGTCAGATTTTGGCAACAAAGTGTCATTTTCTGACTGTCTATACAGATGGGAAGGTCTCTAGAGCCTATTCTGTAGCGGAATTGAGGTGTTTTATTTTTAGGAGCGAAGTTTCCACATACTAATCAAAAAAACAAGGACGGTAGTTAAAGGTGCATGTCATGAATAGATTGCTGATGAAATGAGTTTAGTGATTCCCATTCGGTGTCAATTTAGAGCTTTACTCCTGCTTTTCCCATGGTATCGCATTTAGAAACGCTGCCGTATTTCATGCCGACTTTAAACCACTGTGTCCTGTCTTGAGAGGAGCCGTGAGTGAATGCATCTGGATTCACACGTTGTCCAGCGTGGCGTTGCATACGATCATCACCAATGCTTGCAGCAGCGCGAATACCTTCCTCAATATCACCATTTTCTAACAAGTCTTGTTGCTTTTCATAATTGTGAATCCAAACCCCTGCATAGCAGTCTGCCTGTAATTCAGTCAGTACGGATAGTTGGTTAGCATCTTTTTTTGATACTTGACGTTGTAATCTTTGAACGGCCATTGAGATGCCTTGCAAATTCTGAATATGGTGACCAACTTCATGGGCAATCACATAGGCTCGAGCAAAATCACCCGTTGCCCCAAAACGATCCAGCTCGCTGAAGAAACCAAGGTCAATATAAACTTTCGAGTCGCCAGGGCAATAGAAAGGCCCAGTAGCCGCTGATGTCATGCCGCATGCTGAATTGACGGTATCATTAAAGAGAACAAGCTTTGGAGCTTTATAACGCATACCGCTTCTTTCAAAAACGGGCGTCCATGCGTCTTCTGTGCTTGCTAAAACAACAGATACAAACTCCGCTTCCTCATCATTAGTTTGGGAGCTTCCCGATTGGCTTTCATATTGAGCCGTTGAATTACCTTCACTAAGCAGGTTGAGAGGGTTTTTTCCTAAAAAGAGGAACAGGATGATGAGTAATATAAAGCCTAAGCCACCTCCCATCTTCATTCCGCCTGAGCGGCGTGTGCCGCGTCTGTCTTCAATATTGCTGCTTCTTCGTTTGTCTCTCCAGCGCATAGGTTTTACCTTGTTGACTATATCTGGGTTAGTGGGCACGTTTTAAAAATCGTGAAGTAATAGTGTAATCCATTTGATATTCCCATTCACTTTTTGGACCATATTAAAAGAAAAGTAGTCTTTCAAGAAAGTCAGTTAGGCATAAGAGAGTGCAATGGTTACTTGTTGATAAGTGGCCTTAAAAACGGGGTGCTACATTCCATTCCCCGAAGTTTAGTTAAAATTTCAGGGGTTGAGGTGAATTCTTTTTTTGCAACGTAATATGAAGTCAGAAGGTGGCTTATAGGCTTGTTTTAGCTTTCAAAGAAGGGGGGCTACCTTGAGGTTAATTGCTCCAAAAGATGTTTTTTTATACAGAAAATCATGAGCTTGTACTGTAGTTAAATAAATCTCTTTAATGAGAAGATAATGTCAACGAATAGAAAAGGTTTGCGTTTATATTTGGAAAGCTGAAATTGTAGTATCGATAGCATTTTTTTCTGTATGAATATGCTTTACTAGCGGCAATCATACATGATGCGTAGTTAGAATAAGTTATCACTGTGATAAGTAGGACTTATTTTAACGTTGACAAATAGGAAAATATTTACCAGTTTGCTTAAAAAATAGACTGTTAAGGGATAGATAAGACTCTGTTTTTGGTTATACTTGCATCACCCCAAAACAAAGAGCACGTAAGCCGCTATAGGAGACATCTATCAGTGCTATGCTCAGGAGCTTGCCCTGAATACCACATCCGAAATAGATGTATTCCTAGAAAGTGTCGAAAAGAAAAGTTTTATTATGGCTAGAATAGCCACGAAAGACGAACAAGAAGCTTTAGATATTGTACAAGAAGCGATGTACAAACTGGTTCAGAAATACTCAAATAAAAGTAAAGAGGAATGGCCAGGATATTATTTTAGGATATTACATAACAAAATAAATGATTGGCACCGAAGAGAGAAAGTCCGAAACCGTTGGCGCGTCTTTATTACACCTAAAACGGAATCCGACACCTTTAAAATTGAAGATGCAGTCGCGCAAAAAGTAGAGCGTGAACCTGAAGAGCATTTTATCGGTTCTCAATTTAGTAAGGAAGTGCTGGAAGCGATTGAAGGGCTTCCCAGAAGGCAGCAACAGGCTTTAACCTTGAGAATTTGGGAAGGTTTGAGTGTGGCAGACACTGCAACTATCATGCAATGCTCTGAAGGAAGTGTGAAAACACATTTATCCAGAGCTGTGCATCGTTTGAGAGATGAGCTTGAAGATCCTTTTGTAGATAGAATTCTTGTGTAAAACAACTGTAAGAGAATATTGAATGCGGTTAAAGAAAGCCAGTGCAAATCAATTATCCCATAGTGATATAGTCCGAGTCTTGGATGCGGAAGAAGAAAATCTAAGTGAAGATATCTGTAGTAAGCTAAGACAAAATCGATCCAACGCTATTGACCATGCGAGGATTATTGATAAGCGTCATTATGCTCGCGAAACATTCGGCTGGATTCTTGCTACTGCGGCAAGCATCTCTATTGTTGTTTTTTTGTTCAATCATCAGGATGCAATTGATACGACAACTGTAGCCAAGATCAATCCTGCTATGACTGAAGGTATATCTAAGACCAAGGGGTTTGTGTCTGAGGTAGACGGTGATGCCGAAAAAAACGGGAATGCCGCGGAATTCAGGACTCTCGATGAGAATGCTCAGAAAGAAGAAGCTGAAGACCTAGAAATATATGAATGGCTGTATAATAACTACGGCTAGTTTCTAGTTGCATTATTCAACCTTGTATATTCTTGATAAATAAAAATAAAAAATAGCCAAGAATGGCTCTATCGTTTTTTTGACAATGACATGGAGTGTCATTATGCGACTTACCACCATATCAATAGCTGCTAGTTTGCTCTCTTTACTGTTTGTTCTAAATCCTCTCTACGCTTCTGATCTCAAATGGAAAGACCTAAAAGGTCTCGAAAAGTTTCTCCTTAGTGAGCATAAAAGTGATTGGAAAGATTATGGGGACTCCAAAAAAACTATTCTCCATAATTCTGTTAAAAAGAAAGCAAAAAAACTACAAAAATATAAGAAGTGGGTAAAAAAACACCTATCATCTAAACAACAAAAAGTATTAAAAGACAATTTCAAAAAAATGAGTGATAAGCAATTTAAGAAATATATGGATGGCTTATTTAAAAGATACGGGCGGCCTGTGTAAAGTCTATACTTTGTATCTGTTAAATTACAAAGCCTACTGGGAATTGCTCTATTTATACCCAATGTTGTTTTATTTCATGCTTGCCGAGAAAAATAAGTTACTCATCGCTGAATTTACTACTTTTATTCCAAAGTTAAGAGGTTTGATTGTCTCTTAATATTTATTTCAATATGCTGGATACATCAAGATTTGGCTGTAGTCCTCGGATGTGGTATTTTCTATGATATATATCACGGTAATTAAGTTTTTTGTGCTAGTTTGATATTCAAGGCTCGTCAGCGTCTTTATTAAGCGACTCTGTCTTTCATAGTGATCTAAAGAGTCTTAATGTATGTTCTATTTCTGCCTGGAGTTATAAGAATGGCATCAGATGCTAAGAATTCTAAATTGAAAATTACACCTTCTGCGCTTGGGAAGTCCGCTGCAGCCAAACCAAGACGGGTTTCTTCGAAAGAACTGGATGCTATGCAGCTTTATCTACGTGAAATTGAGTTTTCACCTCTTTTAAAACCTGAAGAAGAAGTGAAATATGGAAGGTTAGCGATTAAAGGTGATTCTGAAGCTCGTAAAAAGATGATTGTTTGTAATCTTCGGTTGGTTGTTAAGATTGCACGTCGTTATATGGGGCGAGGTTTGTTACTCCCCGACTTAGTTGAAGAAGGGAATCTTGGTTTAATTCATGCGGTTGAAAAATTTGACCCTGAGCGAGGCTTTCGCTTTTCAACCTATGCAACTTGGTGGATTCGACAAAACATTGAACGCGCTTTGATGAATCAGACACGTACTATTCGCTTACCTATTCATATTAATAAAGAGCTTAGTTCCTATATCAAAAACTCCCGTGAGCTGACTCAACAAATTGGACGTGAGCCGACAATCCATGAAGTTGCAGAGCGGATGGGGAAAACGGTTGAGCAGTTAAATAAATTGCTCGACTTTAATGAAAAAACGGGGTCTTTAGATAGCCCTATCAAAAGTGATAGTGACAGTACCCTTGTCGATTTCGTCTCTCAGGACGCCGAAGATACACCAAGTGCACATCTTGAAGATGAGGATATTCATTCTTCCGTTGATGACTGGCTGAATCAACTAGCGCCCAAACATAAGGAAGTTATTATTCGTCGTTTTGGATTGTTAGGTCATGATGCTGCAACCTTAGAGCAAGTGGGAAAAGAGCTTGAGCTTACCCGAGAAAGAGTCAGGCAGATCCAGATGGACGCTTTAAAAAAACTACGTCGTATTCTTGAGAATCAGGGCTATAGCGGAGAAAACCTCTTAGGTAGTTGATACTTGGTTACTTAAGCATTGAGATTGAGCATCAAACCCGCAACGACGAGTCTACCTTCACCGACAAGTATATTGTAGGTTCTACAGGCTGCCATGGTATCCATGAACTCGTAGCAGATGCGTTTACGAATCAATAATTTTAGAATTTCTTTGTCAGGAAACTGATGTTTTTCCCCTGTGCCAAAAATTAATATTTCTGGGCTTAATGATAAGAGAGGAGAAATTAATTCTAACGTTAACTCGGATATATCGTGAACAGGCCAGTTTTCAAGGTGTTTGGGGGCTACAATGTGTGACGTTGTAACTTTATGTTCGCGGATGGCGAAGTAGTCCTTGCCATACCCAGTAATGGTATTCAGTGTTTTGGTTGAAAGGTCTTCTGTGAATTTCATAAGACTAGCGTAGGTCAATACCGATGGTTCTGCTCATATCCTCATGTAACATGAGTCCAGCTTTGTTGAATCGGCTCCAGATAATAATGAAAGCAAAGCCAACGAACATCATGGTGATAGATTGCATAATTGACATATTCAATCCTTTGTAAGCGATGATGAAGCTACCGCACAGGATCAACAGCAACACAATGTAACGTATTGCTGCTTGTATGAGGGTTATGACTCGGCCTTCCTGACTGAGGTTCTGAATTTTCCAGACCCAAGCTCCAGGTGTTTTGCCGCTACGGAGCCAGAAAAAAGCAAGGTAGATAAAACCTAGAAGGAGCTGAATGCTGAAGAATGCATTCGAGAGCGCTGTATTAGGCTCTACGGTGACTTCTTGCCAAACCAGTAATGCACTAGCAATGCTTGAAATGACGCTAATGAAGGTTCCAGCAAGCAGAAAATCATAGATCATTGCAATCAGGCGTCGATGTAATGGGGCAATGTGATATGAATCAGCCATTAAGAATCCAAAAAGTTTTGTAGCATGTCATGGCCATGCTCTGTGAGAATTGACTCTGGGTGGAATTGAACACCCTCTACATTCAACGTTCGATGTTTAACACCCATGATTTCGTCAAGATCACCTTCTGGTGTCTCGGTCCAGGCGGTTATTTCAAGGCAGGCTGGAAGGCTTTCTTTCTCAATAACTAGAGAGTGATAACGTGTTGCTTCAAAAGGATTGTTCAAGCCTTTAAATACACCTTTGTTATTGTGATGAATCATCGATGTTTTTCCGTGCATGATCTCTTTAGCGCGAATGATTTTGCCGCCGAAAGCTTGTCCAATGGATTGATGTCCAAGGCAGACGCCAAAAATAGGCATTTTCCCCGAGAATTTCTCAAGTACTTGCAGTGAGACACCTGCTTCATTAGGTGTACAAGGTCCTGGGGAAAGCATAATACGCTCAGGGTTTAAGTCAGCGATTTCATCGGTCGTGATTTCATCATTACGTTCAACCTGGACATCGGATTGTAATTCCCCTAAATACTGCACTAGGTTGTAGGTGAAAGAGTCGTAGTTGTCGATCATTAAGACATTTTTCATCATCCTTCTCCTATTTAGTCGCTTTATTAAGGCCCGCAGCAGCGATGCTTGCGGCATGAAATATAGCACGAGCTTTATTCATGGTTTCCTTCCATTCCAGCTCGGGCAACGAATCATACACGATGCCAGCACCTGCTTGGATATGTAAGGTTTCATCCTTAACTACTGCGGTTCGAATGGCAATTGCTGTATCCATATTACCGTTCCATGCTAGATATCCGATAGCACCGGAATAGACGCCACGTTTTACAGGTTCCAGTTCATCAATGATTTCCATGGCTCGAATCTTGGGAGCACCACTGACGGTTCCTGCTGGGAAGGTGGCCCGTAAAACATCCATAGCATCTACGTCATCTCTCAATTCTCCGATTACATTGGAGACAATGTGCATGACATGAGAATAACGTTCAATAGTCATTTTATTCGTGAGTTCTACTGAGCCTGTTTTACTGATACGGCCGGCGTCATTTCGACCAAGATCAATTAACATAAGATGTTCTGCTAATTCTTTAGGGTCATTAAGTAATTCGGTTTCCAGTTCTTTGTCACGTTTTGGTGTGTCTCCACGCTTGCGTGTGCCAGCAATAGGTCTAACCGTGACAGTATTATCTTCTTTGCGTACCAGAATTTCGGGGGAGGAACCAACGATATAAAAATCACCAAGATTCAGGTAATACATATAAGGTGATGGATTGACGCTTCTCAGAGCGCGATATAGATCAATCGCTGGAGCCTTGAAAGGAATGCTTAGTCGTTGGGAAAGTACTACCTGCATGATGTCGCCCGAAGCGGTGTAATTCTTTGCTGTTTGAACTGCATCTTTGAAGCCCGCTTCGGTAAAACCTGACTCAAAATCACTCTCAGTAATGTCAACAGAAGGCGCATTGCTCACAGGCATTTCTAAAGATTGCTTAAGCTGTTCTTCGATAGTAGATAAACGCTCTAATGCAGCGTCGTATCCATTTTCTTCTGCATGAACAATCAAGAAGAGGTTGTTGGTGAGATTATCAAAGACCAAGACTTCTTCAGAAAGCATCAACAGAATGTCGGGCGCGCCAATGGGATCCGGTTTATTGATGTCAGCTAACTTGGGTTCGATATATCGAATAATTTCGTAACCGAAATAGCCAACTAGCCCGCCTGAAAACCGGGGTAAGTCCTGAATCTCAGGAACTCGAATAGCGTTTTGGTAATCATTGATCCATTCTAGTGGATCTTTGACATCTTGGAGCAATGTAGAAACACCATTGTCAATGACTTCTATATCATGATTACGGACTTTGATGAGTGTTTTTGCAGGTAAGCCAATAATCGAATAACGGCCCCATTTTTCTCCACCTTGAACGGACTCAAAGAGATAAGAGTAAGGTGTATTGGCCAGTTTGAGGAATACGCTTAGGGCGTTATCAAGGTCAGAAAAAATGTTCCGAGTGAGTGGTACTCGATTAAAACCTTGGTCGACATAGCTTTGAAATGTTGCTTTATTCATAGAAAAGACTCAGGAAAGATGTCAATAGAATAGTATGGGGAATAAATCCCGAATAAAACTATTTAGTGTGCCATCGTAACAATCTGAGTCTATTTGTCATGATTTAAACCGTATGAGTTGATTTAATAAGCTGCGTTAATTCGGTCATTGAGTCAATCACTGCATCAGGCTCATAAATACGAATATCTTCGCCATGATTATAGCCATATGACATACAAATGATAGAAAAACCTGCAGCGCGGGCAGCTTTTACATCAGACTTAGAATCACCTAGCATTAATGATTCTTCAGGTTTTGCCCCCAAGGCTTCTGCTGAGTGTAGTAATGGCATTGGGTCAGGCTTTTTCTTCTCAAGGGTATCGCCGCAGACGATAATCTCAAAATCATCATGAATGCCCAGGTTTTTCAGAATCGGTATAGTAAAGCGTTCTGCCTTATTTGTGACGCAACCAATAGCTAGCCCTTCAACAGAGTGCAGATATTCTAAGCCCTCTTTAACGCCAGGATACAGTTCGCTACGATCTGAATGATAAACCGAGTAAAGTTCATCAAAAATAGGCATCGCCTTATCGAATAAAGCCTTATCAGGAAAGCCATCAAGGTCATTGGTAAGGGCGCGCTCGACTAAACGTACAACGCCATTACCAACCCAGTTCCGCACAACCTCTTCACCATGTGGTTGCATGTCGATTCGTTTGAGCATTTCATCAACGCACCAGGCTAAATCGGGCACGCTATCTACGAGTGTGCCATCGACATCGATGAGCACCATTTTAGGTGAAAAAGTTTTCATTTTAAGAGGCTCGATTAAATAGAAGCGGCTGCGAGTTCGTTGCGGAATTCATCACAAATTGTATCGTAAATATTTGCATCGTCGTCATTCTTTGCACCAAAGATTGCAGAGCCAGCAACGAAGGTATCAGCGCCTGCTTCTTTGATTTCTTTGATGTTGTTTGCTTTTACGCCACCATCGATTTCAAGACGGATATCGTATCCTGATTCATCGATCATCTTGCGTACTTGACGCAGCTTATCAAGTGAAGATGGGATGAAGCTTTGTCCACCGAAACCGGGGTTTACCGACATCAATAAAATCATGTCGACTTTATCCATCACGTATTCTAGTTGAGAAAGGGGAGTTGCAGGGTTGAATACCAAACCTGACTTACAACCCAGTTCACGGATCATGCCCAATGTGCGGTCAACGTGTTCAGAGGCTTCTGGATGAAAAGTAATGTAGCTTGCGCCAGCACTGGCAAAATCAGGGATAATACGATCAACTGGCTTAACCATAAGATGTACATCAATAGGTGCTGTAACACCGTGGTTTCTTAATGCTTCACAAACCAATGGACCAATAGTTAGGTTTGGTACATAGTGATTATCCATGACATCGAAGTGTACGATATCTGCTCCTGCGGCTAATACATTATCAACTTCTTCGCCCAAGCGAGCAAAGTCAGCGGAAAGAATAGATGGTGCGATAAAATCAGTCTGACGAGCCATAAACGTTCTCCAACCAAAAAAATAAAGCCGCACCTTACCGTAAATTACTCAAGGTTTCAGCTTTTCTCTAAATTCGTAAGGGAACTGTTAACGCCTATAGTGGTCGAAAGTCAGACAATTAAAAGAAATTTAAACAGTTTATTAAAAGTGGTAAATGTCTAGCGTTGCTGGGGGTTATTTAGCCACAGGGGCAAGTGATGGTATTAGTAGCGAATCTTATTTTTATTCTAATGGGTTTAGTGGTTTTCCTGGCCTTTATTGCTGTGGTGTCAGGAATGTCAAAAGAGAAAACCGCTGATGAGTTAATTGAACGCATGTTTGATGATGAAGGGCGTCATTAATCGTTAGAGTTCTCGTTAGTTTGTGTTTGTTTAAGGTAGTTCAAACAGCCACCTTTTTCTAGACTAAAGCCTAGGGATTTAACCGTCAGTAAATCAATTTTAGCGGCACAGTCAACGAGGTTATCTTGTTCGCATTGACGTGCTTCATTAATAATGCTTGAAAGTAGCGCTTTCTGAATAGACGTTGAGTCAGATTTCTTCAATTGCCTTTTTAGGTTATCAGTGACCTGTGGGCGTTTCTGACCATCCTTATATTTATAGAAGCCTTCACCAGAGTTTTTACCTCTGAACCCTTGATCAACTTTTTGCATGAGTGGCAAGGGAATGTCGATTGAGAGATGTTCAGAAAGTATTTCCATAATGGTTAAGCAGTGTTCTAAACCAATGATATCCATCATCTCAAAAGGCGGGTATTGCATATCCAGCGCCAAAGCTGCGTCATCAATATCAGCAATCCTCATGCCTTGTTGATGCAATTTCAGTGCTTCTGAGAAGTAATTCATGATTAAGCGAGTTGAGACAAATCCTGGTGATTTTTTGACATAAATAGGGGATAAGCCCAAGGTGCTAATGAAGGCGCTGACATCTGTTATATCATGCTGAGTATCGTCACTAGCAGATAGTTCCGCCAAAGTACTATTAAAATCTGGGTGCGATAGATTCAGGCCCAACAGTCGCTCAGGCTCACTCATATCTTTGCAAATTTCATTGAGCGGGATGCTGGCACTTGTTGTGAAAATTAGTGCGTCGGATGTTGCTTGATGGGTAATTTCTCTCAGCAGAGAGCTTTTAGCATGCTTATCTTCTTGTATTGCTTCAATGACAACGTCTGCATAACGCAAGCCGTCGTTGTGGGTGTCGATGATGAGATTGTCCAGAATGTCTATTTGCTCTTCAGGAAAGTCTGCGTACTGTTGTTTTACGGTGTTTGATAACTGCTGGTAACAATTAGCCAGTGCATTGGGGCGACTATCATGAATACTTACCAATAAATGATTAAAAGCACATCGTGATGCCAGTGATCTACCAATGGTGCTACAGCCAATGATATGGATGCGTTTTTGTTTAGAAAACGACTTTGGTATTCTTGCAATGATGTCGAGATCGGTTGAATAAACATGCGCAGCATTTCTTACTGTCTTGCTATGGAAAAGTCTTGTTGCAGCTGAGACTTCTTCCTGAATTGCCTCATCGCTGGATGAATAGGTTTTCCAAGTCTGTAAGATGTTTTCTAGCACCTGTCTTTTGATAGCGGGAATATGTCCCTTTAGGGATTGTGCACTCAGGCTTTCTTCGAACTTGGCAGGTAATAATTGTCTGAGCGCTGAATAAGACTCTTTTCGTGTTTCTGGATGATTGCTGATGAGAAGCTGAGCCAATGGCAAAGCTTTGTGTGCATCGATAATATGATCAAGGATACCTAAGTTAAGATTTTCTTTGATAGGTTTTTTCTTTTGTAAGAAAGACAAGGTTTCATGTAAACCTATTTTCTTGATGAGTCTTGTAACACTGCCAAAACCTAGCGTGTATCCCTGTTCTATTTCCGAGTAAAAAAGTTGGGTTAGCGCACTTTGTGTGGCGATGTGATAATCACAAGCGAATGCTAATTCGATGCCTGCTCCTGTGCATTCGCCATGAATGATGGCAACGGTTGGGCAATGTAGCTTTTCTAGTTGGCGGCAGACTTTGCTACCCAGGCTGACAAATCCCATGATCTGCTCTGGAGTGGCATTTTTATCAGTGAGAGATGCTAAGGTTTCAGCTTCAAGCCCCGTAAGGAAACTGTCTACCGACTCACTACGAAAGATCATGCCTTTGAGTTTGCTTTCTTCAATGCTGGCAATGATTTCCAATAGCTCATAAAGCAATGGAGAAGAGAGCGTCAAAGGTTTTGATGTCTTTTCTTTGAGACTAACAATTGCCACATTTTCCGGTGTTCTGGATACCGTAAAATATTGCAAGCTACTCATGTATATTTTCCTGACTGGCTTTTAATAAAACCGCAAAACTATGTTGATCAGTACTGCTTGCCGTTGCTATGCCATACGTGCCTTTTTTGCGCTTTAGAATATGAGCGAGTTGGACGATTTCGCGAAAGACATTCGTGCAGGGTGCAGAGCCTAGTGCTAGTGATCCTCCATCAATATTGACATTCTTCATACTCGAAAAAGTGCTTTTGTCGGCGCACTGTTTGGCAACAAGTATGTCTGCTGCAGAACTTTCATGGTATTCCCAGTAGTCGATATCATTCATGGATAGTTGATGTGAATCCAACAACTCTGCAACAGCGGAATTAGGTGTATTGTCAACATTCTCTAGGGGCAGGTTTTGAGTGCGGCTGAAAGTAGGGGCAGTGAGTGTAGCCAATACCGGAAGATTATAGTGTTTAACGGCAGAGCCGCTAGCTATGAGGGCGGAGCATGCCGCATTTGCATGCACAGGTAAAGCATCATCCGAGAGTAGCTGTAGTCCGTCTTTATGATGATGTTGTGTCAAGCCTGCGCTAACGCTATGGTCACTTTTCTGGATATTCGTATTAGGGTAGTACAGAGGGGTAATCATTTTCAGCAGGTTGTTGCGTTGTGCGTATTGGAGGCGTCTGCGACTGAGTTGTGCATACTCTGACATCTGATCAGGAGAGATAAGATGTTGCATAGCTAGTTTTTCAGCATGCTCAACAAGAGCAGGGTTCGTATCAGCCGTTTTTGTGTCTCCTGTTAGTTGTTCAACAAGAGATTGTACGGGATGCATTTTCTTAAGCAGATCCCCCATTGCGTTTGGAGTCGTTAATCCAGTCGTTTCTCTTTTGGGCAGTGGAAATGTATCGACACCTCCAACAAGAATCAATTGCTGCTGTTGATGAGAGATCTTGTGAATTGCTTCGGATAGTGCCAAGTTTCCAGTTAATGGGCCATTGGCTGTAAAATAGTAAGGTGATGCATTGCTATGTAGTCGTTTAGTCAGTGTATACGCAAGGTTTTCAAATTGTACGGGAGTTGAGCTTGCGACGAACACAGCATCTAAGTCACCAGCAAGAAAAGGTTGTCGGATTAAAAATTGTTGACTTAATGATGTTAATAAATCAGCGGAAGAGAGAGTGTGAGTGGAATCATGGCTTGTTAAGTAGGGTGTCCGAAGCCCATCAACAAGATACACCGTGTCTGGTTTCTGAGGCATTATGATGAAGTGGAGCTAACTCGTGTATCTAATTGTGGAGGAGTGAGTTCCGTTAACTCAATTTCTATAGGGGGTTCTTGGATACGCTTTTCTTCAAGTTCTTCGAAAGGTCGATTAAGGCCAACTAAGCCTACAATGATTTCTTTTTTGTCTTTCTCGGGTAAGTCAGAAATAGATTCTAGTACTTTGATGCGCGTTTCCTGCATGGATTCTTGCTGCTTCAAAGCATAGATATGTTCCTGTTCAAGTCTCACGAGTTCACGTTGTTTGCTGGCTGCTCGCGCGCTAACTAAATAGTAGGAAATGCTTAATAGTAAGACAGTGAAGCTGATCACCATAGAGTAAGTCATTAAGGATTGTTTAAAGGCATTATCATTTTGCACAACAAGTGCTTCTTCATGCTGTTGTTTAAGGAGTTGTTTACGTGTTTCAAAGGCAATAAGTCGATCTGCCATGGCGACTTCATGGGTCTTTTCTTTGTCAAAGCTATCGAGGTTTTGTTGATGACGAAGATATTCTTTTTGGAGCTCTTGTTGCTTCAGTATCTTTTCATGGTTTTGTTGGCTTTGAATGATTCCGGACTCATGTAGCATTTCCTGTTGTTTAAGGAGGTTCTGGTATTCCAGGCGGGTTTTCTCTATCCGTTGTTGGTATTCAAAAGCCGTTTCATAGCTTTGTTGTTTTAACTGTTCTTTGAGGTATTCGAGTTTTACTTGGTTTTCAGCAATGCCGGGCGCGTTGCTTGACTGCACGCCATTACGAGGCGTTTCCTCTACATTTCCATGTGGCTCTGGCGTTGCCTGATTGTTGCTCATCATCATGAAGCTCATTGAAATGATGAAAATTGCAATAATCGTTCCGGCCAGCACTCCCAAGACTCTCATAAAAAAGGACGCTGTAGTGATAAGGTTAAAATTGGGCCTGAGGAAACATTCCGTGTTTTGCCTTAGACCTTCATAAAATACTTTAAGTTTTTTTCACAAGAAGCTATAAATATTGAATATAAGATTATTATGATAGAAACTTATGCAATGATCAAACGTTTATTTAGCTGACATTCAGAAACTTTTCACCAATTTGTTTAGTTTTTAAACAATTTAACGTTGATTGAAGAAAACAGCTTATTTGGGTAAAGTATTTATGTCTTCGCGTTTATTTATTATTATATATGATATAAAAAAACATCTATTGGGCAATATAAACAATTGTGTCTGAAGTGATCAGTTTCTGCAGCTTACCGATATCGATGGGGCTTAGTGCGAAACTATTTTTTTTGTCATTATCAAAATAATTACGAATAAAATGAATGTCACCCAATAAAAATTCCTTATTTCCACTAATGACAATCTTTTCTAGCATGAAGCTGTTGCTGTTTGTTGTTCCTGTTCCTGATGGGGCTTCGAAGGGTATGATATAGAGTCCCGCAGGTATATTAGAAAGGTTTGACGATAAAATGGGATAGAGTCCAGACAATTGATTGTTATTTTCATAAAAGTACAAGAGTGACTGACTCTGATCAACCAGAATAATACCTGGATCTTCTGCCGTAAAAATCTCTCGAAGTGATTTGAGCAAGGCGACAAAATTACCCTCTATAGGAATTTGACCGTTGGCATAGGCAATAGATTCTTCGGTGTTTTGAGCTTTTTTCGATAGCGGTTTTATTTCTTGCTGTTGTTTTTTTGATTGAGAGGTTTGGGAGTCTGGGGTTGCTAATTTGTTTACTGCAACAATATCCCCACTAGGAAGTTCTTGGGACTCTTTTTTAGTACTTTGGCTAGGCTGCTTGTTTTTATTGGTGGGGAGAAATTCAGCAATATATTCATCAAGACTATAGTCTTTCGCGTTTTTATAAGGGCCAATAATAAGCCAGCGCTGGTTGATTTTTTGTAAACGTGTGTAGCCAGAAAAGTAGCGATTAATAGAGGCTGCTTCCGTATCAATTTCCAAATATACGACAGTGTTGTCGCCGTATGTTTTTTTATCGACAGCATGATGTAAGTAAACGACATCGATTTTTGCACAATCCGCCAAAGAATAATCGAGTCGGAGTTTTATTGCCTTTTCGCACTCCTGCTTTTGAATGGCGTCATAAAAATCAGTGACAGCCTGTGCGGCACTCATATCTGCAATCGCATGATGAGTGCTTATGGATAAAGCCACCCCCAAAGCTAGTTGATGGCGTTTTCGTGTTCTCATTATGTGGATGAAGTTTTCATGAACGGACAATGATAGTAGGGGATTCATTAAATTGCGAAGCTTTTATCCGAACTCTTTCAGAAACCTGAGTAGATTCTCGTATCAAAGAATTGAGTCGCGAATAAGTCAGAGATGCCTATACTTTAATAATATGCATTTCTCATACTTGTTTGGATAAAAGCAGGATCAGCTCCCATAATCCGAAAGTATTGACCTAAAAAAACCGAGGAGGATACGCTTGATGATTATTGGGATTCCAAAAGAGATTAAATCGCAAGAGCACCGTGTTGCTCTATTACCGTTAGGTGTTACTGAACTATGTAGCGCTGGACATCGCGTACTGGTGCAATCAACAGCAGGTGAGGCAGTGGGGTATTCTGATGAGGAGTACATCAATACAGGTGCCAATATTATGGCTTCCGCCAATGAGGTTTATGCAGCTGCTGATATGATTATCAAGGTTAAAGAGCCGCAGCAGCAGGAATATGAACTGCTTCGTGATGAACAAATACTTTTTTGCTATCTACATTTGGCTGCTGTACCGGAATTGGTGAAGGTATTATTAGAAAAAAATATCACCGCCATTGCTTATGAGACAGTGACTGATCAACATGGCTTTTTGCCTTTATTAATTCCTATGAGCGAGATTGCGGGACGTTTAGCGACACAAGTGGGGGCGAATGCTTTGCAAATGCATCTTGGAGGCAAGGGTACTTTATTGGGAGGGGTGCCGGGTGTTCTACCTGCGAACGTTGTGGTGCTAGGTGCTGGTATTGTCGGTGTTGAGGCAGCACGAATAGCTATCGGTATGGGGGCGGATGTCACCATTCTTGATATTGATACAAACCGTCTGCGGGAATTAGATATACGTTTTGGCGCAAAAATCAAAACGGTATTCTCCAATATGGCTAATATTTATCAGGCAGCGATTTGTGCAGATGTGTTGATAGGTTCCGTGTTAATTCCTGGTGAAAATGCACCTAAGCTCATTACACGTGAGATAGTACAAGCTATGTCGGATGGTTCTGTATTGGTGGATGTTGCCATTGACCAAGGAGGCTGCGCTGAAACCTCGAAACCCACTACCCACGATAATCCAACCTATATCGTTGATGGGGTGATTCATTATTGTGTCGCGAATATTCCGAGTGCTTGTGCGGTTACCGCAACGAAAGCATTAACAAATGTGACCTTGCGTTCGATTCTGTCATTGGCGAATGAGGGCGTTGAGCAAGCCTGCGCGAAGCACAAGGGCTTGGCAAATGGCTTAAATATTCAAAACGGTGAAATTGTCCACCCTGCAGTGCAGAAAGCATTACAGGATTTGAGTAGAGCTTAGTTACAGACAGGGCAAGCAGGATCTTTTTTGAGGTTCATTGTTCTAAACTGCATATATTTGGCATCCAGCAGTAAGAGTTTTCCATGCAAGGTAGGTAGGCCAGTAATAATCTTTAGCACCTCGGTGGCTTGAATGCTACCGACAATACCTGCCACCGGGGATAAAACGCCCGTGGTGCTACACGTATCTTCTGTTTCCCCTTCTTCTGCATAAAGACAGCGGTAACAGGGCGCATTCTGTTCACGAAAATCGTAGGTGCTAATCTGTCCTTCCATACGGATGACAGCACCTGATACTAATGGTTTTTGTGTATCATGGCAGAGTTGGTTAACCATAAAACGCGTTTCAAAATTATCGCTACCATCGACAATGATATCATGGTCTGAAATGATGTCTGACAGTGCTTTTGGGTCGAGTTTTTGATTAATGGTATTGATCTGGATTTCTGAATTAATTTTTGCTGCTTGTACTTGAGCAGAAAGCGTTTTAGCCGTGCCGATTGAATGTTCATTATGAATGATTTGACGTTGCAGATTACTTAGTTCTACCTCATCAAAGTCTAAGAGTGTGAGATGACCAACACCTGATGCAGCAAGGTACAAGGTTATCGGTGAACCTAAGCCTCCCATACCAATGACTAATACACGTGAAGCAAGGATTTCTTGCTGACCATCAATGCCAACCTCAGGAAGCAGGATTTGACGGCTATAGCGTAAAAGCTGTTGATCATTCATCAGGCAATTCTTTACAAAAACAGGGAAGGTAGTCTACATTCTTACATGTCTGCTAAGTGTAGCTTGCATTGTCAAGTAATCACACAATTGATTGCAGAGCCAAGGGGTAAAAATGAATTTTGTAAAAAATAGAAAACGTAAAAACCGTGCCGTTCCAATTCGTCGAGTATCGATGTTGAGTACGGTATTTGCAGTCGTATCGGTGGTCGCTATTGCTGACTCGGATTTGATGCAACCTGTTCAGGAAATTGATTTCCAAGAACTGCCTCCACCTTGGGAAAATGATGTCATCCCATCAAAAAACTATTCGGTAGCTCCCCCCGTAGAGTTAGCAGCTATAGTTTCAGCACCCGTCCCAAAACCTGTCCAGGTCACTATACCATCACACTTTAGTAAGTCTGAATGGCAAATTTTAAATGAAAAAGCGCGAGCAGGGCAGGTACAAGCGCAGTACGACTTAGCTATGCGGTATCGTTATGGAAAAGGCGTCGAGAAGAGTCGTAGCAAGACCCACAATTGGCTTGAAAAATCCGCAAAGGGAGGGTACGCAAAAGCACAGTTCACGCTGGCAATGTTTTATCAGCAGTATGCAAAGAACAATCAAGGGGTCAAAAAGTCCTTGCTTTGGTTAAAGCGTGCGGCTGATCAAGGCCATACAGACGCACAATATAGTCTCGGTATGATGTTTAAGAATGGAACATTTGTACATGCTGACTCTCAGGAAGCCATAAAGTGGTTGCAAAAAGCCGCGCAGCAAGGACATGTTCCGGCACAGCTTGCTTTAGAAAACTAATGAAACCTTAGCTTTCTATTTCAAAGAATAACAATAAAAAAGGCCATGAGAATTTTCATGGCCTTTTTACATTTAAATTGGACGTTTTTGTCTACACTTAGAAAAAGCTTGGTGAATACAATTCGGGATATAAAGAGTTGCATTGTATATTGGTATTCCTGAGTACATTATAAATGTTGGTGCGAGGGCAAAAATATGACACCAGATTTGGTTTTGTTTGCAATTCAAAGCGCGTTGAAATTGGGTGATGCATCCAAAAAATACCAAATTGATTCAATACATACGAAAGAATTAACCTTACCGTATTTGAATTTTGATCAAGTGCTCGATAATGCTCGTGCTTTGGATAAATATTATTTAGATGATGTTTATGAAGAAATTCATTCTGAGGTGGTGAGAAAGTTAGCAACGAAACTGAGAACATTAGGGGAAGATCATCTGACAGAGGCTGAAAAACGCACCCTGGTTTACGCTTATTGGAAACAGGGTGATATTAAAGAAGACGAAGAACTCGCCTCGTTACAACCATGCCTTGTCTCATCGTCTACTTTCCACGCTTTTGCCATCATCAAACAATATGGTCGAGATCAAGATCCAACCGTTTCAGTGTTTAAACGCTTAGGGGGGACGTTTTTAGAAATAGGTGTTGATTACTTTGCGCATGCGCCCCAGGGGTTTACTGTCGATTCACGGGAAGCGATTGCCTTAAAAGCGCTTTTTGTTGGACTTGATGACGTACAGTTTTCAGAGAAACACTGGAAAGAGCAAATGGGTGAGTTTCCACGACGTTTATCGGTTGCTCTACTTGATACGATTTCTGAAAACAGCATGGTTTTTAGTACGGATCTGCATTCTCAAAGTCTTATCGAAACTACCGCTAAAACCTTGTCTGAGGATGTAAAAGGGCATATTGATCAGATTACGGCCTCCTCGGCTGAAAGCACTTTGGCAGCACGTAAGCATATTATGTCTTGGGGTGAAGTTATCTTCCGTAGCGTGTTGAGTAGTGCAGGCAACATGGTTGCTGAGAATCCGCAAACGTATTTTGATCTTGATGATCCTGCAAAATCAACCTTGTTCAAGGATTTATCAACGGTATTACTGAATATTGTTCTGGATACCGAAGATGGGCATCTTAGGCAAACCTTTAGCAAACAGAGTCTAGATAGACTGGTTAAAACCACGCTTACGGTTATTGCAAAACATCCTCAGTTAACGGGAGAACATCATGCGGGTGTAACAACATTGATTACTCAAGTTGCTGAAGGCTTAAATGCTATGGATACCGTAGTTCATCGCAATTTACTACCAGAAGCGATTCGTTTACTTATCGAAAAATCAGGAGAAAATCTTGCACTCTTATGGCCAGATGAGGGTAATCATGAAGAAAAGCGCATTCTCTTGTTGGCAACCAAAGATCTTTTTGAAAATTTATCGGCAACGACAGCGGGTAATGATTGGAAATTGCGATTTGCTAAAGATGACATGCTCAGCATGTTAGATACTGCTTTGAAAGAGGTGGCGGTTAATCCTGCGTGGGTAGTTGATAGTGCCCATGCACGGAATAGCTATTTAGGTGATGCCGTAAAAGCCATGTTTACGGTTATAAATGATCTACAAGATGAACGTATCACTGCGCAGGTAGGTGCGCAGATGTTGCAAAGCGGACTCCGTGCTGCAGCTATGAGATTAGAATTCCTTGACGATTTACCAGATGGTAAAAAAGTGATCGGCTCAGTATTTGATGCCATTCTAGTATCGGTATTATCTGCGGATACATCCAGTAAAGTGGCATGGCGTTTAGCGCGTGGCGATATGATGCAGGGTTTACTGGATGTGGCGCTAGGAAAGTTGCAATCAGAGGAAATCACAGCATCACAAATTGAGACCTTGAGAGTATCGATGAATGCGCAGATCGAGCAAATCAATGCAGGGAAACGATGGAGTCTAGAACAATTCGCTATAAGCCTTGAACAAGCATTATCTAAGCAGGGGAAATGACAATGAAACCGCAAAATAAGTCTCAGTATTTACTGCCAAAGTTTATGCTAGGCATCATTTTTCTCCTGAGTAATCTTGCCTGTAGTCCTCCTGTGGGTGTGAATAATTTGGGGGATATTCAACGCACGTTTAGCGAAACGGCTACTAAGGACAACCAGTTTGATCAAAATATGCTATCTAAAACCAGTGCGCAGGATATCGACGGCGCATCCTTGGATTCGGTGGCTATCAGTATCGGTTATGCAAGCGTTTTAGATCAATTGAACACATTACCAAAAGAACAGATTGCCTCATTAAAAGACTCGGGGTTATGGGGAAACGTATTGATGCTGAAAGCGATGTCTCAATGGCGTTTACAAAAATATGTACCCGCATTAGAGACCTTACAAAAGATCGATGAAAAGACCTACAACTCTTTGGGAAATAGAGATAAAGTGATGCTTCACATGATTCCTGGGCTGATTAAGAATGACGAGTTTTATCAGCAACTGAAACAGGCACAAGGCAAACCGGTAAATGCAGAAGAAGTACGTAATATTCAGCAAGGCTTCTCTTCAGTATTAAGCACACTGCACGCGGCATTAGATAAGTCCAACGGCAATCAAACAATGCGCCGTTATATGCTGATCTCTTATTTAGGTACATACAAAAATCATCAGGATGCATGTGGGCTTAGCGCACCAGAAAATCGTAGAGAATGTATCAACAATAAACGCTGCGAGGCATTTGCCAGCTATATAGCGCTAGAAAAGACGTTAGACAATTCTGCAAGTTCGACAGAGTTTCTTAACAATATTAGGGGGCATTGGTTAGGAAAACCCAATGCAGACAAGCTACGAAAGGCTTATCAACGATGTGAAGCGAAAGAATAGTGGTCGTGTTATGACTGGCAGAGGTCTTGTTTACATTGATAGAGCATCTGCTCGTCTTCATGGTATTTTTTTTCGAATAAAGTCCAAGCCACATCAGGTGTATATATCTGCGTTTTAGCGTGTGAATAGCCTGAATACTGTAATGCAACGGCGAATTCATCAACATAAATCTTCCAATTACTACGTAATTCCAAAATCCCGCCCAAAGATAGTAATGTTGGAAATACGGGGTGTGCATGCCAGCGGCGTTTTACATGTATGCTCTTAGGATAAGGGTTTGGATAAAGGATAAAATTACGCTGTAATTGCCAGTTTTCTTGATGTGCCAAACGCCAAAAATCAACTAGGTCGGCTTGCGCAATCAGTGCATTTTCAGGTAATGCTTCCTCATGATTTTTCTCCAGCCTGACTTGAGAGCGGTCAATGCCAATGACTAAACTATCAGGGTAAAGGTTGGCAATATGCCGGGTGCTATGAGCTGTACCACAACCAGAATCAAAGATGATGGGTACATTGTGTTGAGTGATTTGATTGGCAATAGCCTCAAATGCCTTTTGCGTATGATCCGCAATGGGTTTTCTAAAAGCGCTATTTCTATGTTTAATGAGTTCATCTTCAAGACTTTCGTGAATGCCTTCTTGATTGCTGGTGACGATTCTGACGCCTTGTTCGGTAGACCTTCTGGACATGGTTCGACTGCTTGGCTATTCGACGTGTAAGTTTACCGATGAATATCTATGGTATAAACGTTTATTCAAATGTGGCGCATGTTTTTTACGGGAGAAAGCCGTTATCGTGTTACCTTACAAACCAAAACGCACCCACAAAAGAATATGTCATGGGTGCGCCCGTTGCGAGAAGCGTAAATCTAGCTACCAGGAAATGGTGAATGGGCCCTCATTTTTACGGCGTGCATATTTTGTTGAATTCTCTAGAGTGAACACCTTATAAACAGGCGGAATAGTCGCCTCTTTGAACCAGACAACACCGATGACAGAGTTAATGTCATTGGTTACTTCCATGCTGCCACTATAGGTACCTGCTACAAGAGGTGCTTGTACGGTACAGCTATCATAATCGATATCGTATTCACCATTAGACTCTGTGTATTTTGTACATAAAGACATTAAGCCTTCTGATGTACGTGCTGCTTCGATATCAAAGTTAATGGCAATCTCACGAGATGTTTCAAAATTAAAATCAGGTGAGCTTTCCATATCCTGAGTCGATGTGATCTCGGGAGTTACCCCTGGGTTGCTCGAGGTCGAACCTGTTGAATCACCTCCGCCTCCGCAGGCTGCTAACAAGAGCGTTAAAGATGCTAAAGAGATTATTGTTTTCATTATTTTATACCTCAATCTTCAAACAGAATAGATTCAACAGCATTATCGAAGGTGTACCAAGCAGCAGACTCTTCGCCTTTACTCATGACATAACTTGGGAATAGAGGGTAGGCATGAGTGACATCACGATACTCTTTGGGGTAGTGCCAGTGATCACCAATTTCCATTGCCCAAGGTAGACCTTTAACTGTTTGGAAATAATGACCTTCATTTGGAACAGAGCCGTCAGCACCAGAACCATCCATAAAGGACAAGTCAAAGGCTTCAGTGGGTTCTTGGTTCTTCAAATGTATCTCATAGTTACGTCCTGGAGGCGTAGCAAAATGATCACCATGGGGAGCATCAGGTGTTGCAAATAAGAACGGATCAAACACACCAGCAATGTCGGTATCCACAGGTTGCTTAAACGGAATGGTTAAGTTGAAGCGCATCTGAATATCAGAGCCACAGCCTGCTTCTGTGCGATAGAAGATACAATCTTCACCAGCACTGACATAATCCCAGACGTTATAAGTGATCATGAAAATGGCTTCGTTACGACCTTCTTCTAGGGGATTAAAGCGGGTAACGGGTTTATTGTTTATTTTGTATTCAATGGCTTCTTCATCAATCTGATCTCGCAAAATGCCAGGTAAACGAATACCAAAGCCGTTGTGATACGACGCGCCAACTGCCGCTAATTCACCCGTAATATTGATCAGCGTTGTATCTCCATCTGTGCGGAAGATAGAAGTACGAAGATAAGAGACCAGATCGTTCATATCGTAGTCACCCTCAAATGGCCAATTGTCTTCAAATACAACGGTTGTCCAGCCAGAGCTTGATGGGTAATACGTTACTGATGAACCTTCAACATTGATGTCTATTTTGTAATCTTCAACCTCGCCATCAGCAGCACCACCTGTTGGTAGCAATCCAGAATTTGATGAAATACGGAAACGTGCCCAAGTTGAACCCGCTTTAGCTTCACCATCAGGAACGGTGATGAAAACGGGTTGTTTGCCAGCGTTTACACTTTTGTCTGTGATGACTTGTTCATCTGAATCGAAGATGCCGTTTTGGTCAACATCAATCCAACCGCTTAAAATACCGCTTGCGGATGGGGTGATCATAAGAACCGCAGTATCGCCAGCTTGTAAACTTGTTGCGAACTGAATACCATCTTCATCATCTACACCGTCACCATCAGCATCGTGCTCATCATCAGATAGCGGGAGGGGTTTACCATCACTTTCACCATCAACACCAGACCCTAAATACAACGTATTAGTATCACTTAAGCCATGACGTGCGCCGTTATCCTTAAGATATGTACCGTATGATTCAGGTGCATCACCAAAGTCAATATTTATGTCAGAATCAGGGTCAATCACAGGAGCAAGCGCACAACGGGAACCATCATTGATGCTTGAAGAGGGGCCATGAGCAAAGAGCTGGGCAGTGTAGTTTTGACCGCCTATATCGATCTTGTAGATATGACCATCGTTATTCCGACTGATATAGAGATTTTCATCAACATCAAAGTAAGCTGCACCAAAAGTACCGGTTGGTCCGCCAATACTTGCCAACTTTTCTGATGTGCCGGCAACTACATCGATACGATGTAAATCACCCTTTTTGTCAACCGCATAGGCATAACCATCGGATGGATGGAATGCCATATCAAAGATTTTAAGGTTCATGGAGTCACCGTCGGTAACGTTAACCATCTTAAGATAGTCGTCAGCCTGCTCATCTAGGTTAATAGAAAATAGACCATAGGCAGAACCAGGGCGGTAGACATAGTATTTGTTTGTAGTGAGTTCAACATCACCCACATAAAAAGTATTATCTGTGATGTTGCTAACCGCCAGAGCTTCCACGGTAAAATCACTATGGATTTTTACCGCCGTGTCATGTTCGTGGCTCCAAGCATAGAGAAAACCGTCGTTGGGGTTGAAACCAACAGCATTGAGTTTGTTATTTGTACCCATGTCATCTTGGATAAGATTGTAATCGCCAGTGACAAGGTTCACTCCATAAGTTTTTGCTACAGCTCCCTGAGTTAAGAATGCCCGAGAAGGACAATCGGTAAAACTCTCTGCGAACAGCGCGGCTGGACTGCATAGAAGCAGGCCGCCCAATAATAATCCACGCATTTTAGTGTACCTTTATTGTTATATTTGGTTACTTTTTTATATTGAATTTATCTTATTTGACGTTTGATCATTGCTCAACTACCGCTGATCAGATAGATAGGGCTTCTGTTACGAAGGTTTTGTAATGGCGTGCTTTAAAAGCTGTAACAACAGATTAGAAAGGGACATGCTTTGTGTAATATCAGATGAATGGTCTATCTTTAGTGCAGAGTTTTGTGAATAAAAACGGAAGTGAATTTCATTCTCTGCTGCTTGGCGCTAACCTGATAGAGCGACTTTAGGTATACTGTTTTTTTCTTTTCTCATGAGTGTTTTTTGTGTCTGATATTGTTCTGGCGACCTTAAATGCGCGTTATATCCATACTGCCTTTGGTTTGAGATATTTGTATGCAAATTTAGGAGAAGATCTCAAGCCACGCTGTGAGATTTGTGAATTTACCTTAGAAAATCGTCCTATCGATATTGCAGAACAGCTATTGGCACGCAAGCCGAAAATTATTGGTGTAAGTGTTTATATCTGGAATATCGTCGAAACCACAGCAGTAGTGGCGATGTTAAAGACCATTGCGCCTGAGGTTGTCATTGTCTTGGGTGGCCCCGAAGTTACCCATGAATCGATGGAGCAGGAAATTGTCCATCTGGCTAACTATGTCGTGAAGGGGCAGGGGGAAATAAGTTTCCGCCAACTTTGTGGGCAATTACTCAATGGTATGAAGCCACTTGAAAAGCTAATTGAAGGTGTGACCTCGCCACTAGATCAATTGGTAATGCCGTATAACGAATACTCCGATGATGATATTGCAAAACGTGTTGTGTATGTTGAAGCATCGCGTGGGTGCCCGTTCAAATGTGAGTTTTGTTTGTCTGCTTTAGATAAAACGGCAAAACCTTTCGAACTGGGTGTCTTTCTTGATGAAATGCAAACCTTGTATGAGCGTGGATTAAGACATTTTAAATTCGTAGATCGTACCTTCAATTTAAAGGTTAAAAATACCATAACCATTTTGGAATTCTTTCTAGATAAAATGGATGAATCGGCAAATGAATTATTTTTACATTTCGAACTCATCCCAGATCATCTTCCCGAAAAACTCAAAGAAGCCATTCAGCGATTCCCCGCTGGGACATTGCAATTTGAGATTGGAATCCAAACCTTTAATCCCGAAGTGCAGTCGTTAATTAGTCGCCGACAAGATAACCAAAAGTCCAAAGATAACGTGCTGTGGTTACGCAATGAAACAACAGCGTATTTACATACGGATTTGATTTTCGGTTTGCCGGGAGAGGACCTTGAAAGTTTTGCCAAGAGCTTCAATCAATTAGTGGCTCTGAAGCCCCATGAGATTCAGGTGGGTATTCTAAAGCGTCTTAGAGGTTCGCCGCTTATTCGTCATACCGAACCTTTTCAACTGAAGTTTAATCCCCAACCACCCTACAATATTTTAAGTACTGATCGAGTGGATTTCACGACGATGCAACGCATTAATCGCTTTGCACGTTATTGGGATATGATCGGTAATTCAGGGCGTTTTACTGAAACGCTCCCCATGATGTTGGGAGATGATCCATTTTATCGTTTTCTAGCATATAGCGATGCAATGTTCGAACGAACACGTCAGACGCATAAAATTGCCTTAAAACGTTTGTTTGAACTGAGCTATCAAATTCTCACGAATGAACTTTCTGCTGATTCCAACATGGTCAAAGAAGTCTTGTTAAATGATTTTTCTAATACCAAAATTCGTGGTCGATTGATCTTCCCTGAAGATGAGGTGATGATAAAGTCAGAGTCGGCAGGTAGGCGTAATCAGCGTCAGGTACGTCATCTTTAAGCTTTTCCTTTTACATGCAAAATTTTACACAAATATCGCTGAAACAGTCTGATAGTAATAATCAGATGATTATCGAACAGTATCAGCAGCTTTTAAGCGCTGATAAAGCACAAAAAACCCACTTCTTCGAAGGTCGATATGAAAATATTTATATCGACAAAGTGCTTTTAACAAGTACTCAAAATCTCTTTTCAGAGATCACGACTATCGCTCAACAGGTTATTGGGACTAAGCAAAAGCTACGCATGGGCTTTTGGTTCAATGAAATGCAGCCTGGTTTTCGTACGGTTGCACATACACATGATGAAAATGACGAATTACTGTCAGGTGTTTATTATTTGAACGTACCTAAAAGATCTGGGGATTTGTTATTAGGGAAGGGGGACGATCAAATAAAAATAGCGCCCAAAGCAGGTGATTGTATTTTCTTTACTCCTGATGTCATACATGAGGTTCTCCCTAACGAGTCGGCAGAAATGCGGCTATCAATAGGTATGAACTTTGGGTATGCAGAGCGAATGGAATAGCGTTTCTTATTTTTTATCATGAAAAGTACGCTAAATCCAAGAGATAAGCGCATTTTGAGGTATATCAATGTTGGCCAATATATAAGTATATATATTTTTCCTTATACTAATTGTAAGCACTGACGGATTTGTTTTGTCGTGGTAGCCATCGAACCCGATGGAGCTTCAAGGCAAAATTTATCGCCCTTAAACAAGTAACTAGGAAATAAACATGAAACTTCAACGTGCAATTATCACATCATTACTCGCTTTAGTGCTCGCTGCACCAGCAATGGCAGAAAAGGCCGTTGCGAATACTGATGTATTGGCAGACCCTATCGTTTCATTAATGCCTTCTTTTAAAGCACTTCGCGAAGAATTGAAGCTAAATGAAGAGCAATCAAAAACGGTTGATACATGGATTGCAAGCGCGCCTCAAAAATACAAAGAGCTTGAGCAAGAAGTGATTGCTGTTCGCGCTGAATTGAGCGAAGCCTTACTCACGCGGGCTAATCGTTTTGATCGTGAACAACTTAAATTCCAATATAGTGAAGCCAACCGTCGTTTAATCGAAATGAAAAGCCTTTGTGTGCGTATGTTAAACAAAACATTAACCGAAGAGCAGTACAATAAAGTGGTTGAGCATTACAAAGCTTCACAAAAATAAACTTTTTTAACAGGTAATTGCAACCAGCAAGTCCTCCTCTGCTGGTTGCTTGACCTCAATCGGGACAAAATCAAGATCCGCTAGGCTTTTCTGTTGCTGACCCGACAGATAACTCTGTGGGGTGTCTTTCCACTGATTAATACGGCGTAGAAAACACTCATTAAGGCATATTCCGATTCAATCATAGGCCCTAGAATACCTGTTACCCCCATGGCTCGAAGATGGCGTAAATCTGTCTTGGCTTCAGGGCCAGAAATTTTAACCATGATTGGCACTTTCTCTTGGCCCACTGAGCGCAAAAAATCTATCTCGGCATAATCCATGTCTTCCCATTCCGTTCCAGCCTTCAGTGACAGTAGACCGTAATGAGATTTTAACTCTTGGAGCAGGAGGTGCAGATTGTTATCCATAGGGTTGCCTTTATTAGATAGAGGGGGGAGGGCGATAGGCGGAAAAATTACTCAATTATTTTGTCCTTTTCAAGGAAACGCAACATTTCTTAACATTCGATTACTTGATTACCCGCTGAGCTATTTCCTGTGGTGGTTTTGCTGGAATAGACGCAGGCTTAGATTTTTTCAGCACGTAAAGCAGGTTGGCTCCCAGAAAAGTATTTTTTATTAACATTGCCAGCAATAGGCCGGTATGCAGAAAAATACTGCTGGTCAACACTAATGCAGAGGGTGTTGCCACTAACCAAGCGCTTCTCTGTAATGTATTCTGGAGGTTATCAGCAATATCCAGTAGGTCTTTCAGTGGTTGCAGATCACCACTCATCAATAAGATATCAGCAGTATCAGTAGCGATACTAGAAGCACCTTGAAGTGAAATGGAAACATCTGCAGTTTTCATCGCAATGGTGTCATTAATTCCATCGCCCACAAAACAAACTTTTCGGTCTTGCTGTTTGAACTGTTCCACAATACTGGCTTTATCTTGTGGTAAGACTTCAGCAAAATACTGTTTAATTCCTAAATGTTTAGCCAGATTTTGGGTCGGCCTTTCCTGGTCGCCAGAAATAATAGCAAGGTGTTTACCACGTTTTTTTAAGTTTGCTATCAATTCGGGAATTTCTGGACGGATAGTTGGCTTTATCTCAATCGCTGCAATAACTGCATTATCAACGCCTACCAGAGCTACTGAGTGACCACGTTCATAAATGGCCTCAAGGTCAGCGCTGTATTGTTCATCCCAGAACAACATTTGATTTTGCATGAAGCGTAAACTCCCTACCCGAATAGTCTGCCCGTTCCAGTCAACACGGGTACCAAAGCCCATTTCGTAATGGGTAGCATCAATCTCAGGTAATTCCTGATTATATTGCTCATAAGCTTGTAAAATCGCTAGAGCAACCGGGTGCTTTAATTTGAATTCGGCAATAGCCGCCAGCCGTAAAACCTGCTCCGCCGTGTAGTTACCCCAAGTAATCACCTGACCAACCTGAGGCTGCTCTTCTGTCAAAGTACCGGTCTTATCGAACAGGATAGTATCAACGCTATTCAGGGTTTCCAGTGAACGCCCATCCTTTATTAGGATACTTGCATGAGTTGCTTTTGATAAATGCCGTAGGGTACTCAAAGGAGCAATCATTCTGATTTGATAACCAAACTGTGCTGCTAGTACAGCCACAGCCGGTATCGGGCCAAGTGTGATAGCTGTTAAGCCTGCAGCGCCCAATAAATAGGGAGCAGATTTATCCGCCCATTCCTCACCTTTCATTTGTAATTGGCTTTTGAAATCTGCTGTTTGTTTTAGGGTGGTTTCAATTTTAGCGACAACCGTTTCGCTACCTGCCTTTTCTACCAGTATTTGAATATAACCACTTACTAGTAAGGTTGAAGCAAATACCGGATCATCCACTGCTTTTTCCACGACTTGTGATTCACCTGTCAAAACATGCTCGTCAATCCGAGCACTGCCGTCAACGACTTTGCCATCCACAGGAATCATTTCACCGCTGCGGACAACGACAATGTCCTCGGCAACCACATTAACTAACGGCACTTCAATTTCAACACCTTCTCTAATTACCCAGGCGTTACGATTTTCTCGGTTAAATATATGTACCATAGACTTACGGGAGTTTTCGCGGGTTTTTGCGATAAAACTAGAGCCGATATGGTAAATCACATTACCTAACGCAGCGGCAAAATATTGCTGACCGCTGACAGCCAAAATCACCCAAGAAGCACCCAATACATCGTTACTTATATGTTTTTTAGCAATAGATTTCTCAAACCCTCTGATATAAGGGTAAGCACTGTAACTAATTAGAAAGGCATTAATCACAGACCAGCCCGGAAAAATAATAGGTTGTGAGGCAGCAATACCGACACTTATCAAAGCAAGTTTCAGGTCGTCCTCTGTTCTCCGGTTAACTGGGTCAATGTTCCTTAAACGCGTGAGTAATGTCTTGGTAGCTTGCTTACTCTTAAGATTTTTTTTTGTACTTATGGGAGTCTTTGATACTTTATGGGGTAATTGTTTCTGACGGAGCTTCTTGCGATGGTCTATTACTCGTAGCATCGCATAAGTTCCCAGCATAGCAGTTAAACCTATGGGCATTACCTTTCTCGTCCAGTTGGAGCACTCTGAAGTTGTCGCAGAATACGTAAAATATCGTCTGGCTCCTGACGACGGGTATGATCGACGTCAATAAAAGATGAAGCGATGCACTGATCTTTTCCAATTACATAGGTTGCAGGCAGAGGAAGCTTATGGCTACCGTCTCCATTTTGGCTGGCAATGTCGAGCCCATAAGCTTCGTAAATATCTTGCAAATCTTGCGGCAAGGTATAGCCAATGCCAAAGGCTTCTGCAATACGGTTATTTTGGTCGTACAATAAATCAAAACCTAATGCAAAACGTTGATGCGTTTGCTGTAGATTCTCATATTTAGAGGGCGAGATAGCGATTAAACGGCCACCACAATGCTTAATGTCTTTTAGACTAGCTTGTAAGGCTTCCAGCTCAAGGCCATCATAATTACACCAATCACCACGGAAAAAACTTAACACTAAATTAGCTTCTTTCAGTAAATCTTTTAAGCATATTTCATGGCCATTTTGATTACGAAGGCAAAAGTCAGGAATCTTTTTGCCTTGACTTAAGCAACGCTCAAGCATCCCCAAAGCCCTTACGCTTTCTCTGTTTTTCGCCAGGCGCAGTCTAACCTTTTCGGGAATTTTCACCTGTTGACTGGCACGAAAGTCATTCAGTTTATCTTGTAATGTCAACATGATTAAGTAAACCTGACCAATCTATTGTAGGCCTCTTCAGTATAAGGTTCCGCTTCTCCCGTTTCCCAATTAAATAAGGAGCGCGGAGAAGCATCCAGATTTCCCAGATAGACATGTATTCCCTGACTAGGCTGTTCTTCTGTAGCCTGTACTGAATGAATACTTTCCGGTGTAATCGACAAGATTTCTCCCTGGCTAACATGCTTCGTTGCTTTATGTTGCAAGCTGCCATTTTCAGACAAGTAAAATCGGTTTTCTTCAGTCCCTTTATAAATTCCAATAATGGCTGCCATTCTATGATCATGTGGAGGAATTAGTATTCCAGGCTGCAAACACCAATGCCAGATTGTTATAGAAGATTCCTGAAGGAGTAAATCAGCCTCCTCAGAGAAAGCTGGCACATTATCTGCGATCTGACTCGGGTCTTTAAAAGCTTGCTGCATTAACGCCAATACTTGCAATTCGGCATTAGGACTCATTGACGCCTCTTGCAAATCAGTAATAAATGCATCAAAAGTAAAGGCTGACATAAGCTCTCCTAATTTCCAATTAATTTATTTGAACTATAATCATCCCCATTAATTGAAAGCCAAAAGTAGCCCTCTGAACTTCAATTAATGGGATGCTGGCTTGTTAATAATGATTACACTGTTGCCTTTGTGGTGCGACCATGTCTGATGCCAACGCCTGTTCCGGGGCTATTATCGGTTTCCTTCTCATGAAACTGTTGGGTTTCAAATACACCCTCATATTGCTTTTCCAACAATACGGAGTCAGGTAGTTTGTTCAAGGGGCGATAACGGTGATGTTGTTGGTTCTCCAGATTATACGGCTCATTTGATACAACGTTGTAAGTGCAAAATAGTAACGTTCGCAAACTATCTGTTGTGTTTACATCCGAGCCATGCAGGGTATTTGCATGAAAGAATACAACATCACCTTGCTGCATTTCACACTGAATATGCTCCAGTCGCTCATGTACGATTTCCAGGCGTTTTGGGTCAGTGGCACAGGAATTACCGATCATGACATTATCCAAACGACCAAGGTGGTGGGAATCTTTGGCTATCTGCAAACAGCCATTTTCACGCGTATTTTCATTCACTGCAATACAGCAGCTAACCATCTTGGGGTATAAACAGGTATCTTCGTACCAAGTGCCAAACCCTTGGTGCCAGCGTACTTCACCTTCTCCCTGTCTTTTCAAGACAATTTTGGAATGCCAGTGATAACACTTCTCACCCTCCAGGGCCTCACTAGCATCAACGATTCTAGCCATACGTGGGAGGACACCTAATAGACTATTACCAAGCTCAGTCCAGACCGACAGTTTGAAACCAGAGCCACCGTAATCAACCAGTGTACGTGAATCCCGTAATTCCGGATCGTCTTCACACGCGAGCTTCAGCGGCTCTAATTCTTCTTTAGAAAAAAAGTTACGTACAAAAACATAGCCATGTTTATTGTAGTGATCAATTTGTTCCTTAGTTAAAGGGAAATCCGTGCTGATAGCTTCCATAAAATATATCCTTATCTCAATGAATTATAAAATTTTATACTATTTCCATTGCGGCTTGTTGCCCGGCAATGCGCCCAAAAACCAAACATTCTGTAATCGCTGTGGTGCTCAACCTCGATATACCATGTACCCCACTTGTTACCTCACCTGCGGCATACAGGCCACGAATAGCGTGCCCACTTTCATGCATTACCTGTGCCCGCGAATTGATTCTTAAGCCGCCCATAGTGTAATGGGCTTTGGGCCATAAACGGACAGCATAATAAGGAGGATTTAAAGGCAGTGCGGAGGCGAGGATAGGTTTTTGAAAGTCCTTATCTTGTTTTATACGAATAAAAGTATTATAGCGTTCAATCGATCGCTGTAATGATCGTTCAGGAATGTCGTAAGCTGCAGCCAGCTCTTGTAAATTAGAAAATTTATTAACGACTTTGCGTTTTAAACACTTATCAATAGGTTGACCGGATAAACCAATACCTACGTCGTCTGCAATACCTATACAAGGTTGAGCAAGGGCTAGCATCGCATCAACGCGGGATTTACGGTCTGCCATTTCATTGACAAAGCGTTTTCCTGTCACGGGGTTAATTAACAGGCCATAAGGAAATACAGTGTAGCTGGAAAACTGGGCGGATACGCCATAACCTTTTTCATCCGGAGAGGTAAACGGTGCGAGTTGAATATGCTCCATATCTACTGTATCAGCCCCAACAGCTATAGCTGCCTGCATACACTCCGCTGTTGTATATTTGATATTAGTGCAGCTTATTGTGCTGTCCAGCCTAGGATCAAGCTGCTGACGAAAATCAATATCAGCAGAAAAACCGCCGGTTGCTAAAATTACCGCTTTCCTTGCTTTGATCCACTGTGCGGGTTGATTATCAATTGGCTTATCATGTTTGTTCTTTTTAAAAGGAATAACTTTCACACCGTTAATTCGTCCGGTTTCATCTTGAGATAAGGCGATGACCTGTGAACGTACCTGAGGTATGATTCCGAAGCTTTTCAAATGTTCGAGCATAGGGTGAATAATCGTTGTTCCCAATGCCTTGATAGGGGTCAAGCTGCGTGCAACCTTATGTCCACCAAATTGATCAACCCGCTGTCGAAAAGCAACCTGTAAGTCTTTTTCCAACCATTCACAAATATCTGAAGCCTGCTCGGCCACAATACTAGCTAATTCTACCTGGTTGCTATGTCCTGCTATTAACATATCTTCCAGCAAGCATTCAGCAGAATCATTAATGCCAGATTTTTTTTGTATGCTGGATCCTGTTGCGACCAATACACCATCACTAATAATGGAGTTACCACCACAACTGGAACGTTTATCCAGAATTTTAACGGAAACACCTGATTGAGCCAGTTTTATTGCCGCCATCAAGCCAGCAAAACCAGTACCAATGACGATGACATCCGTCGTCTCGGTAAAGTTAGGTGGATTAGCAAGTGAGTTAAGCATTATTTTTACAGTCTAGCTATGAAGCACAATATCTGGTTCACCCAATATTTCTGTATTCACGTCAATACCCAGACCAATGACCTCATCTCGGAAAAACATTCTTCCGTTTTCCACTTGTATATTGTCATCTGTAGTCACCGTTAGAGGGGAGTAATTATGTAAATCTGTCGATGTCAGGAAGTTCTCAGGTGGTATAGTCATACCTAGGTGAATAACGGCCGCTGCACTAATTTCAGTTGCCCAGACAGCTTCAAGAGAAACGCCCATACCCGCCGTAGCGATAATGTCACAGGCTAATTTTACCGGTGTAAAGCCACCCAGTTTATCCAACTTCAAAGCCATTAACTCACAAGCATTGTCTGCATGGGCGCGCAGTACATCGTTAACACTATGAATAGCGTTATCCAGTTTCATGGGGATATCAACGCGGCCACGTAATGCTAAGCATTCTTCATAGGTACAGCAGGGTTGTTCAATAATAAAATCATAATTTTTTAAGGCTTTTAGTACCCGTAATGCTTCATCAACCCGCCACCGACCCGCTGCGTCTACCGTATACTCTTCTCCAGGTAATCGCTTATCCAGAACAGCCTGAATGCGCTCAATGTCCTGATGAATACTCCCCAAACCTGCTTTAATTAAAAACGTGTTGTAGCCTTCCATGCGCCAGGCTTCTACTTCCTTGGCCATGCTATCAGGTGAGCCGATTGGGATTACCCGATGTAAAGGTAAACTGTCTTGCAGTTTGCCCCCTAATAATGCATGTATAGGCCGATCTAGTGATTTGCTCGCAATATCCCAGCACGCGATGTCAAAAGCAGCTTTGACGGAACCATTACCACCTGCCATAAAGCGCATTTTTTCTTGTGCTGCATTCAGGTTGGTTGGGTCGATATCAACGCCCAATAAATGCCGTCGAATTAATTCGGCAGTGCTTGCCAATGTACCATGCGCATAATTGGGGTAGCCGCCTGCTGAACCAGCTTCACCATAACCAATTATGCCTTCATCTGTTTCAACCTTAATGATGATGACTTCACCACAAGACACACCAGGCTCCACCGAACACGTAAACTTTCCGCATAACATCGGCACTTCTTTTCTAAATAAGGAAACTCTTGTTACCTTCATAAATGATCACTCTTGTTTCATCGATTTGCTTTACAGGGGTCAATAGAGCTCAATGATAATAGCTCAAATTTTTTAACATCTCATTAGCACTAAGGCTATTTAGCGGATGTTTTATGTTAAGAAATGTTATTTTTACCTAAATATTGCAGCAAAAATCATTTTGCCAAAGCTTTGCAATTCACTTGGAAGCTGTATGCTAGTACAGTGCTGCATGGTTTATATTTATGCAAATCAGGCAAATTTTTGACCAAAGTTTCTATCTGGCTTTGGAGTGGGGTTTATGTAGATAATTAAAAAATCCCCGAATCGAGATCCGGGGAAA
>CACVAY010000144.1 GCA_902727985.1 uncultured Thiotrichaceae bacterium | reverse complement strand
GAAACCTTGTCAGATGGCCTGATTCAGGCGGTGAAGGTGCGGGTGCAGGAGATCTGGTTGTTGGTACCTTGGCTCATGTTAGTGAGAAGTTACAAGGCCAAATAGATTTTATGGATGCTAAAATTGCTGAATTGCCCGAATAAAAGAGTTGAAACAAAGGAGGGTAGTAGGTCAAACCTGAATTTTTTGATTAAAAGACTATTGCACTATTTTGAGATATGGCACAATTATGTCTATGACATGTTATCAAGAAATCATCTGTCCCAACTGTGGCAGTAATCACATCATAAAAGCAGGAACCAGTGCCAAGGGCATTCAACGATATCGTTGCCAAAACCAAGACTGTACAACCAAGAGCTTTATGCAAAAGTATGCATATAAAGCCTATGAACAAGGTGTAAAAAAGCAGGTAGTGGAAATGGCCATTAATGGAAGTGGAATCCGTGATACAGCTCGGGTTCTCAAGATCAGCAAAAATACGGTTATTGCCACTTTAAAAAAAAAGAAAAGACGATTATCCACATAAATCCAGCCTTTGAAGCTCAAGACCCCGCAAGCGTGCCAGAAGCAAGCCTGGTAAGGGTTTGCGAAGAAGCAGAACTGGATGAGCAATGGTCATTTGTTGGTAATAAATCTAATCAGCGTTGGCTATGGTTAGCCGTTGATCATGCGAGTAATACAGTCCTCGCTTTTGTCTTTGGAAAGCGGAAAGACTCTGTTTTCAAAGCACTCAAAGTCATGCTGGATCCCTTTGGCATCAGTCGCTATTACACAGATGATTGGGGAGCCTATGAACGCCATCTTGACGTTGATAAGCATGAAATAGGTAAACGAAATACGCAAAAAATTGAGCGTAAAAACCTGAATCTGAGAACCTGGATCAAACGACTTACACGAAGAACAATCTGTTTTTCCAAGAAAGAAAGTATGCATGATACGGTCATCGGATTACTCATCAATAAGGTGGAATTTGGTATAGACATTCATGCTCAACCTCAGGTTTGACCCACTACCAAATGTTTTTTATGATAAATTTGAAGAGGCAAAGCTATGGGGTAAAGACCTATATGTTTACCTAAATGAAATATATAGAGAAAAAGCAAAATATACGATCATGTTCATATCCGAGAACTATTCAGAAAAACTATGGACAAATCACGAAAGAAAATCAATGCAAGAGAGAGCATTTAGAGAATCCAGAGAGTACATCTTGCCAGCAAGATTTGATGACACTGAAATACCTGGGGTGTCAACAACTGTTGGTTATATTGACCTAAGAATAAAAACACCAATTGAACTGTCAGAATTAGTAATTGAAAAATTAGAACTTAACAACTTGCGTGATCATCTTGTAAGCTTAGAAAATGTACTACTCTCCCAAAAGAATAATGCGGGAGAACGTGCGCAAGCAGCAATTGCAATTAGACAAATCTCTAACAAATCTTCTATACCAGCTTTAACAAAAGCACTACATAGTGATGATAGCGAATCAGTTAGAGCACATTCAGCAATAGCGCTTAAAAAAATTGGAGATGAATCAGCCTTATCTGCATTGCTACAAGCATATAAAACTGAAGTGAGTGATAGTGTTAAAACACATTGCTCATTAGCTATAAACTCGATAATGGAAAATAAAGCATAAATCGGGTAAGAGCGGGTTTCTCTCCCGCTCTCCCCACACCACCCCTCATGCGGCTCCGCAAGGGGCGGTTCATCAACTCTGCTCTTTCAACAGAACATAAATTCGAAATTTATGTTGAGGCTCGCTTCCAAGTTAATCGCCTTTGACCCGATGTCTCCAAGGTTAGTCGGGCTGCTCCTTCGTTAATGTTCAGACCTTCACCCTGTCCCACCCATTACGGTAGGCATTTGGCTACTATGTCGTCTGCTGACTTCTGTTTAATCAATCACGTTATTACTAACCCAACCGCTATCGGAGTTCCACCTTTTTCGCTCTTCTTTAGCCGGTAGGAACTAAAGAGCCGAGGTAATTATTACGCCGTACCTTACCCCTGCTGACGCTATCGGTTTTCATCTGTTTCGCTTTCCTCTGTCGATGAGCTCAGAGAAACCAAGGCACTTTTAGAGCAGAGCCTTACTGCTATTTACCGATAGCTTGTTAAGCAGATCTCCCCATGACCTCGGTACCCCCTTGAGGGGTGTAAGAGCATGAACTGTCCCTGCGCAACTGCATCATTTACGGTGGACGTTAAATCACGTGGCTTCGTTGTCTTGTGCCAACTCGCCTTCAGCCTACGCCTCATATGATGTTCTTGTTAATCAGATCACAGTTTTGCGTCCGGCTTCCTACCCACAAAACCTCGCTCTCGCTCGCATTTTTCCGCTGAGCAAGGCGGTTAGTTTGTAAAGCAACACCATCAGTTTTCAAAATATTGTCCGTAAAAATTGACATTCTTGTAATGTAAAACTAAGATCTAGTCAGACTAGTTTATTTAAAAGGTATGATTATGAGTAACAACAATACGTGGCAACTTCAAGAAGCTAAAAGTAAATTTAGTCAGCTCGTTGATAGTGCAATGCACAATA
>CACVAY010000143.1 GCA_902727985.1 uncultured Thiotrichaceae bacterium | reverse complement strand
CCAATATCGAATTACTTCATCGCAACACGCAAATTCGTGATGAAAACCTGCATACACTGGGTGAGGCTGACTTCATTTTTCGCTATTTGCCAACTGATAAAATCATTCATCTCGAAGTGGCGATCAAGTTCTATATGGGTACGGGTGATATTCAGAATATGGCGAATTGGTATGGGCCAGGCTTGCGTGACAAACTTATTGAAAAGTTTGAGCACTTGGTTACCCATCAAACCCAGCTTTCTCGTAAACACCCAGCATTGATGCCTGAGAAAATTGATGAATCATGGTGTTTGCTAAAAGGGCGTATGTTCTACGAAGATCTTAATGCCCCAACACCTACTTTCTTCGCTGACAACCACCCTCGTGGACAATGGCAAATGGAAAACCATTGGAAAAATTCAACGCCAGCCAAACAATACCTACCACTCAATAAATCTGACTGGCTGAGTGAACGACAAAGACTAGACTCTGAATTACAACAAGCGCTAATCACTGAACTGACAACAGGGCATTTCCCATGCTGTTATGCTTTAATCAAGCATCAACAAGAAACGCAGCGTCTATTCTTACTGCCTAGTGATTTTTGGAAGCGAGCCATAGAGACAGATAAAACGAAAGATCAGAAAACAGCAAACTAACATAGGGCCTCTTAAGCCCACTCACCTTTACAACTCTCAGAGTAATCGAATAATTGTATCAACCGTATTCAAACCACTACTGATGCTTCGAACCACATCACTAAAATCATTCATATTTTCTACGGTGTTCTCCATTTCATCAACGGCTTGAACTAGATCGTCTTCTTTATGCTTAAATTTTTCATTTCCGGCAGCAACGTTGTTTTTCTCCAAAGTCATCATCATTACGCCAATACGATGCAAATTATCAGCATGGGCTTTTTGATCCTCTGCTGACTTACTGCGTATCTCCGCTTGTGAAAACTCATAAAGCCCAGACTGTATTTTCCGCAACCCTTCAAGTGATACGACTATTTTCTCTGACATATTAGTTTATTCCCCTTAATCAATTTGGCCAGCTTGCTCAATGCGTTTAGCTGCCTTTGCCTTCTCTAATGCATGTAAAGTACTTACAAATTCATCAATATCTATGAGCATCGTACTTACTGCCCCAGCATCTTTTTTACCTCTTAAAATATCCTCCCATGAAACCCGTAAAGCCTTTTGTGCCTCTTGCACTTTCTCAAAAATAGGTGTGACTTGTTGTAAACGAAACCAGTGCCGTCTATTTTCTACCCACATTTCTTGATCAACAGGATTGTCCATATCAATATAGGGGGCCATCACATTTTCATTAAGATAAATTTTGTTTCCTATCGCAATCCGAGCTTTTAGGATCCCTAAAATATTATCTAGTTGCTTCTCTTGGAGTAACAATTGTGTTCCAATAATCGGTGCATCACGTTTCAGAGTAGCCTTAATGTTCGCTGCATAGTTAGCTTGCATTAACATACCCGCTAAAGTTCCAATATATCGGTGCTGTTCTTCATCAATATCAGTGTAATCATAGCCAGAATGCTTATTATTTTTGGATAAATCATTCAAACGACTAATCGCACTACTAATGGAACCAATACTCTCCCCCGTTTGTTCACTTACCACTGAATCAGAAACTGATTGCAAGTTTACAAAATAACTTTGCATGAGAGACATTTGATATCGAAACAGATCAATTTCTTTGATTAATTCCGAAAGCACTTTGTTTTTTTCTTTCAACATACGCCTAGGATTAGAGCCAATACGTGTTATTAGCAACTCTTGGGAATCAAAGTCGATAACTTGCTTAATCGTTTCATCCAATAAAGCATTCACACTTTCCGTATAGGCAATACCCGATGCTGATAAATTACGGCCTTCATTAATAGTATTCGTTGAGCAACCCACAACGGAGACTGCACCCAGAAATGTACCAAGCATAAATAGCTTATTCATTCACTCCCCCATGACACGACACGCTATTGCAAGAAAATAGCGCAAAAAACAAACAAAATATAGTTTTTTTACAACATACTTATCATTTTAATTCTATCGAAACTTACTACAACAAGCTCCCTTAGAGGAAACTATAAATACCAGCAACATTCTACTCAGCCAAAATAGAACTATTATTTATTCGCCATTGCTTTGACACCCTCATCGCTGGATAAATAACTAGCGTACCTGCAACTCCTCTACCGTCTTCAAGGGGAGTGATCAGAGGTTGGTTCACATCGCTCACAACATCTAAGCTTATTCGTTAGATTTTTTAATTTACTGAATAGGTTCCAAGTAATGACTGAAGGCATAACCTTTGCCCTCGACAGCAACCCAGTAACCCGTGATATTGTCATTAATGACATCAAATTCGCCACGACAAAACCCGTGAAATACCGTTCCTTTTTGCAAAAGATCGACATCTTTTGAATAGATGCTTGTATTGCTCCTAACTTTGAGGTCTGTTTTTACTTTGAAGTCTATAAAAATTGGCTCATGATCTTGGGTACATAAGCTGTAGTGAGGGTGATTTTTTTCTAGTTTTTCCTTTCTTGAATATTCTTTTTTTAAAAAAT
>CACVAY010000142.1 GCA_902727985.1 uncultured Thiotrichaceae bacterium | reverse complement strand
CTCTTCTCCTTTGAGTGTGTAAATTTTGTTTTCTTGATCTAAATCTAGTCCTATGGGAGGTATAACGCCAATTGATATTTTCGATTTTAACGATCGATTTACTGATTACAATATATTTAATAGATCGTGATATATAAACTCAGACCTTATTTCCTATGGGAGTTCGTTAAAAAATTATGTAAAACCTCTTAGAGCACCGGGCACCGTAATCAGAAATGATGGAGGAGATTCATGCTCATTGACTTAAAAATACCTATATCTCTAACAAACTGAACGCTATACTTTTGTTCTCCCCTAAATTAACGTTGCCGTTTTATGCCTACCAAGCCATTCAACATACCCCTTTCTATCTTCAACCCTTTGATAATTTGCATAACCGTGCTCTTAGCCATAATGCAACCAAATTATTCTGAGGCAAAGAGCACATCCTATAACACACTCAAGGCCTCGCTGGCAGAACAAACAAAGCAGAATGAAATTCAGCAACAACAGATGGCATCACTGGCTGAAACAGCAGAATTACAACGTCAACAAATCCAGCTACTACACGCCGCGGCTGAAAAAGCACTGAATAAGGAACCCCCTGTAGACCCTTTTCTCTCCGTTTTCCGCATCATCACGCTATTCACTTTGAGCCTGCTGGTATTTACCTTATACACGTTGATATATAGCTATCTACCCTCTTTAAATAAATACAAAGGGTTACTGCGCGAACAAAAAAACACCCTTGACGATCTGAAAAGTAACATATTGAACACGCAGAAAAACACCACTATTACCACGCAGGCACTTGCCAAAACCGATGCAGAGGTCATCGCTCTTAAAGAGGCGCAACAACTTTCGAAAGACCAAACGGCGATTGCGCTAGAAATACTGGAAAAACAATTACGCTTACCCCTTGAAGCGGGTCTTTCAGAGCAAAACCGCGCAACTATCGTGGAGCTGCTTGAAGATGGACATCTGAATTTTGAGAACTCACTGCGAGCAAAAGCCCTGATCGCTGAGCATGATGAAGAGTGGTCTGACAGCCTCAAGTACTGGGAAACAGTGTTGGTAGAAAGACCTGAGAATAATGAAGCGCTGTTACATATTGGCTTTGCTAACTACAAACTCGCTGCAAATCATCGCAAAGACCCAACTTATTTAAATAAGGCTGTTGATACCTATCATCACATCATGTCGTCTGCACCTGAGTATTTTGAAGATGCTTATGGTTTTGATGATCAGTCCATTGAGCCTGAAGACCATGAAGGGAATGCTGAAGACTTCTGGATTTTCCAGCAAGTTGAGGGACTCATTTTCAAAACAGATGAGTTAAAAAACTATCATTCTATTTTGAATATTGCCTGCCAGTACGCTGCCGATGGTCAAATCAAAAATGCACGTGATTGCCTAGAACAAGTTTCCCCTATCTACCATGCTTCAAACTGTAAACAACTCCAGGAAGATCCCGATCTTGAGGCTGTACGTGATCAGAAGTGGTTTAAGAAAATCGTTGAGAATGCTTGTTCTACTCAAGCGAAGCAAACCTTAGATACTGTGGAAGAAGATCTAGCATCCTTTTCGTAGCTAAAACTCACAGATGGCTGCATACGCTTTATAAAAAAATATTTTCCAACAAAGCTTCCTGCTCTGAGCTATAACAATAGAGATAATTTATCAGGGCGGGTACGCACCACTTCCCATCATGTCTGTTAAGTCACCTAACAGAAGAAAGCGCCATACTAACGAACACCCCAAAATGGGTTCTCGTCAATCACTAAAAATAAAAACATGCGCCTCCCCAGATGAGTGTTAAATAATGGTTACGAGGCCAAATATATGAGTAATCAACTTTCAAGACGGCAATTTTTACTGGGTAGCCTTGCCATATCTTTAGGCATTCCAGGCTGTTATAAAGAAATAATAAACAACGAACCAATAAGAGCAACACCTCCCAGTAAACAGTCCAACAACGTTCGATATTACGAAAAAAATGCAGCTGAATATGCAAAATATCGCCAACTGTTTAACAAACGTATCAAACACAGTCCTAAGATTATTGCCGTTTGCTTGAACGAAAAAGGCGTACAAGAAGCTGTTAACTACGCCCGCTATTACACATTACCGGTTGCTATTAAAAGCGGCGGTCATAGCTTTGAAGGGTTTTGCCTAAACAATAATGGCTTGGTAATCGAGTTGTCACAGATGAAAGCGATGCATTATGACAAAGCAACAGGCATATTCACCGCACAACCTGGTTGCAAACTAGGAAAGATTTACGAATACCTGTACCAACACAGGAAACTGATTCCAGCGGGCTCCTGTGGTGGTGTTGGTGTAGCGGGACTAACCTTGGGAGGTGGCTATGGCTTATTCTCTCGTGAATATGGTTTAACCTGCGACAACCTTCTCAGTACGCACATGGTGGATAGCGAAGGGGTCATTCATGATAGCCGTAGAGACAAGGAATTACTCTGGGCATCTCGTGGTGGAGGTAATGGTAATTTCGGCGTGGTAACTGAATTCACATTTAACACTCACCCAGCACCTGAGAATTTCACGAGTTATCGGTTTAAGTTCTACCAACTCGACCCTAAAAAATCGACCGTTATTGCAGAGCATTGGTTTAGAATAATGCAGTCACTGCCAAAAAGTAGCTACTCCGCATTTGTTTTGGGGCGCAGTGTGTTAACCATACTTGTCACCGATACTCACGAAACAGCCTCCTCTCAATTAACTGCTGTATTGAAGCAATTAGAACACATCGCCAGCAGAACGTACCCCGCTGCTAAACAGCCTTTCCTGCGAGCGTTGAAACGCTATGAAGGACAGCCAGGCCCACTAAACTTTAAGAATGTATCAGGAGGCTATTACAAGGACTTCTCTGATCTAAAAGCGGTATTTGCACAAACTCATGGATTACTTCGCAAACAACCCGGCACCATTTTCCAGATCAACACCTTGGGAGGAGAAATCAGCAACCCTACTAAAGAAGCTGCTGCGGCTTATCCACATCGTGATATGCAGTTCCTTGGTGAGATTCAGGTATATTGGGAAGAAGATGCGGCTGAAACAAAGGCAATCGCTAGTATTCAAGCACTACAAACCTTATTGCGTAATCACGGTATTAATAAGCATTATCGAAATTATCCAGACATTGATATACCTAATTGGCAGCAAGCCTATTACGGGAAAAACTATGCTCGTCTGCAAGCATTAAAGTCACGTTTCGATAAAGACAACGTGTTCCGACATCCACAAAGTGTTCAACCCAAAACAGGCTAATTAACTGTCCATTCTTCTCTACAAGCAGACACGCAATCTGCTTGCAGAACAATTCCGCTCAGCGTATCGTTTGCGCATGGAAAAGACACTGATCGAACGAATACTAACGGCGCGTGTATATGACGTTGCCAAGAACACGCCACTGGATTTTGCCAGAAACCTGTCAACGCGTTTTGATAACCAGATTTATTTGAAGCGTGAAGACTTACAACAGGTTTTCTCATTCAAATTACGCGGTGCATTCAACTGCATGTATAACCTGTCAGACAACGAAAAAGCACGTGGTGTTGTTGCTGCATCTGCGGGTAATCATGCACAGGGGGTTGCTTTAGCCGGTACAAAGCTTGGCATTAAAACCACTATTGTAATGCCCAAAACCACCCCCGAAATTAAAGTTCGTTCAGTAAAGGCTTTTGGTGGTAACGCGGTACTTAAAGGGAGTTCTTACGATGATGCCTACGCCCATGCGCTTGAACTTGTGGAATCAAAAGGCCTGACTTTTGTTCACCCTTTCGACAATCTCGATGTGATTGCTGGACAAGGTACGATCGGCATGGAATTACTACGCCAGCATCCTGACCACATTGATGCTATTTTCCTTTGTGTTGGTGGCGGTGGGTTGATTTCCGGTGTCGCTAGCTACATCAAATATCTAAGTCCTGGCACCAAAATCATTGGAGTAGAGCACGAAGAAGCCCCGAGTATGTACGAGTCCTTCAAAGAGGGCGAACGAATATTACTGGATTCTGTTGGCACATTTGCGGATGGCGCCGCGGTACGTCAAGTTGGTGAAAACACTTTTCGCATTGCCAAAGATGTTGTCGATGAAATGCTACTGGTTACCACTGATGAGACCTGTGCTGCCATCAAAGATGTCTTTGAAGAAACCCGAACTATGCTTGAACCCGCTGGCGCTCTCGCAGTAGCAGGTATGAAAAAGTATATCCAAAAACACGATCTCAAAGCGCAAGAACTTATCGCGATTGCTTCTGGTGCCAATATCAACTTTGATCGTTTACGTCATGTCACGGAACGCTCCGAATTAGGTGAACAACGCGAAGCTTTGCTCGCTGTTACCATTCCTGAGAAACCTGGTAGCTTCAGACAATTCTGCCAGGCAATAGGCAATCGCCCTATCACCGAGTTTAATTATCGTTATTCCGATACCAAAGACGCGAATGTGTTTGCCGGTGTAAAATTAGTCGATGGCATAGAAGAAAAGGAACGCCTGCTAGATAAGCTCAAACAATCCAATTACCCAGTATTGGACTTGAGTGATAATGAACTCGCTAAAGTGCACTTACGCTTTATGGTTGGCGGACATGCAAGCGGTGCTAAAAATGAAGTACTGTACCGCTTTGTCTTTCCTGAAAGACCAGGCGCCCTGCTGCATTTCTTGGTTAGCTTGGGAGAGGATTGGAATATTAGCCTCTTCCATTATCGCAATCATGGCTCAGATTTCGGGAGAGTGTTGGTGGGTATTCAAATTCCTGAGAACGACCGACCAGCATTCTGTGTATTTTTGGATAAACTGGGTTATGAATGGGCAGAAGAAACCAGCAACCCTGCTTACCAGCAATTTCTTGCCTGACCAGACATTACTCAATGACGTATCTCTAATAAAAGAGATACGTCTTGTAACACGCTTAAATTATGGGTTCTCTTTAATAACTGCGCTGTTTACATAGGCATTTTTTGTGTAGCGCGTTTTCATTTTGGCAAGCATAGCATTCGCTTCCATTTCTGTAGCAAAAGGCCCAACTTGTGTTTTGTATAGTGTTTTACTATCAACAACCAGTGGTACGACAATCATATTGTAGCCTTCTTTCGCAAAGGTATTTTTAATGTCGTTTGCACGCCCTTCATCTGAGCTTGCAAAAAGCTGCACCCCAAAACCTTTATACGGAGAAGGTGTTGTCGTAGTTGTACCACCTCCTGTACCACCTGTTCCCTGCCCTGAGCTAGTTCCACCAGTTGTATCATCGGCTGGCGGATTTGAACATGCTGTCAAAGCAAACATAGATACCAGCAATAATGCTGCAAGTGATTTTTTGGGTGACCTTGAATTTCCCTTCATTGTTATCTCCATTGTGTTTTTAGTGTAAATTAATCTTATTGTCATAGCCTTTGCACCTGCAAAGATTTCATTTCATTGTGAATGTCATAAGATAGACCATATTCCTGTATTTATTAAGAATTGCGCATAAATTACTCTCTATGCCAACCGTTTTAAATCCGCTCTAATATTCTGAAATGTTTGATCAAATATTTCATTTTCTTGATCATTTAACAGCAATTCAATAATACGCTCTACTCCTTCATCACTGAGAATACAGGGAACCTCCATTGCAAGGTTTCTTTGACCATACTCACCTTGAGAAACAACAACAGCAGGTAATACCACCTGACGACGATCAAAAACGATCGATTCAACCATTTCAGCAATAGCTACTGCGCGCATCATAGACACTACTGGATTGTTTTAGTGCCAATATTTCTGCTCCACCGAAACGTGATCGTTCAACAATCTTTTCTATGACTTCAGGTTCTAGGAAATGTTCAATCGGAATCCCAGAAATATGGAAACCATTGCATTGATATTCTTTATAGATCAACTCAATATGTACATTAAGTATAGGAATAATTAATAGGAAATTGATAGCGTGATTAGAATTTGTTGCAGAGAATTAGTAGGCATAAAAAAACGGGCTCAAGGCCCGTTTTTTTAGAATAAGTTTTTAAGAAGACTTACCCTTTCATATTATTGAAAAACTCTTCGTTAGTCATCGTTGTTTGCAACTTATCGAATAAAAATTCCATTGATTCAACTTCATCCATTGGATGTAAAAACTTACGTAGAATCCACAACTTCTGTAGTTCTTCTTCACTAACTAGTAAGTCTTCACGACGTGTACCGGAACGGTTCACATTAATAGCAGGGTAGACTCGTTTCTCAGCAATACGACGGTCAAGGTGTACCTCCGAATTACCCGTACCTTTAAATTCTTCGTAGATAACTTCATCCATCTTAGAACCCGTATCAATCAATGCTGTAGCAATAATTGTTAAGCTACCACCTTCTTCGATATTACGTGCTGCACCAAAGAAACGTTTCGGGCGTTGCAGTGCGTTCGCATCAACCCCCCCCGTTAGCACCTTACCTGAAGAAGGAACAACCGTGTTATAGGCTCGGGCAAGACGTGTAATAGAGTCGAGTAGGATAACAACATCTTTCTTATGCTCAACTAGGCGTTTAGCCTTCTCAATCACCATTTCAGCCACTTGTACATGGCGTGTCGCTGGCTCATCAAAAGTAGAAGATACAACTTCACCTTGCACCATTCGCGACATCTCTGTTACTTCTTCTGGGCGCTCATCGATAAGCAGAACCATCAAAATACACTCAGGATGATTACTCGCAATACTCTGTGCAATGTTCTGGAGCATCATTGTCTTACCCGCTTTTGGCGGAGCAATAATCAAACCACGTTGACCTTTACCAATCGGCGAAACAATATCGATAACTCGAGCTGTAATATCTTCTGTACTACCATTCCCTCTTTCAAGACGAAGATCATCATCAGGATGAAGCGGTGTAAGATTTTCAAATAACACTTTATTACGTGTATTCTCTGGTGTATCAAAGTTGATCTCATCAACTTTCAATAGCGCAAAATAACGTTCATTATCTTTTGGCGGTCTAATCTTCCCAGAAATCGTATCGCCAGTACGCAGACCAAATCGACGAATCTGACTTGGAGAAACGTAGATATCATCGGCACCTGCTAAGTAGTTTGAGTTGCTGGAACGCAAGAAACCAAAGCCATCTTGAAGGATCTCTAAAACACCATTGCCGTAGATATCATCACCATTTTTGGCGGTTGCTTTGAGAATTGAGAAGATGATGTCTTGCTTTTTTGAGCGCGACATTCCATCGATCCCCATGCTTTTTGCAAGATCAAACAATTCAGGGATAGCTTTTTGTTTTAATTCAGTCAGGTTCATAAATAGATAAATACAATGAGGGCTATGAGGTTCACTCATAGACTAAGAAAGAAATATGGATAATTACCGATTAACGTCTGCCGAGAGGCACAAGGTGGTACTTAATACGAATATCGTTGATATGCTTAAACTAGCAAAATTCAGAACACAATACAACCAGATATTACGTGCCTTACTACAAATAAGGCACGTAAGGATAGAGAGAGAAGATCGTTAGAGACTGTATCGAGAAGTTACAGGTTTTGGTCAATAAAGGCTGTTAGCTGTGATCTTGAAACAGCGCCTACTTTCGTCGCTTCAGCCTCACCCCCCTTAAATAACATCAAGGTCGGGATACCACGAATACCATAATTTGGCGGTGTTTTCGGGTTTTCATCAATATTGAGTTTAGCTATTTTTATCTTACCTTTATAATCCTCTGCGATCTCATCAAGAAGAGGAGCTATCATCTTACAAGGGCCACACCATTCAGCCCAATAATCTACCAACACAGGCAGCTCACTTTCTAAAACTTCTTGTTGAAATGAACCATCTGAAAGACATACGATATTAGAACTCACTACAGATCTCCTACTTGTGTTACTCAGAAACATTAAGAACCACTTAACGGCTCTCAGAATTAGTCATTATCGTGGTTCATCAAAATATTTCAAGGTAATTTCAACATAAATTAGCTAGCTACCCCATAATTATACAAAGGTACCCAAGAGCATTGATTCACGCTTATAATTTAGGCATTCCGATTGTCTCCCCCCATCACCCTGTTAAAAATTCGCGTATTATGGAACGCATTGAACTTTTAGTTTTAGTTCATATCATAAGCAACAAGACACTATTCCAAGGATGTTTACTAAAATAATGAAAAACATATTCAAAAGTACAATGGGCTTAGCATTATTTTGTCTGTCCACAGTTTCATATGCCTTACCAAGTGCTTTTACAGCGACTTATGATGTAAAAAAGAGTGGTATGACACTAGGGAATATGCAAACTTCGCTAAGCTACAACGGAAACCAATATCATTACCATAAAAAGAGCAAAACTACAGGGCTAGCTTCTTTATTTAGTGGTGATGTCATTGTAGAAAATGCGGACGGTATATTTAATGGTGAATACTTGCAACCTAGAACGTATCTCTATCATCATATAAGCAAAAGAAAAAACCGAAAGACTCTGGCAACTTTTCTGTCCCCTACTAAAGTCAATGGCTCACATAAAAATCAACCATTTTCTCTGGACGTTTCTGCAACAAGTATTGATCGTGCAACATTAGAACTTGCACTAGCCAGAGATCTTCTAAATAAGAAAACAACTTTTTCTTACTTAGTTATTGAAAAAGATAAACAAAAACGTTACGACTTGAATGCATTAGGCGATGAGGTTTTAACGATAAATGGTATAAGTTATCACTGTAAAAAAATGATTGTGAAGCGTGATGACCAAAGTAGAAAAACCATTTTTTGGTTAGCCAAGGAAACTGACTTTATGCCAGTTAAAATCAACCACGCTGAAAAAGGTGATTCAGTGGTCTCCACCTTAAAAACTTTTTCAAGAAAATAAAAGAATGGCTTCTTCACAGAAAAAGCCATTCTTAACAAGCCCCTGAAAAAAGACAAGTTCGAAAACCACCCCATACCTAACACAAATTACTTAACAAAATATGAATACACCATGAATATTGTGTGACATATTCTCAAATTAGCCTTATCATGGGATGCGAGTGTCATAAAATTCTCAATTAAACAGCATATGTATCAATAGACTGATCTTATCCGCTATAGAATTTTTCCGACGTAGTTACATTAGTAAAACTAATTTTCATATTAAAAATATTACTTACTGGCTTTGCCAGCAATTCTTGAGGGCTCAATGATTGATTCAACCACTGTGCAGACGGCATCGGAAAATGCCAATCTGCTAACTGTAAGCTATACGCTATTATTGTCTTTCATTTTATCTACAACCTTGGCTTTTGTGTATCAACATACATTTCGAGGTTTATCCTACTCACGAAATTATGTTCAAGCGATAATACTTATTTCAATAATCGCCGCCGTTGTTATACAGGCTGTTGGGGATAGCCTCGCCCGCGGTATAGGTATCATTGCCGCAATGGCAATTATCCGATTTAGAACCAACTTTAAAGACCCTAGAGACACTCTCTTTATTTTTGCTTCTTTAACAGCTGGAATTTCATGCGGCGCCTACGCATTCCCCATTGCAATCATGGGTACGCTTATGTTTTGCCTTGTTGCACTTGTGTTGTATTACTCCCCCATTGGTCCGACCCATTATTTTGACGGCATGCTCCGCTTCAATATGCCAACTGAAAATAACAACCAAAATAAGCTTGAAACCATTATGCACGACCACTGCAAAGCTTTTTCATTAGTGACCTTACGAGAAATCGAACAAGGAAACAGGATGGATTATGCCTACCACATCAAGCTAAGACGCGGAAAGCGCTATGAAGATCTTTTGAGAAACTTGAAACAACTAGAAGCCATGCAAGGTGTCAACTTAATGCTCCAAGAAGCAACCGTTGATTTGTAATTTTTAGCATTGCAATGCTCTTCATTCGTTATAACAACATGCTTGAAGATACTTCAAGCACATTTTAAACAGGGTAACTAACATGAAAAAACTCATTCTTCCTTTTATGTGGATAGCCGCTGCGGTCAGCGTCGTTTTTTTAACTTCATTTCTGAAAGGTGAAACTCAACATTTTTTCGGAATTGCTGATAATAGAGAGCAAGTAATCAGTTTCTCCTACCCGGTTAGAATAGAAAAAATAGATGTCATCGAAGGTGAAAGCGTAAACTCTGGAGAACTTATTCTTCACGTTTCGAAAAGAGATATATCAACGCAGAAGGCTATAATTAAGCAACAAATTAAAGAGGTTAAGTCTCGTTATAATGAAGAAATAGCCGCCGACAACGCTGAACTAAAAAGCTTAAAGGCTCAAAAACAAGCAGCAATCGCTGAACTAGATGCAAAAATCCGAAAATTACAATCACAAAATAGCCTCAACCTCAAACTATTAAATGAAATAACCGACAATACGACTCAACATCAAATAGAACAAGCCAGCCCTCTGCTATCAGAAATAAATGCATTAATACGCCAAAAAAACCACACCGCCAAGTCTTTACAAACACAAATTGATGCTATCACTTTACGCTTAAATAGAACCAAAGATCGTCCTGTTGACGCGAGAGTATCTGAGTTAACAGAAAGAAAAGTTGAACTTGAGAAACAGGAAACTGATTTAATTGTTAAGACCGATATTTCTGGCCGAGTAGGCAGTATAAATTACAAAGAAAAAGAACAAATTGCTCCTTTCCAGCCTATTCTAACCATTCACAGCAATATGCCTAAATCAATCAAAGGCTATATTCATGAAGATGTACAAAATAAAGTCAAAATTGGACAAACTGTATGGATAACATCAAAGTCATCTTCAGATGAGGAAATCTACTATAACGGGCAAGTTGAAAGTCTGGGAAATAGAGTTGTCGAATATCCACAACGCTTAAGAAAGAACCCATTAGTTTTAGCTTGGGGGCGAGAAGTTGTTATCGAGTTGAGTGGGAGTAACAACTTCCTTTCAGGAGAAAAAGTTATAGTGCTTTTGAGTAAACCTGAAAAACTCAGTACTAAAATCAGTCAATGGCTACCTAGAGGCTTTAGACAGGATACACCTGACACAGATACAGAAGAAAAAATTTCTTCAAGCATCTCAGATAACAAAAACCTGACTTCAACAAAAGCACCTGCGTCATACACAAAATAAATTATCCTACGGCTTATGATAATGTTTACTCAATTACCTACCCCAAAGACAATACAGCATCGAAAAAAAAGACCTTCTTTTAATAGCGTATATTGTTTAACTTCATTTCTATTGGCTATTACCCCAGGCGCTTTTGCTAATTCCCATATTAATAGCTATCTATCTTCAGCCTTGGTAGGGACTTCCAACACGCATGAAGTTGACACAAGCATAAATACTGCAAACAGCTGGCTTGAGGGCGCTCAATTTCGCACTTCCTTAGATAGTGAAGATAAACAGTCTTATCAACTTCGCCTAGAACCTAAAAACAGACAGCAAGTTCAGACCGAAAAAGAACTGCTACAACTCTACTCACGCCTTCAATCTGAGAACATAAATTTTGAACAAAGCCTCGTTTTAAAAGGTCTTTATCTATCGTTGATAAGTACCATGCAACTCAAGCAACGCTTATCGACTCAACAAGCTAAACTGCAACTTATTCAGGAAGAAATCGGCTACTATCAAAGAATGGTTCAAACTCAAGATTTTAATCCTGAAAAATTGCAAAAACTAACATTAGAAAAAAAGTCTTTATTAAACCAAATCACTACAACAAGAGTAGCTTTCCAAAACACTGCACATCAATCTAACCTCGATATTAAATATTTTGATTTAAACCAATGGGTTAACCCGAAATATATCCGTAACTACCTCTCTTCTCACGAAAAAACTAATACCAAAACCAGTAACCCGGAAATTGAAACAGCATTGCTGAAATTAAAAATTGCCCAAGCTAAACGAGAACGCATGAAGTCCAAACAAGGCTTTGGAGTCAATTTATTACAACTCGAATATGAAGATTCAAATAAGAACAGTACTTCTATTGGCGTGGGATTCCGCATTCCATTAGGTGAAGATAGATTTAGCAACATAGAACAAGGCTTTAATCTTATTAAGATACAAGATGAAATTTACAGCAGTAGGGCTAAAATTGATTTATCCATAAAGAGTAGAAAACTTACTCTCCATAATCTTCAAAACCAACTTACATCTTTGAACCGACTAGAAAGTGATATCAATCAACGCCTTGCAAAAAGTAACAAACTCCCTATGTTTGAATTAATGGTAAACTTAAAAAACCAGAAACTTCTACTTGCCGAGCAAAGAAAAGATATTCATCTCTCCTTAATTAGGGAGTATATTTATTTACTGCATGATCAAGGCACCCTAACTCAGAAACCCTTCCGTAACTGGTTACTCAAAGGTCAGCCCACTATCTAACATTATGTCTGTCTTAAGCCTACTCCCCCCTGTTCTAGAACGCTATGAACTCAAATACATAATCCCTTGGCATATGGTTGAGGAAATAAGTGATTTTATCAGCCCTTTTTGTTCATTGGATTATCATTCTGTTAACGAAGAGGAAAATTTCTACCCTGTCAATAGTTTGTATTTTGATACTCGAAACTTTCAATTCCTCCAGCAACGCATTTATGGAAAAGATACTCGCATGAATATGCGTGTGAGATCTTATGCTGATGGAAAAACTCCCCCTTATTACATGGAAATAAAACATAAAATATCGGGAGTAGTAAAAAAATATCGAGCAACGGCACAGGCTGATGAATGGCCTCATCTACTCATCGCCCCCGAATATCGGGTGGATGAAGATGACCCTCAAGAGCAATCAAACAAAGAATTATTTCTCCGCTTAGCCATTAGTTATGCGATTGAGCCTAAACTTTTGACCCGCTATAAAAGAAGAGCTTTTTTTTCTACGGTAGATGATTACGCTCGCGTCACCATGGATGCATCCATGTCATATCGCCTGCAAGATGACTACTCGCTTTCTCCTGACGATACAATGACACACTATGATAACGAAACCATTTATGTCGGTAATATGCTACCAGAGGGAGACTCTGTGATTTTGGAACTAAAATGTAATGTTGGAGAGGTTCCTACAT
>CACVAY010000141.1 GCA_902727985.1 uncultured Thiotrichaceae bacterium | reverse complement strand
AAAAAACGTACTCGATAATCTCGAGTCAGAAGTTCGTGGGTATTGCCGAAATTTTAATCCACTCTTCAAATCAGCATCTGGAAGCCTTATGGTCGACAGCAATGATAATCAATATATAGACTTTTTGGCAGCATGCGGGTCACTTAATTATGGGCATAATGACCCCGATATGAGCCTGTCTCTAAAAAGGCATATTGACAACAATGGAATAACGGCAGGTCTTGACCTGTATACATCTACCAAAGCTGAGTTTCTCAAGTCATTCAATGAACGGATTCTACAGCCGAGAAAACTTAACTATCGCACGCAATTCACTGGTCCGACAGGCACCAATGGCGTTGAGGCCGCTTTGAAACTGGCACGTAAAGTGACAGGACGACACAATGTCATTTCTTTTACCAATGGTTTTCATGGCGTAACCCTTGGTTCGTTAGCAGCTACTGGCAACAAATACAATCGTATGGGAGGTAATTTGTCGGGGGTGTCTCGTGCACCATTCGAAGGTTATCTGGACGGGGGGTTTGATACAGCTGACTATCTAGACCAGCTACTTGGTGATCCATCCAGTGGCATTGAACCTCCAGCAGCAATATTGTTCGAAACGGTTCAGGGCGAGGGAGGGCTCAATGCTGCGTCGCCACAATGGGCTCAGAAAATTGCAGAGATAGCTAAACGCCATGGTGCATTACTCATTATTGATGATGTCCAGGCAGGTTGTGGTCGAACAGGTAGTTTTTTCAGCTTTGAACCTCTTGGTATTGAACCTGATTTGGTTGTGCTATCCAAATCAATTTCCGGTTACGGGTTGCCGATGGCGATAGTGCTGATTAAACCTGAGTATGACCAGTGGGGGCCAGCCGAACACAACGGTACATTCCGTGGTAATAATCACGCTTTTTTAACGGCTTCGGTCATGCTGGAAAAGTTCTGGAGCGACGATTCTTTCAGTCAGGAAATTGCCCACAAGGCAGAAATAGTCAAGCATCATCTGCAACGTATTGCGGCACGTGTGCCAGGTTCCATGATTAAGGGACGTGGAATGATGCAAGGCGTGAGTGTGGGTAACGGTAAGTTTGCAAGCTTGGTCTGTTGTCGAGCCTTTGAAAAAGGGTTAATCGTCGAAACGTCTGGGCCTCATGATGAAGTGATCAAAGTTTTAGCTGCATTAACCATCCCAATGAACTTGCTAGGACGTGGTTTAGATATCATTGAAGAAAGTGCGTTAGAAATCATGCAGGAAAATGGCATATCCCGTGTCGTGCCCATCAGTCAACCGACACCAGAAACGATCCAGAAGTTGCCACAGCGGCGACATGGGTAAGAGCTTTTCAGCTGAATGGATGTGATTGGAAAATGATTCCCAAAAGATTGTTGTTACCCCGATTCTTTTTGATTGTCACTATGTGTCTTATAGCTGATGTTGTTGCAGCAGAGCCACAGAGTATGGAAGCGTTGTGGTCAGAAGCAATAGCTGCGCATAACTCGGCAGACAGGCGAATTCATAGGGACGATAATGATGAAGAGGATGACAATGAATCAGAGAAAGCGTTTAATTTTGCGGGATCCATTGGCTTCTTTCGCAGCATTAATGAAGTTGATGATGAGCGGAAATATGTGAGTGAGGTTTTCGGTTGGCTGGATGCAAGTTATCAGCCAACTGATTATATTAAGATACTTGTCTCGCTACTCAATGATCAAAAAGCTCCATTTGAGGTGGCTGAAGGCTATCTCAAATGGGACGTGCCAACTGATTTGGAACTGCAGTTGTCAGCGGGTAAGAAATATGCACCATTCGGTAACTTTAACTCGGAAATGATCAGCTATACATCTCCAGGAAAACTTGGAGAAACCAATCCAGAGGGGGCTATAGAAGCGAGGTACCAGCAAAACAGCTTAGCCTATCATCTGTATCTGTTCAAAGGATCATCAAGCGACAGGGATACAGCGGATGAATATGATGCAGGTTACGTTTTTGCGACCAGATACGATGCTGATAATATCACTCTAGGTCTTGATTATTTGTCAAACCTGGTTGAGTCGAATGCCTTCGATGATAAAGATGTGAAACGCAAAATCCCGGCATTGGTATTCTATGCATTAAAGAAACTCGGCAATATTACCCTGAAGGCTGAACACCTCGCAGCAACCCGAAGTCTTTCACCAGGTGACCTGAATGATGAGGTGAAGTCTTTCATTAAACCTTCAGCAAGCCAAATAGAGTTGGTGTACGACATTGCAGAAAAAAAAGTCTTGGCCCTCGCCTGGAATCAGGCAGATGATGCCAAGCCTTTGGAATTAGATAAATCCTCGGTAAGCATCAACTATAGCCAGGCCATATACAAACAACTATCGGGTGCCGTTGAGTTATCGCGGTACGAAAATAGTGAAGGGGATAAAGGAAATCTCCTAATTGTCGAGTTTTCACTCGATATCTAATAGATCACCAGTCTCAAGGAGCGAGACAATATGCTAATCAATCATAATGCCAGCAATGAAATTCGCTGGAATAGGGGAGAGCGCCTAAACCATTTGTTTGAGCGTCGTTGCGATCAACTCGTAGCAGAGGGCAAGGCTGACCACTTGGCGGTTTATTCTCATGACCGGGAGCTGACGTTTACACAGCTTGATGTCTGGGCCAATCAATGTGCCCGGTATCTGTTCGCACAAGGGATAAGAGCCGGTGACAGGGTTGGCGTGATGTTCGATAAAGTCCCTGAGACCTATGCGGCGCTACTAGCGATTATGAAGCTGAATGTCGCCTTTGTACCGGTTGATGCCAGTTTTCCCAATGATCGCATTGCCTTTATTTTTGAGGATGCAGAGGTTAAGGCGATTGTCTCATTGTCGTGCTTTGCCGAGAAACTGGAAGGTTTTTCTCTCCCTGTCTTGTTCATTGATACGGCCGAAAAACGTATTACATCTATGCGACCGGAAAGGCTGGATGCAACAGAGTGCGAAGAAATTGAGGATCAACTTAGTTACATTATTTACACCTCAGGTACGACAGGAAAGCCTAAGGGCGTAACTATCGAACATGCCGCTATTTGTAACTTCGTGAGTGTTGCTGCAGAAATTTATGGCGTTACCGAAAACGACCGTTCCTATCAGGGAATGACGATTGCGTTTGATTTCTCTGTTGAAGAACTTTGGGTGCCATTGATGGCAGGGGCAACATTGGTTCCTGGGAAACCCGGTGTTTCTCTGGTAGGCGATGAATTGGCAGACTATTTGTTGCAATATAACATTACCTATCTTGCCATCGTACCGACTTTATTAGCTACGATAAACAAAGAGTTGCCTGCGCTAAAAACCCTGTTGGTATCGGGCGAAGCTTGTCCTCCCAATCTTGTTAATCGTTGGCATCAATCTGGGCGTATCATTCTTAATGCTTATGGGCCAACAGAAGCCACGGTTACCTGCACCTTGACCGAACTCTATCCGAACAAGCCCGTTACCATTGGTCAGCCGTTGCCAACTTATACCATGCTGATTCTTGATGAGAACAGTGATCGTGAACTCATGGATGGCGATACAGGAGAAATCGCAGTCGCAGGGGTCGGACTTGCGAGAGATTACTTGAATCGTCCGCAATTGACACGCCAGAAATTTATTCCCGATTTTCTGGGTGTTCCGAATAACCCGACACAGCGCATTTATCGTACAGGCGATTTGGGTCGGATTAATTCTCAAGGTGAAATCGAGTATCTTGGACGTATAGATACGCAAGTTAAAATACGTGGCTACCGTATTGAGCTGGGTGAAATTGAGTCAGTGCTTATGAAACTGCCAGAGGTTGCCCACGTCGTTGTCAATACATGGGAAAATGCACAAGATGTCACGGAATTAGCGGCTTATTACAGTTTGAAACCGGGTCAATCCGCACCACGAAGTACGCAAATCTCTGAACTTATGAGTGCCGAGCTTCCCGCGTATATGAGACCTGCCTATTTGATGGAATTACCTGTCATCCCTATGACGCCAAGTAATAAGGTAGATCGCAATGCTCTTCCATCACCTAGCGGGGCGCGTTTCTTTATTGAGTCGGCTTATGTCGCACCAGAAAGTGCGACTGAAGAGGTGTTGGCGACGACACTTGCCAGCGTCATGGATTTACCCCGTATTTCTATTACTCAAGATTTTTTCAAGGAACTTGGAGCACATTCCTTACTGATGGCACAATTTGCAGCGAAAGTGAGGCAAATCCCTGATCTTGTTTCATTATCGATGTCTGATATCTATCAAAACCCCTCGATTAGGCAACTTGCCGCATTGTTGGACGAGCGTAGCGGTGAAAATACGGATAATGGCAATATTGTGGAAACAGCTCGTAGACCATTACATATTCCCTCTAATTTTAGTTATTTTGGGTGTGGGACACTACAGTTTCTATTTTCGTTTACATATAGCCTTTTTCTCTTTTGGTTTATGATTGAAGGTGTTAAATGGACGTATAAGAATGTTGGGAACTGGACTGATTTATATGTCCATATTGTCGTTTTTGCTAGCCTGACATTTGTGGTCTTTTCTGTGATCCCCATTTTGGCAAAATGGCTGTTGATCGGTAAGTGGAAAGCACAGAGCTTCCCTGTCTGGAGTTTGCGGTATTTTCGTTTTTGGGTAGTTAAAACGCTGTTACAGTTATCACCAATGATGCTGTTTGTTGGAAGTCCGCTTTACAATATCTATCTGCGTCTTCTAGGAGCAAAAATCGGTAAAGATGTGGTCATTCAATCGCGCATTTTTCCACTGACAACAGATCTTTTGACCCTTGGTGAAAAGACTATCTTGCGTAAGGGGGTTATGGCACCAGGCTATCGAGCAGAATCAGGTTACATCACACTGGGGGCGGTGACGATAGGTAGCCAGTGCTATGTGGGTGTAGCCTCAGTGGTCGATATTGACAGTGAGATGGAAGATGATACTCAGCTTGCTCATACATCATCATTACATCGGAGCCAGCGACTGATTAGTGGTAAGCGCTATCATGGTTCTCCTGCACAAGAAACCTCTACCCATTTCTCTGACTTGGAGAGTATGGAGGTGAGCAATCTCAGGAAAGTACTTTATACTTTATATCAGCTTGCGCTGCCTTTGCTGATCTTGACACCAGTAGTGATTATGGTTCTCTATAGCTTGTTGCCTGTGCTTAGCGTTCAAGGTATAGAAGATGGGAAGGTGACGGCTGGATTTTTTGATAACAAGTGGTTGGATGTGGCCAGAGAGTTGTTGCCGATAACAACAATACTGTTTTTTGGTAGCTTGCTGATTGGCTTGCTTGTAGTTTTTGTGGTTCCAAGAATCTGTCATCTCTTTCTTAAAGAAGGTAAGACTTATGTGTTGTACGGTGTTCATTATCAGTTACAGCTAATTATTGAGCGTACCAGTAATTTCAAAATATATAATTTGTTGTTCGGAGACAGTTCTGCGATTGTCTACTACATGCGTTGGGTTGGTTACAATCTGAATAAAGTCTTTCAGACGGGGTCAAACTTTGGTGTCAATCAGAAACATGATAATCCATTCTTTTGCAATATTGGCAGTAGCACAATGGCCGCTGATGGTCTGACGATGATTAATGAGGAGATGTCAAGTACCTCATTTGTGCTACATACCACCAAAATTGGCAGTCATAATTACTTGGGTAATTTCATCAATGTGCCATGGAATAACAAGGTAGGTGACAATTGTTTGTTAGGATCGAAGGTAATGTTACCCGTCGATGGCACGGTGCGTGAAAATGTAGGGCTACTGGGATCTCCCAGTTTTGAAATCCCTCGCGCGGTTGATCAAGATAAAGATCTCATTACGCAAATCGATGAGCAAACTCGTTTGCGGAAGCTAAAGCAGAAAAACCTGCATAATACAGTAACCGCGTTAGCATTTTTAACAGGAGCATGGGGTGGGCTCTACATTATCCTATTGGCTACTTACCTGAATTTTTCATTCTTAGCAGAGTATGGAATTCTTTCAGTTGCTGTCTATGCCTTGCTTTTTCCTGCACTCGTAACCGCTTATTATGTGTTACTTGAACGGGGATCACTTGGCTTCAAAGGGCTAAAGCCACGGCATGTATCTATCTATGATTATTACTTCTGGACACATGAACGGTATTGGAAGTTTACGGCGCACCCTTTGGATTATATGTATAGGGGAACCCCAATGAAGACGATTGTAAACCGCTTGCTTGGTGTCAAAGTCGGCAAGAAGGTATTCGATGATGGTAGTATGATTGTTGAAAAAGCTCTGATAAGTATCGGTGACTATGCCTCACTCAATCAGGGCGCTTCCATTCAGGGACATTCGCTTGAAGAAGGTGCGTTTAAGTCCGATTATATTGAGGTAGGAAAAGGCTGCACGATTAGCTGTGGCGCATTAGTACACTACGGTGTGAAAATGGCCGATAATGTGGTGGTTGAGACGGATAGTTTTTTGATGAAGGGGGAAATGCCAACGACCAACTCGATTTGGCGAGGTAATCCCGCAAAGCCAGTCAGCTTAGCTGTTACGACAGCAGATTCAAAATGCTTAGCATGAGAATCCTTCAATAGTGAGCCATCCATTCCATGCCGTTCAAGTGACCGGTGTGGAAATGCTCAATTTGGTCTTGCACTAAATGGAGGATTAAAATCGTTCGATGAGTTCCAATACATCGTCAAAACGACTAAAACCATGATGCCCACCACGGAAAACCAATTGATGACATTCCCGATAAAACGCAACAGCCTCAGTCCAATCTAGTGTTTCATCTTCACGTTCTTGCATCATTAAAATATTGTCTGGCTGAGTGATGCTATGCATATCCATCGCAATAAGTTCATCAAGATGTTCTTGAGTAAACTCGTATTCATAATCGCCGTGCCAGCTGGTTTGTGGCCCGAGTGCAGCTCTCAGTCGCAGTCCTGGATGTACGGCTGGATTGATAGCCACACCTTTCAACGAAAATTTTTCTGCCAATACTGTCGTGTAAAACCCACCTAAAGAACTCCCCACTAGTTTTGGTTGCTCTTCACAAGCCATGATGGATTCAGACAGTAAACTAATGGCGTTAGCAGGGCGATGCGGTAAATCATGGCATATACAGTTGTGGCCATTAGCATCACACCATTGCATAAAGACTTGTGCTTTGTGTGATAAGGAAGAGGAGTTAAAGCCGTGAATATAGATAAATTGCATAAAAGTTCACAAAATAAGGAGATTGAGTAAGTGGAAGCGCGGCTGAAACCGCCTTTCCTCTAGAGCAAGGTAATCGCTGTTTTATCGATATTAATGGTTTTCTGTTTATAGAGTCTACCAAGAGCACGTTTGTAATTGGCCTTACTCACCTTGAAAGTCTGGTAGATATCATCTGGCTTTGCTTTGTCGTTGAGAGGCGAAGTGCCACCGTTAGCTTTGAGATGTTCGACGATTTTCGTCATTAAGTCATCACGTGTATCGGCTGAAGGAAGCTGAAGCATCAGGTCGATTTTTTTATCATCACGAATCCCTTTGATGTAGCCTTTTACACGTTGTCCATATTTCAAGGTCTGGAAAACCTCGTTTTTGTAGACCAGTCCCATGTGCGTATCGTTGATAACGGCCTTATAGCCAAGATCCGTAAAATCATAGATGAGTAAATCGACTTCCTGCTTAGGTTTAAAATACACCGAGGTTTCGCAGAGGATATCATCGAGTTTGGCAGAACCTGCAACACGGTTGGTGAGTGTGTCGACATAAGCAGTAATGACGTAATGCTTACCGACTTCCATACGCCCATTTTGTTCACTAAAAGGCACAAACAAATCTTTTTGCAAGCCCCAATCCAGAAATGCCCCTGCATGATTCACATCAACAGCTTTCAAACAGGCACATTCGTCAACAATCACATAGGGTTCTTGCGTGGTGGCAATAGGACGATCTTCTGAATCGGTGTAAATAAAGACCTCTACATTGTCACCGACTGCAGTACCTTTAGGGACATAGCGTTTCGGAAGTAAAATCTCACCTAGACCTTTGGCATCAAGATAGACGCCGAAGTCGACTTCTTTAAGGACTTCCAGTTCGTAAATTTTACCGATTTCGACGATCTCAGTGCTCATGATGCTTTATCCAGATGGCAGTAGTAGGGAGGTAGTATATGGGATAGGAGCTTAACGGGTATTCACTAAAAATAATACCTTTGGGCACATATCAAAGGGCCAGGATAATCGCTAGTGATGAATTCGTTGGGAGGTGTAGCTGTTCCAGAGAAGAAGTTTGCTACGAGGGTGGGGATTGAGGTTGGACGCTTTGAATAAAGCGTTCAAAGCGTCCGCTATTTTGTGCTTTAGAGTAAGCCGATCACTAACACTAACAATGTGCTTAGGATAAGACTTGTGACTATAGAATGGTTACAACACATAACACTCATTACCTATACCTTTTTATTAGAAAATAATAATATTTTTATATTGAGCAGGTAAGTATATGAAACGGTCTATTTGGTTCAAATGAATTTAGGGTTAACCCTAAGTTAACAGTCTTATATATGATATAGGTCATGATTTTGTACATTTAAGGGTAAAGGCATAGGCTCTGGCAAGATCTTCCAAGCCTGCGTAGCGCCCGGATTTACCGAAGTGACCTGACGACATATTGGTGCGTAATAGCAAAACATTATCATCTGTTTTGATCGTGCGTAATTTCGCCACCCATTTCGCAGGTTCCCAGTAGGTGACGCGAGGATCTGACACGCCAGCAGTCACTAACATAGCTGGATAATCTTGTGCCGCTACATTGTCATACGGTGAGTAAGCGGTAATCCATTGGTAGGCTGCGGCGCTTTCAATGGGATTTCCCCATTGTGTCCACTCGCTTGGCGTCAGAGGAAGCGTATCATCGAGGATGGTATTGAGTACATCAACAAATGGTACATTGGCCTCTGCTCCGGCGAATAATTCAGGTGCCATATTGACTACAGCGCCAATCAATAAGCCACCTGCCGAGGCGCCTGAGCATACGATATTACCTTTTGCGGTAAATTTCTTTGCGATCAGGTGTTCTGCTACGGCGATGAAATCATGAAAAGTATTGGGTTTCTTCTCTAGTTTGGCATCTTCGTACCAAGCGCGGCCTTTCTCTTCACCACCGCGGATATGCGCAACGGCATGAATAAATCCTCGATCAATGAGTGATAATCGATGGGAGCTAAAACTGGCAGAAATGGAATGACCATAAGAGCCATAGCCATAGAGAAAACATGGCGCTGTGCCATCCAGTTTTGTGTCTTTATGATAGAGCAGGGTGACAGGAACTTCTGCACCATCATGACTGATAACGCTGATTCGACGTGTCATGTAATGACTTGGTTCGTGTCCTGAGGGAATAATTTGTTCTTTTTTCAAGACCCGTTGGCGTGTATTTAAATCGTAATCGTAGGTCTGTGCAGGAGTTGTTGGAGATGAATAGATAAACCTCAGTTCATGCTCATCAAATTCCATCGCCGAATCCATGTCTAATGAGTAGGCTTCTTCAGCGAAATCGATTTGATGTGTTTCCCCATCTTTTGCACGAATATTAATGCGCGGTAGCGCATTACTTCGCTCACTCCAGATCAACCAGTCTTGATACGCGATAAAGCCAAGAATGATGGTTCCAGGATTATGTTCGATCAGCGTTTCCCAGTTCTCACGTTGCGGTGCAGAAATGGGGGCAGTCACTATTTTGAAGTCTTCGGCACCCTCTGCATTGGTTGAGATAATGAATTTTTCGCCTTGGTGATCGATATTGTATTCAATCCCTTCTTCACGAGTTTGAACGAGTTGTGGTTGTGCAAGCGGGGTATTCGTCGGGATAAACCAGACTTCATCTTGATCATAGGTATTGGCATGGAGAAAAATATACTCGCCTGAAAGGGAGCGTTCTGTGTGCAAGTCGAAGCGCGGGTCTTCCTCCGTCATGATCAAGCTGTCTGTTTGCGGATCGGAACCCAGCTGATGACGGTACACGGTGCTGGAACGATGGTTTTCATCAAGTCGCGTGTAAAAAAATATGTCTTCATTGCACCATGCCACAGAACTGACATCGGCGATTTCGTAGTCTCTATCTTGCCCTGTACTGATTTGGCGAATGTTTAAGGCGAAACATTCCGAGCCGGATGTATCGACTGACCAGGCAATTTGTTTTTGCTCAGGGCTGATTTCGGTATCACCGGATTCGAAGTATTCAAAACCTTCTGCCTCTTCATTGAAGTTTAACAATGTCTCTTCATCACCACCATCACGCGGAGTACGGAAAAAGATGGCGTGTTCTTGACCCGCTTCGTAACGGATATTGTAGGCATAGTCTCCCCATTTTTCAGGAACGTAGCTGACATCATCCTGCATACGCCCGCGCATTTCTTCGATCAGTGTTGCTTGCAAATCACAGGTGTCAGCCATTGCAGCGTCGTAATATGTATTTTCCGCTTCCAGATAGTTTTTGATATCGGTTGGAAGCAGTTGAGGATCACGTAGCGCTTCTTGCCAGTTATCAGCGCGCAACCAGTGATAGTCATCATGCGTGGTAATACCATGATGTGTTTGTGAATAGGGCTGCTTTTTAGCAATGGGTGCTTTAGGTGGTGCAGTAGCCTTGAATCTAGACATGCGAACTTTCAATCTCAATAGGAATAACAGGATTGGACAATAGCAGAGTCATTGTTAAATTTCTTACGATAGCTGCCAGTGATTCTTACTGTAAAGTTTCGCGAAATTTCCAGTATCCATTGTCGCCCACTTTCTCCAAGAGTGTACGTTGATGTGCTCGGAGTTCCTCCAAAGCCAGTGCATGGATATCTTTAAGCATGGGCTGTGTTTCTGAGAAATAAGAATGTCTAAGAAAACCTGTGTCTAAGCCAGTCGCATCGATGGTTTCAACGCCATGAGCAATAATAATGGAATCGCCCGTATCGCCTGCGCGAGAATAACCATGCACTTTCTTGGAGGCGATGAGCGCTTTATCATCAGCTGATGCATAGAGTGTAATGGGGAGTTTTTGTGCAGTAAGTTTAGGTAAGATGTCACGCTTGAAGACATCCGCATCAATATCAGGTGCCGCCAGAATGACTTCTTTGAATTTACTTTTTAGCGCAGGTTGTTCGGTGATGAGTGTACCTAAAGCTCTAGTCAATCCACGGTTCCCCATGCTGTGTGCAATCAAGTAAATATTTTCAATGTCGCTTTTTTTGGCAATGTCGTTTAAGAAAGCTTTGATGTGAGGCTCTGACCACTGAATATTGCCTTCATCTTTGGTATAAGCAGAAACTCTACCGGCAGAAGGCCAGCTATAGAAAAAGGGAATGCCGGGAAATTGCAGATCATATGCCATCTGTGCTGTTCGCTTTGCAGCAGCGGAGAAGGTAACGTTATAGCCATGGAAGAAGATAAAGGCGCTATTCGTTCCGCTATCCTTAAGTCGCTTGTTTACAGTCTCAAACAAGGTTGCTTTGTCCATTTCAACCAAAGCCAGCATTGAAATATGCTTTTCAGGATTTTCGCGAAACTCTAGACGCCAAATGGATGGAGCCTCAATTTTGCCGACTTTGTGGTTGAAAGGAATACTGATATCAATCTGTCCGTAACTAACGGTTGAACGCACTTCGCCAAAGTAATCATTCAACGATTTTTCATTAGTTTTATTGCGATCTGTGCCGTAAAACACTTTGACCGTATGGAACTTTTTATCAGGGCTAGCGGCTTTGGACGCTGGAGCAGGGACTAGTACAGGAATGCTGATGTCCATTGAGGGCGCTATGGATGAAGGGGCAGGTCCTGTTATATCCATGGATTCAGAGGTCACGACAGATGAAGGCGTTTCAAAAGTTGCTGGTTCAGGAATTTCAGCTTCTGTAGCCACAGGTGCAGATATCTCGCTGGCAGTTTTGTTTGAAGAATTGGGTTCAGTTGTTTTTTCAGAGCTACAGCTCATCAAGCTGACACAAAGCAATGTGCTAAGAATGGATAAAGGAATTTTTTTAGAGTAAGCCATACGATAACCTCAAAATGCAACAATATAGGGATTCGGGATTTCTTTTTATGGTGGATAAGAAATTATTATGTTGAACTATCCGCGCTTTATAAGACAATCATAGAGCAGTTTATTTTTTGTTGATACGAGCTGTGTAAAAAATATTCATTGAAATGATGACGAGGTAAAACCATTGGCTAAAAAACGTACTCTTGGAATTGATACCACAAATGGGCAAGGGGAAGCTTTAAAAAAAGTTATTACAACGTATGCGCATGCTGCTTATCCAGTGGGGGGCTCAGATTGTGCGGCGGCAACAAGGCAGGCATTACTTGATGTTGCTGATAAGTTACTTACATCTGAGATGGTAGACATTAGTGCGCGTCAACGTCCCATGCTCAAGTCAGCAGTCAGTTGGTATTTTACGGAAGTTGAGAAGAGTCATTCTGATATGCAGGAAATGCTGCTCACTCAGTTGGTTAGGAAGAAAACGTAACTAGTTAGATGAATATTGAAGCAGTAGATGTTCCAGAATGGGTGCGTTGGATTGCACAAGATGCTAGCGGTGTATGGTGGGGCTACAGTGTAGAACCGTTGCGCTTTGATAAAGGCTGGTACGAGAATGAAGTTGGCGATACGGTGCGTCTAGGAGAAACAGACGTAGCTGATTGGAAAAGCTCGTTAATGAAGTATGCTAAGTAAAAAACCATCGGACTGATAATCAGCCCGATGGAAACCCTCACTACATGTTTGATTTAACTGCTGTTATATGGGATAGCGGTACGTATTAATACGATTAGACCATCCTGTTAGCCATCGTGACTCCCCGCGCGATGGTGGCGAGTTACGAACACGGCGTTGTAATACTTGCATGGCTGATGTTGCGAAATTGTTTAATGCTGGTTGACCAGCAGGGGCTGGTTGCATGTTCTCAAGTACCTGAAGTAGTCCCCAATTTTGACCACGATAACCACCGCGGCGATTTAACCCCTCACCTTTGAAGTTTACATAATCAACTAATGCATACCAGCCACCAGGTGAGTTAGAAACCGCATGTAAGTTTTGTGAAACACGTGAACGTAAGGGGCCAGGGCTTGTTTTTACAAGACGTGGCATGGCACGTTTCGCACGTTGAATAATGTACTCTGCTTGAATATCTTTCGTATTGTGTAGTAATTGTTCTAGTTCACGCACCTGATGTGTGTTTTTCGCGCGCATTAATTGGGAACGGTTTGCCCATGGGGCACCTCGTACTTTAGCCACTTTTAGCCACTGTGGCAGTTGCACACCTTTAGTTTCCATGAAACTTAAAAGGCCAGGAAATGTATTACCGTATCGATAACGTGTTTTTCCCGCTGGATACCATGTCCAGTGCCCAATTCCCATTGCTCCAAAGTTTTCACCATAGTTCCAATGCACAAGCTTGCTACGATCCCCCCCAGCCTCATTAACAAAGATTTTTTGACCGATCTGTCTTAACTCATGACGAGATTGGTTTGGCATGTAAGAAGGACGAGCCTGATAGGCCTGTTGTTGAGGCATGTAAACGGCTTTAGGCTGTAGCAGTGGTAGTGCCTTCGGTATCTCTTGGGTCACATTATTATGTTGAACACTTTGAGTGTGAGCATAATTAGTTGCTTTTTTGGGGGGGGCTTCAGTTGCTTCAGGGATTATTGTTTGCTGACTGCAAGCAGTTAAGCCTGAAATAGCCAGCATCGAAAGTGTGGTATAGATCGCTTTGTTCACGGGTTTTGCCTTTTTTATTATTATTCTTAGACACTTTCAGAGTTTACGTTGCGTCTGATGGTTAAACAAAAAAAACCGATAACTTGCAGTGTGATGTTTATTGTTTTTTTAGTAGATTTAAAAATTTTATTAGAAAATAGTGTTTTAGGGGAAGTTTCTAAAATAGCGATGAAGATTCTCTTTCTTCCTACTTGAATTTGTTGATTTGCAACACCATTAAGAAACTTATTGATGCTAAAGCCATCTAATGATGGTAGAAAGGGGTAGGAATAGCTGGTGTTCCTTATTAATTCCTTAATAGACGTTCAGCCTGATATGAGGAGAAATCATGCTCAAACAATCCGCCAACTACAATATTGGCCAAGTTATTCATCATCGTAATTTCAATTATCGCGGTGTGATTGTAGATGTTGATCCTAATTTTCAAGGTTCAGAAGAGTGGTATGAAAAGAATGCCACCACGAATCCATCGAAAGAGTCCCCGTGGTATCATGTGTTAGTCGACGACGACGACGTGATGACCTATGTTGCTGAAGCAAACCTTAAAGTGGAAAATGATGCTTTACCTGTCGAGAACCCACTGATAGAAGAATTATTTGAGAGCTTCGAGAAAGGACAATACAGTCATCGTGTAACCATTAATTAACCATGGAAATGCTTACCCAGATGAATGTTCTGGGTGCGTTTTTGGTCGGTTTTCTGGGCGGTGTCCACTGCTTGGGAATGTGTGGCGGTATTGTTGCCGCAGTCTCCTCACAGCCTACTCAATTATCTAAACCAAGCTCTCAACTTCCGGTGTTATTTGGCTATAACCTTGGGCGAATAAGTAGCTATGTCATTGCTGGTGCACTGATGGGGGGATTAGGCCAAGGCATTTTTACTCTCGTCGATTTGAAAGAAACCCAAGATATTCTTGGGGCTATTGCCGCAGTATTTATGATTGTTTTGGGATTCTATCTATCAGGAATCTGGAATGGTTTGCAAAGGATCGAAAAGGGGGGCACTTATTTATGGAGAAAAATAGAGCCCTTAGGACGTCGGTTTATCCCAACAAAAACTTTTGGACAAGCATTTCCTCTAGGTTTGGTATGGGGTTGGATACCCTGTGGCATGGTTTATACCGTTTTAACATGGGCAGTTTTCGTAGGAAGCTGGCAACAGGGTGCTATGCTGATGTTGGCGTTTGGTCTTGGTACTTTGCCCAATCTGCTAGCTATGGGGATAGCCGCTAACAAATTGGGTCGATTCAGGCAGAACCCATGGGTAAGAGGCGTAGCAGGACTATTGGTTGGCCTCTTTGGGGTATGGATGCTCGTGAGTGCTCTTGCCTAGTTTTGTCTTACAACCGTGTGTACAACATGGTTGTTTTCAAAGAAAACCTTGTAGCCCGCATAGGTCCATACTGAGATTCTTGGGTTTTTCTTGGTAACTTTACCAGGAGCAGTGTAAAGTCGCTGCGGTTTGCCAAATTGTTTCTTTACTGATTTCTTGCTCATACCGGCTTTAGGTGTGTGACTTACTTGTATCACACTGGCCATATCATCAATGATAACAACATCAGCGTTGGAACTAATGGGGAGAATTAGCATCAATGGCAGTAGCAACGTTTTCAAGTTCATTTGTATGTACCTTTCAATTATAATCGCCAACCATGTTTAAACCATTGGATTTATTTATAGGATTACGATACACGCGGTCAAAGCGTGAAAATAATTCGATTTCCTTTATCACCTTGGCTTCATTGCTTGGCATAACACTCGGGGTTCTTGTTTTAATTACCGTTTTGTCGGTAATGAACGGTTTTCAAAAAGAATTACGCACTAGAATACTGGGAATGGTGTCGCATGTCACCGTGACTGAGACAAATGGTTCATTAACTGAATGGCAGCCACTGCGTGAAACATTGTCAGCCAGGCCTGATGTTGAAGGCGCTGCCCCCTTTACCGAAAAACAAGTCATGATGACGAGCGAATTTGGTACGCCGCAGGGCGTATTGTTACAGGGTATTTCTCCTGATCATCAGGATGAGGTTTCGACAGTCAATCTCCCTAAACATATGCTGGAAGGAAACTTTCAAGCCTTAGCGTCGCGTAAATACGGTATCGCGATTGGCATTGAGTTAGCGAATCATTTGAATGTTAATCTTGGCGATAAAATCACCGTTATTTCTCCTAAAGCTCGCGTGACGCCAGCAGGAGTGATTCCGCGTATGAAACGCTTTACGGTCGTTGCTATCTACCAAATGCGTCTACAGGAATACGACAGCTCAACAGCATTTATCCATCATGAAGATGCTGGTCGTTTGTTTAGCATGAAGGGGCAAGTAAGCGGCGTACGTTTACAGCTCAAAGATTTGTTTAAAGCCGATACGATGGCGCTGGAATTACAGCAACAGTTAGGTGATGATTTTAAAGTCGAAAGCTGGTCAGAAGATAATGCCAGTCTGTTCCATGCATTCAAGATGGAAAAGATCATGATGTATATCGTGCTGGGACTTATTGTCTTGGTCGCCTTATTCAATCTGGTGGCTTCACTCGTCATGATGGTGAAAAACAAACAAGCTGATATCGCAATCCTTCGCACTTTGGGTATGTCTCCGCGTCAAGTAGCCCGTGTATTTATGATTCAGGGCAGTATTGTCGGTATCTTAGGTACGATTATTGGTGTGATATTAGGCGTATTATTGGCACTTAACGTTGAAAATGTGGCCCCCTTTATTGAGAACCTAATGGGCAAAAAGATTTTCCCTCCTGAAGTTTTTTACATCAGCGAAATCCCGTCTGATATGCAGGTGAAAGAAGTCGTCGTTATTGCGTTGAGTGCATTACTAGCTTCTATTATTGCAACCATTTATCCAGCCCGACGTGCCGCGAATATTCAGCCAGCACAGTCGCTACGTTATGAGTAAGCCTAAAGGAGCCTCTGCTTAAGTGTTTAAACCAACTGAAGCTTTCATCGGTATGCGCTACACGCGTGCTAAACGTAAAGGCGCTTATGTGTCTTTCATCGCCTTGGCGTCGATGATTGGAATTGCCATTGGCGTGATGGTACTTATCGTAGTGCTATCGATCATGAATGGTTTCGAACAGGCATTACGGGAAAGGATTCTGGGCATGCTTTCTCATGTGACCGTATCGACCAATGTGGGCGAGCTAGAAGATTGGCAAACCACTCGCGATAATATGTTGCAATTCCCCTATGTTGAGGGTGTCGCACCGTTTATTGATAAGCAAGTTATGCTGAATGTCGATGGTGAAGTTCGCGGTGTGACGTTGCAAGGTGTACTCCCTGAATTACAAACCACTATTAGTGATCTAGATCAGCACATGCAGAATGTGAGTTTTGCGAAGCTCAAGGAAGGTGAATTCGGGATAATTCTTGGTGCTTCGCTGGCAAGAGATTTAAAGGTTAAAGCAGGGGATTCGATTACCGCAATTAGCCTAAAAACCGCTTCCCTGTCATCTGGCGAGTTACCCATTCTGAAAGAGTTTACGGTGTTGGGGACATTCAAGCTCGATATGAAAGTCTATGATAGCACCATGGGGTTTATTCATATCAAAGATGCTGCTGAAATGTTGGATATGAAAGAGCGGGTCTCGGGTGTACGTTTGCAGCTTGAAGATATGTATAAAGCACCTGTTTTATCAGAAGTGATTTATGAAAACTCCTCTCCTGATATATGGGTAGTGGATTGGACGCAGCAGTTTAAGAATTTTTTCAAAGCGCTGGGTATGCAAAAGGCCATGTTTTTCTTCATCTTGCTGATGATTATTGCGGTGGCGGCCTTTAATCTTATTTCCACGATGACGATGGTGGTCATTGATAAGAAAACCGATATTGCTATTTTACGTACACTTGGGTTATCGCCTTTGGGTGTGACCAAAACGTTTTTGATTCAAGGCCTATTAACCGCTATTTTTGGTGTATTGATCGGTGTAACGCTGGGTGTATTGATCTCCTCGAATATTGAAGTGATCGTACCTCTCATCGAAGCAATTATTGGTGTGCCTTTGGTGTCTGAAGATGCTTACTTTATTAGTAAAATTAAGGGTGCCGTGCAAACAGCTGATATCGTTTTGATTGTCGTTAGTACCCTATTGTTATCATTATTTGCGACGGTATACCCTGCATGGAGAGCGTCGAAAGTTCAGCCCGCGGAGGCGCTACGCTATGAATCTTGAGAATACGGTTATTGAATGTCGTGGAGTGACGCGACAGTTCCAGGAAGGCGATTTGAATGTCGATGTTCTACGCGGCATTGATATGCAGGTTGCTGAGGGCGAGAAAGTTGCGATCCTTGGAAGCTCAGGTAGTGGGAAAAGTACTTTGTTGCACATCATGGGGGGTTTGGACCTGCCTAGCAACGGTGAGGTGTTAATCCAGGGTCACGATATTGCGAATCTCTCTGAAACTAAACGGGGAAAATTACGTAACCAGACCTTGGGTTTCATCTACCAATTTCATCATTTGCTTCCAGAATTTACGGCGCTTGAGAATGTCGCGATGCCTTTGCTCATTGGTAAGACCAGTGTGTCCGATGCACAAGATAAAGCGGCTGATATGCTCAAACGGGTTGGGCTTGGACATCGACTTGAACATAAGCCAGGGCAGTTATCTGGTGGTGAGCGTCAGCGTGCGGCAATCGCGCGTGCCTTGGTTACACGACCCAAAGCAGTTCTTGCGGATGAGCCAACAGGAAACCTGGATCATCAAACGGCAGAGAAAATTTTTTCGCTCATGCAAGAACTCAATGCAGAAACGGGGACAGCCTTTGTCATTGTTACTCACGACCTATCGCTAGCAGAACGTATGGACACGATCTATAATATTCAGGACGGGTTGATGGTTTAGCTTACACCCTCATTGTTGTATTTTCTATGTGCCGTTTTCTGACACATATTCCCCAGATTTTTTTCTTATAATTCAATAATCTTTATAGATTACGTTTATTTCTCCCAGTCTCGACCGTTTATGAAAAATTAACGGTTGTTCATCATTGTTGTCCTCATTTTTTCAGAAGCTGAGTGCTAATTTCTTGTGACCTAATAAAAATAATTTAGCAATCACAAGTTTAGAGATAGCTTTTCATTATGTTGTTAACACTCACTATAACGGTTCTACTGACGAGTATTTCAGTGCTCTTCATCATCAATAAAGCGTCCAGTATTGGTTTAATTGCAGTTCCCAATCATCGAAGTTCGCATTTAAAAGTGACACCTTGTGGCGCAGGTATTGGTTTTGTTTTTGCTTTCCTCATCGGGATTTTATCAATCGGACATTCCTTCTATGGAGAATACATTTTGTCATTGGTGGCGATTACCTTGGTTTTCTTCCTCGGTGTCTATGATGATTACAACCATAGTTCTTCGCGTACGAAATTTTTTGTCATCTTGCTGGCATCTATCCTTATTTTTCTAAATGGCTTAAAAATAACCAGTGTCGGCAGCTATTACGGGAATCCAATTGAAGTTAGTTACTTGGCCTTACCGCTTACTGTTTTTGCTGTAGTCGGTTTCACCAATGCGCTAAATTTGCTGGATGGCATTGATGGTTTAGCCGCTCTGACAAGTATTATCATTCTGGCAGGACTCGGTATGGTTGGTTATCAATATGACAATCCTTTGGTATATAAGCTTAGTGGTGTATTGATCGCCGCCTTAGGAACATTTTTATTGTTTAACTGGAATCCTGCAAAGATATTTATGGGTGACAGTGGCTCATTAACATTGGGTTTTGTGATTGCGGTTCTCAGTATAGAGGTGACTAAATATGTTGACCCGGTAAGTATCTTATTTATCACAGCGATTCCGATTTTGGACACGGTGACAGTAATGGTAAGGCGTAAGCTAGAGGGAGTATCTATTTTGACGGCTGACAGGAATCATGTGCATCATATTGTGCAACGCTATCTGGGCGGAAGTGTAAGACAAAGCGTTATTCTGCTGGCTTCTATACAGCTATGTTTTACAATCTTTGGTGTATTCGTCGCCCCACAATATAGCCAAGAAAATACCTTGCCCCTGTTTTTCTTTTGTTTGTTAATTTTCTATTGGGGAACAGAGAAAATGCGCGCTGAATATGCAAAGCGAGAAGCGAACTCTTCAGAAAAGTAATATGGGATAAAAATCGTTGCATGAGAACTTAATGCAACGATCCCATTGGCAATTATTGCTTTAGACGATAACCCGTCTTAAACATCCACCATACAATGCCTAAGCACACCGATAAGAAGACTAATATCATCGCCAGGCTTACATAGACATTGACGTCAGAGACTTCAAAGAAACTCCATCTAAAACCACTCACAAGGTAAAGAACAGGGTTAAATAAGCTCACGTTTTGCCAGAAGGGTGGAAGCATATCAATAGAATAGAAAGTACCACCCAAGAAGACTAATGGGGTGATCACTAGCAGTGGTACGACTTGTAGCTTCTCAAAATTCGTTGCCCACAAGCCGATAATGAACCCCAGTAAGCTAAATGATATACAGGTCAGGATTAAGAACGTCGCCATCCAGAAGGGATGCATGATGTGAATATCAACAAAGAAGTTGGCGGTGATCAAAATAATAATGCCGATAATGAGAGATTTTGAGGCCGCTGCACCGACAAAACCAATCAGAATTTCTAGCGAGGAGATGGGCGCAGACATAATCTCATAGACGGTACCGCTAAACTTTGGAAAGAAGATGCCAAAGGAGGCATTTGCCACACTTTGTGTTAATAGTGAGAGCATCATCAGGCCAGGCACAATAAACGCACCATAAGAGACGCCACCAATATCCTCAATACGCGAACCAATGGCAGAACCGAAAACGACGAAATACAAAGAAGTGGAAAGCACGGGTGAAGCGATGGTTTGGAAAAGGGTGTTCCAGGCACGCATCATTTCGTGATGATAAATGACTTTGATGGCTTGAAAATTTATCATTGTGGGTTCACCAAATTGACGAAAATATCTTCCAGAGAGCTTTGTGATGTTTTCAGGTCTTTCATAGTTAAACCTGCTTCAGCCATCGCTTGCAATAAAGCCGTTATACCCGTGCCATCACTAGTAATGTCATAGGTGTAAATAATCTCAGAACCTTTTTTGGATAGTGCTAATGCATAGCCTGCAAGACTTTCAGGAATCGCTTGAGCAGGTTCTTTAAGTTCTATCAGCAGCTGCTTTTTACCTAGCTTCTGCATCAGATTGTTTTTATCGTCGACGAGCAATAATTCACCACCGCTAATGACACCGACACGATCAGCAATCGCTTCCGCTTCTTCAATATAATGCGTGGTCAGAATGATGGTGACACCAGCTTCACGCAAACGATTGACAATCTTCCACATGTCCTTACGCAACTCAACATCCACACCTGCGGTGGGTTCATCAAGAAAGAGGACTCGCGGTTCGTGCGAGAGTGCTTTGGCGATTAAAACACGTCGTTTCATACCACCAGACAACGCCCGTAGTTCACTGGTCAATTTATCTGAAAGTGATAAATCAGAGAGCAGCTGCTCCAGGTAAGCATTGTCGGGCTTTTTCCCAAATAGCCCGCGGCTGTATTGAACCGTCTCGAAAACCTTATCAAATGCTGCAATGGCAAGCTCCTGAGGAACCAGGCCAATACGCTTACGAGTCTCGCGATAATCGCTGATAATGTCGTAGCCATCAACGGTTACTGAGCCGCCAGTAGGGGCTACAAGACCGCAGATAATTGAAATCAGGGTGGTTTTACCCGCACCATTTGGCCCAAGGAGTGCCAGAATCTCGCCTTTTTGAATATCGAGATTCACATCTTTTAGTGCGTGGTGCCCTGTATCGTATGTCTTCGATAGATTTTTGATAGAAATTATTGGTTGCATGGCGGTGAGTCTAGCGCAAAACCCGCAACATGAGAAAAGACTTCTCATGCGGTGTTGAGGTTGCTTTTCCAGTTAGCCTTTTTTAGCTTTCGCGAACGCATCTGCAAATGCTGAGTTTGCCATGCCTGATGACTTTACTTTCTGCTGATTATGACGAGCAGGGCGTTTTTGCTGAGGGGCTTTCTGCGTATGTTTAGCAGGCCCTTTAGTTGAACCATTCGCTGCATCATCCAAGCGCATACTTAAAGCGATACGCTTGCGTTGCACATCAACTTCCATCACTTTGACTTTTACGATATCCCCAGCCTTTACGACATCATGAGGATCTTTCACGAAGGTATTCGATAAGGCAGAAATATGCACCAAACCGTCTTGGTGTACGCCAATATCTACAAAAGCACCAAAGTTGGTGACATTGGTTACCGTGCCTTCCAAAATCATCGCCTCTTTAAGATCGGAGATCTTTTCAACGCCTTCTTTGAAGGCTGCCGTTTTGAAAGCAGGGCGCGGATCACGTCCCGGTTTTTCTAGCTCCGCCATGATGTCGATTATGGTGGGCAAACCAATTTTTTCATCGGTAAAGTCTTGTGGTTGCAATTGCTTCACTAATTGCGCATTACTAACCAATTCGCTGATATTGGTATGCAGCGATCCAGCCATCTTCTTAACCACTGAATAAGACTCAGGGTGCACTGATGATGCATCTAAAGGATTCTCAGCCTGTTGAATACGTAAGAAACCGGCGGCTTGTTCAAAGGTTTTATCGCCCAAACGAGGCACTTTCTTAAGATCTTTGCGGCTCTTAAACATGCCTTCGGCATCGCGGAATGCCACGATATTGTCAGCAATGGTTTGATTCAAGCCTGCAACGCGACGCAGTAAGGCGGCAGAAGCCGTATTCACCTCTACACCAACGCGGTTTACACAATCCTCAACCATGCTATCCAGATTTTTTGCGAGTTGTACTTGGCTAACATCGTGTTGATATTGGCCAACCCCGATTGACTTTGGTTCGATCTTCACCAACTCTGCCAGCGGATCTTGCAAACGACGTGCAATGGAAATGGCACCACGCACGGTAACATCTAAATTAGGGAATTCTTTAGCCGCCGTTTCCGAAGCAGAATACACCGATGCACCCGCTTCGCTTACCATGATTTTTTGTAAACCCAGTTCAGGGTGCTTTTGCATCAGTTCGCCACAAAGTTTATCGGTTTCGCGTGAAGCTGTGCCATTACCGATAGCAAGCAACTTAATGGAGTATTGTTTACAGAGTTTTGCTAGCGTGGCAATTGAGGCATCCCAATCATTACGCGGTGCATGTGGGAAGATCGCAGCGGAATCTATGTATTTGCCGGTATTGTCGATAACAGCCAGTTTTACCCCTGTACGTAAACCTGGGTCGAGTCCCAAGGTGGCCTTTTGTCCAGCAGGTGCAGACAGTAAGAGGTCTTTCAGGTTTTGACCGAATACTTTGATGGCTTCGGTCTCAGCGCGTTGGCGCAAATCTGTCAATAATTCGGTTTCCATTTTCAGCTGGAGTTTGATTTTCCATGTCCAGCTTACGACTTCTTTTAACCAGCTTTCAGCTGCACCGTGTAAGTTCAGAATGCCTGTATGTTTGGCAATAATATATTCGCAAGGGTGTAAGCCTTCTCCATCATGTGGCATGTCGAGTTTGATTTGTAAGACACTTTCATTACGTCCGCGGAATAGGGCGAGGGCGCGATGTGAGGGAATCTTCTTGAATAATTCTTCATACTCAAAATAATCCGCAAACTTCTGTCCTTCTTGTTCCTTGCCTTTACTAACTTTTGAGAACACAACGCCTTGTGAATTTAAGGTGTCACGCAAATTGGCAATCAAGGTTGCGTCTTCTGCATAACGCTCCATTAGGATGAATTTCGCGCCATTCAGTACGCCTTTGGTATCTACGAAAGCCTCTTTGAAATCTTCATGCGTATTTATGTATTTAGTGGCTTCTTGCTCAGGGTCTAATGCTGGATTAGCCAGTAGAGCATCAGCAAGTGGTGCTATGCCTGCTTCAATGGCAATTTGGCCTTTGGTACGACGTTTTTGCTTGAAGGGTAGATAGAGATCTTCCAGACGCGTTTTCGTGTCAGCATCTAACAGAGCTTGTTTTAATGCGGGAGTAAGTTTGTCTTGTTCTTCAATATTTTTAAGAATGGTCTCGCGGCGAGAATCCAGCTCACGTAAGTAGGCAAGACGTTCCTCAAGCAGGCGTAATTGACCATCGTCCAGCCCACCTGTCACTTCTTTACGGTAACGAGAAATGAAAGGAACGGTTGAACCTTCATCCAGTAAGCCAATGGCGGCAATAACCTGTTTTTCGGAAACGGCAAGATCAGAAGCGATACGCTGAGAAAGAGATTTCATAGTCTATTTTTGTTCGTGATTGAGGGCAGGATAGTGCTGTGAAAATGGTGATTTTGCAAGCGGGAATTTGTGGTATGTATCCCTGTGTTTCGGATGTTAACACAGGCCTCTGATGCAGAAGGGTATGTCGCATTTTAAATGACGCTAACGCACTACAGAACCCATCTATAATCCAGTGAGAATATGTATAGAGGAGCGATGGCTACTCTTTTAACCGTCGAATTTTTTCGAAATTAAGACTGCAAAATAGTAGCTGTTCAATCTTTCGTCTCTAATAGCAGTATTTCTGTTGTGTTTCAGGTTACAATCCCCTGCAATATCGCGGTTTACAATGAATTTATCATGCATATCAATATCCCAACATCTCTGACACTGTTACGTATCGCTTTGATACCCGTCATGGTGCTGTTTTTTTACTTAGATTATCCTTTCATGGCAGCCTTCATTTTTGGTATTGCCGGTTTGACAGATTGGGCGGATGGCTACCTTGCACGTAAGTGGAACCAAGAATCACGCTTGGGAGCTTTTCTCGACCCTGTTGCAGACAAATTGATTGTGGCGGTAGCCATGCTATTAATTGTAGAACGTGAAGCTGAATTCTGGATTACGTTGGCGGCAATCGCGATTATAGGCCGTGAAATTGTTATTTCTGCGCTTCGTGAGTGGATGGCTGAAGTGGGTAAACGCGGTAAAGTTGCAGTAGCATTTATCGGTAAGGTAAAGACGACGGCGCAAATTATTGCGCTTATGTTTCTGCTTTATAATCAGCCCTTGTTTGGCGTATTGCCTATTCGTGAAATGGGCTTGATTGCACTTGCTATCGCGACAGTATTAACGATTGTCTCGATGGTGCAATATTTACAGGCTGCTTTTCGCCCGGAATAGTATAAGCGTATGGTTGATTACATTGGCCGTTTCGCTCCTTCTCCCACAGGGCATTTGCATTTGGGGTCGCTGGTTGCTGCTGTAGGTAGCTATGTACGTGCGAAAAATCGCAATGGGCAATGGCTGGTGCGTATGGAGGATCTTGATCCATTACGTGAAGAATCTGAGGCGAAAGTGTCTATTTTACAGGATTTAGAACGGCATGGTTTGCACTGGGATGGTGACGTTGAGTTCCAAAGCCAGCGCCAAAGCTACTATGAGGCGGCATTGGATGCATTAAAAGATCAAGATTTGGTTTACCCGTGTTATTGCAGTCGCAAGTTTTTGATAGCGACTGCCGAACGCGGTGAGTTTGGGATGATCTATCCTGGGCATTGTCGAAATGGTGCTGAGGCGACAAAGGCTCCCTCCATACGAGTGCGTACCCATAATGATCCCCTTTGTTTTAATGATCTTACTTGTGGGGAATTATGTCAGCGGCTGGAATCAGCACTGGGTGATTTTATTGTCAAACGTTCTGATGGTTATATTGCTTACCAATTGGCGGTGGTTGTAGATGATCACGGGCAAGGGATTACGGAGGTGGTACGTGGTGCAGATTTGCTCGGTAACACCCCGCGACAAATCCATTTGCAGCAACTGCTTGGTTATGAAACCCCTGAGTATTTTCACCTTCCTTTGATGATGAATGATCAAGGGCAAAAACTCAGTAAACAAACCCATGCACCGGGATTAGAGAAAGGTAAAGAAATAGCCAATTTAGAACAAGTGCTACGGTTTTTAGCTTTTGATATAGGGAAGGATGAATCATGGGGTTCTGTTGATGAATTACTGATTTTTGCGGTTAAAAATTCGCCAGATTGGCTTTTGGCAAGATAAAAATAGATAAACAACTTCATTAATTAGTTTATTTACTCCGCATAATAAATTTTACGTTCTATAATTCGGACTAGTTTCTCTCTGTCGTACACAAGGATTACGAATGACTGGTCATAATTTCGATACAAAATGGATATTTGTACCTCTTTTAATGCTATTGCTGGTATTCACATCGAGTTGTAGCAAAGATGAAGAAGAGGCACCAAGAATAACGGTTGCGAAACCTGTTGAAGCAGTACAAAGTGGTTCGATTGATATAAAAGTTATTCTCAATACTGTAAATATGCGTGCTGAGCCAAGTATGAATAGTGAGGTAATCTCCAAGCTCGCTAAGGATGAAAACATCACTTGGCTTGAGCAAATCAGTGAAACAACCTCTCCGGTAAAATTGCGTGGTGTTCGTTATAACGACCCTTGGCTCTATGTAAATACCAAAGATGGTGTGAAAGGTTGGGTATATGCGGCTACAGTGGCAACCTTTGGTGAATCCCCTCAAGATAAAGCGCTCAATCAACAGCTTCTCAATATCCGTAGGGATTCCTTTTTTGGTGCATCGCTAGCGAGTGAAATTCGGAATTATCAGAAGAGCTATGTGAATGCAGGCACTAGTGAAGAATTAGCTAAGGTTTTCGCATTTGGGCAACAACTTCGTCAAAAAGTGGTGCAACTCCTTGAAGAAAAAGCGAAAGCAGATGTGCAGCCACCTGCCGATATGAGCTGGCTAGACAGGCTCATGCCTGGCTATTGGCACGCCGTTGTCGCAGAAGGGACGCGTTACTATTTATTTGCAGACTTTAATGCCTTCAAACAAAAAGCGATGCAGACCAAAGGTGATGAAGATGATGTATTCATGGATTTGAGTTTTACCTTGTTTCCTGATGGAAAAGAGCGATTTTTTCCAGTGTGGATTGAACAGACTTGGGATTATGGTGGTGAAAGTTTGTTAGGGCAGGGGCATCATTCGAAAGTGTTTGACAAACTTGATGCCTTGGCTTCACGTACCGAATTATTTGATGATCAGCTTAAGGATATTAAAAATCGTCTAGTGCGGGATATTACAGCGAAAGAAGTAACGTTTCGTATGCCAAAAGAAACGTGGCAGACAGAACTCAAGGCGATTCTAAAAGCGAAATATGATGTGCTTGATGATAATGATATTAAAGCCTTGAAGGGAAAGCTGTAAACCTGGTTTTTTCCATTTTGTCGTGAGCATTTAGCGCTGATAAATCTGAGGCGCTATTTCTTTATGATGGTGATCTGTATTTCTCGAATGCGGGTGCTGCAAAGCCTCAGTTCAAGGTGCTAATTCTTGATTTGGAAGCGATTGACGCGATGGATGTAATGGGTAGAGTAAGTCATGGATAATGGCAGCAGCTTCTCCTGCGCCTGTTGGGTTGAGCGTTTTCTGATTCCAGTCCTGTTCAAGCATGCATTCGATCTGAGTACGGAAGTTTTGGGTTCCGATGTTTTGCCAATGAAGAAAATCAACAATGCCATGTCGTTGATGCCATTCAAATAAATAAGGCTCTTCAGGCCAATCCCCGCGAGCCACGCATAATGTTGGAATTCGGTTAACAACCGCTTCGGTCTGAGTGCCATAGCCCGTCTTTGTCAGAATCACATCACAAGATGCAAGCAGGTCAGTATAGGATAAATCAATAAGAGATTTAGCGATAAAGTCCTCTCGTTGCAGATATAAAGCCGCATCATCAAAGATCCAGCTGACATCATCGATTTGTGGCCAGCTTTCTAATGGGTACTGCATGCCGATGCCTCCCAGAGCGACCAGTATAAAACGTGTTGTATCCGGCTTTTGGACACAGTTTCGTAGTTTAGTCGTTTGCTTTTCCCCTTTCTGTGCAATCGGGGAAATAGCGTGGAGATTAGATAAATTATCCATCGGCATTGAAGGCGTGGCCTGCAAGAAGTACTGAGCTTTGGAATAAGCATTGACTATATCGTCATGGATTATCGCCGCTCCATTGAAATGTCCACAGTATGCTTGAAAAATATCAGCCCAGTTTAAAGAACACAGTGCAATGGATGGGACATCAATCAATGAGCAAGCATCAAGGCTCAAGTAGGGAATGTCCGCAAATACCAAGTCGGGTTTTAAGGTCTCTAAATCTCTAGCAGCTTGTTTTTTACGTAAGGTATAAGTCGCATGGAAATCTTGATACCATTTCATGGTAGCTTTAGCATCAACCTGCAAAGCATCATGCATGATCATTCCTATATCTTGTTGATAAGGAATAAGATCAAAAGGATGCTGAATACGTTCTTTTAAAATCTCTTCGGATATCTTGGTGCGGACGGTCAGTCTTATCTTGTTTGTGTCTAGAGAATTAATGACCAGTGCTGTTTGGGCTAGATGACCAAGCCCATGTGAAGAGATATCGATAATCAAGTGTTTCATTCTTATGATTTTGTGTCGTTATTAAGTTCAAAGAAGCTACTTTCAGCATTGCTGCTGAGAGAGAATACACTCAAAAAGAGGCAGCCAACAACTTTGGCATAAGGTTTGACATGCCTATTTGATGGAAAAGGGGTCTACATTTTTGACGGATCATCTGATAATGTGAATACGCCGTTGGAGCAAGCTCTATAGAGGTTGCAGTATGTGACTAAACTAGGTACTATCCGCCAACTCTTTTTTTTGTGAATTTAATACGTATTTTCTTCACGCAATCCACGCACAGAACGCCTTGATTCCTATGGAACTTAATCCAATTTACACGACTATTGATGACCTGACCTCGCGTATTGATGCGCTTAGGGGGTATCTTTGACTTTGCTGACAAGAAAGAACAGCTAGAAGAAGTCAATCGTGAGTTGGAAGACCCTAAAATTTGGGATAATCCTGAAAATGCCCAAAAGCTGGGTAAACAGAAGTCGCAATTAGAGAACGTCGTTTATACTATCGAGAAGCTTGATGATGCATTAGTAGATGCTAGAGAGCTCTTGGAAATGGCGGAAATGGAAGATGATCAAGATACTGTTGATGCCGTGGTTGATGATCTGGACAGCGCCACAAAAGATGTAGAGAAACTCGAATTTCAGCGCATGTTCTCAGGTGAAATGGATGCGAACAATGCCTTCCTTGATATTCAATCAGGGTCTGGTGGTACGGAAGCACAAGATTGGTCAGAAATGATCTTGCGTATGTACTTACGCTGGGGTGAGCAGAAGGGCTTTAAAACTGAGCTTATCGAAGCCTCAGCCGGTGATGTAGCAGGTATCAAGAGTGCTACAATTAGTTTTCAAGGCGAATATGCTTTTGGCTGGTTGCGTACAGAAACGGGCGTGCATCGTTTAGTAAGAAAGTCTCCTTTTGATTCGAGTAATCGTCGTCATACATCCTTTTCTGCGGTGTTTGCAGCGCCTGAAATTGATGATGATATCGAAATTGATATCAATCCTGCAGATTTACGTATTGATGTGTATCGCGCTTCGGGTGCCGGTGGTCAGCATGTTAATAAAACGGAATCTGCGGTGCGTATTACGCATCTCCCCACTAATACAGTTGTTCAATGTCAGAATGGTCGTTCGCAACATGCGAATAAAGATACCGCGATGAAACAGCTCAAAGCTAAGTTGTATGAGCTGGAAATGTCTAAGAAAAATGAACAGCAACAGGCACTCGAAGATACGAAGTCTGATATTGGCTGGGGTAGTCAAATTCGATCTTATGTTTTGGATCAATCACGTATTAAAGATCTACGCACCGGTGTCGAAACTGGTAATACACAAGCAGTACTTGATGGTGCTTTAGATCAATTTATTGAAGCCAGCCTCAAGAGCGGGCTATAGGATATTAGAATGAGCGAACAAGAAACAAGCCAGCAGGACGAGAATCAACTTATCACACAACGTCGTGAGAAATTGGCTGATATTCGTAGCAAAGGTATTGCTTTTCCTAACGATTTTAAACGCGATAATTATGCCGCGCCGTTGCATTTTGAATACGATGAATATGATAAACCTTGGTTTGATGAGAATGTCGTTCGCGTCACTATCGGTGGTCGAATCATGCTTAAGCGCATCATGGGTAAAGCGAGTTTTGTGACGATTTCTGATACGACAGGACGTATTCAGTTATTTGTTCAAGGTCAACGTTTGGAAGAGGGCGTTTACGCTGATTTCAAAACCTGGGATACTGGCGATATCATCGGTGCAGAAGGGGAATTGTTCAAAACCAAAACCGGTGAGTTGTCGATTCGTGTTGATAGCATTAAGCTGTTAACGAAATCTTTACGTCCGCTTCCTGAAAAATTCCACGGTTTGACGGATCACGAGCAGCGCTATCGTCAGCGTTATCTTGATTTGATCATGAACGATGATACCCGTCAGGTATTTATGATGCGTTCGATGATCGTGACGTACATTCGTAACTTCTTTTTACAACGTGACTACCTCGAAGTAGAAACGCCGATGCTGCAAACCATTCCTGGTGGAGCAACGGCACGTCCATTTGTGACACATCACAATGCGCTCGACATGGAAATGTACATGCGTATCGCTCCTGAGTTGTATTTGAAGCGTTTAGTTGTCGGTGGCTTTGATCGTGTCTTTGAGATTAACCGTAATTTCCGCAACGAAGGTCTATCAACTCGCCATAACCCTGAATTCACCATGATTGAATGGTACCAGGCGTATGCGACGTATCATGATTTAATGGATATGACCGAAGAAATGTTCAAAGGCTTGGCGCGTGATGTTGTAGGTAGCACAACGATTCCGTATCAGGGTGAAGAGTTTGATTTTGCAGCTCCCTTCCAGCGCATGACAGTGAAAGAGTCTATTTTACACTTTAATGATGATATTACCGATGCTGAATTGGATGATATGGATCAGGCGCTGGCAATTGCGAAACGCTTAGGTATTCCTACTGAAAATTATTGGGGCTTAGGTAAGGTTCAGATCGAAATTTTTGAGAAAACAGTTGAACATCGCTTAATGAACCCCACATTCATTACAGCCTATCCTGCTGAAGTCTCTCCGCTTGCTCGCCGTAATGATGAAAATCCTTTTGTGACAGATCGTTTTGAGCTATTCATTGGTGGTCGTGAAATCGGTAACGGTTTCTCAGAGCTTAATGATGCAGAAGACCAAGCAGAGCGTTTCCAAAAGCAGGTTGATGAGAAAGATGCAGGCGATGATGAAGCTATGCACTATGATCATGATTATGTTCGTGCATTGGAATATGGTTTGCCACCAACTGCGGGACAAGGTATCGGTATTGATCGTTTAGTCATGTTGCTAACCGATAAGCCATCCATACGTGACGTGATTTTATTTCCACATATGAGGCCAACAGAATAAGCGGAATCGCTACTTCAGTCGTACTACAGCAGAAACAATGCAAACAAGGCTTTGTGATTGTGTTCTATAAATAACGTAACACGTCCCTGGTAAAAGATAACGAAGTTAAGAATTAAATAAGACGATGCGTTCTACGCATCTGCGCCCCGCGAACTTGCTTTCATCGAAGCCTCCACTTTTCGCGGAAAAATATGATGTTGAAACTCGGCGCTAGTTTTGACATCCCCTTTGTAACCATTCAGCTGGTTCTCGAATTGACTCAAAAGTGATATGAAAAGACCAAAGTGCTTAAAGCGCGTGGGTCTTCATTTTGCTGTTTGAATCACCTCTAAGCAATCTGCTGGTTACATCTAAAGAATATATGTTGTTCCATCGAGTATTTTATTGAAAATATCTCATGGCGCTGCAGTATCTATTGAGATAAATAAATGAATTTTGATGAACTAGGCCTATCTGCTCCTATTTTAAAAGCAGTGACGGAAAAAGGTTATACAGCACCTTCCCCGATTCAAGAAAAAGCGATTCCGATTGTACTCTCTGGCAGAGACATGATGGCTGCGGCACAAACTGGAACGGGGAAAACAGCAGGTTTCACATTGCCTATTTTGGAGCTACTTTCCAAAGGGTCTAAGCCTAAAAATAATCAGGTTCGTACTTTAATCCTGACACCAACGCGCGAACTTGCCGCGCAGATTGATGATAATGTAAAAGCCTATGGCAAAGGTCTTCGTCTTTCTTCGACTGTCGTTTTTGGTGGTGTGAAAATCAATCCGCAGATGATGCGTTTACGTCGTGGCATGGATATTCTGGTGGCAACACCCGGGCGTTTGTTAGACCTCTACCAGCAAAATGCTGTGCGTTTCGACCAGCTAGAAATTTTAGTGCTGGATGAAGCCGATCGTATGTTGGACATGGGCTTTATTCATGACATCAAAAAGGTTCTCGCGGCATTGCCGAAGAATCGTCAGAATCTATTATTCTCGGCAACTTTTTCTGATGAGATTCGTCGTTTAGCCAAAGGTTTGGTGAACGACCCGGTAGAAATTTCTGTAACCCCAAAGAATTCAACAGCGAAACGCGTTGAACAGTTGGTATACACCGTCGATAAGTCGCGTAAAACAGGCTTGCTTATTGAGTTGATCAATGAGAATGAGTGGAAGCAGGTGTTGGTTTTCTGTCGTACCAAACATGGTGCGAACCGTTTAACAGCTCAGCTTGAAAAGAACGATATTAGTGCGGCAGCTATTCATGGTAATAAAAGTCAGGGCGCGCGTACTAAAGCTTTAGCTAATTTCAAAGCGGGTCAGACACGGATTCTTGTCGCCACTGATATTGCCGCGCGTGGTATCGATATCAATGAATTACCACAGGTAGTGAATTTCGATTTACCGAATGTTCCTGAGGATTATGTGCATCGTATTGGGCGCACAGGTCGTGCTGGGAAAGCAGGGCATGCCGTATCTTTGGTCAGTGCAGAAGAAGATAAGCTTTTGTTCGATATTGAACGTTTGATTCAGAAACATTTGGAACGTCGTGAAATAGAAGGTTTTGAACCAAAGACTAAGGTGCGACCTTCAAAAGAATTGCGTCCTGTTAAGGCAAAGCGTCCGAAGAAGAAGGATAAAGGTAGAAACCGGGATAATGCCGAACAAACAACGCGTTCTCGACGTAGAAAGTCAGATGTTGATCATGGTGGTGGAGAGAATAAGCCAGCCCGTTCACGTCGACGAAAAGCAGATACAGAGCATCGTGGAAACGAACAACACTCTTCTAAAGCTCCTCGTAAAAAGCCGCAGCAGAGTTCATCGCAAAGCCCTCATCAGCGCAGACGTGAACCGGCTGTCGCAAGTGGGAACTTGCAATCAACACAAACAGCTGGGACTAATCCTTGGACAAAAGATAAAGTTGAAGGAGACGCGATTCCAAAGAAAAAGCATTTCAAGAAAAAGAAACCGGCAAACCAAGGTGGAGCAAAACCTGCCGTCGGCGGTAATAAGCCGCCGCGTCGTAGACGCCGAGCAAGAAATCCGCAAGCAGATTCATAGCTGTGGGGGCTGGAAAAAGCCCTTACAAGCTTGTCGGAAAGCTGATTATCGTTTTTAATCTGTTTTCTAAAGATCACTTCTAGACTTTTTGGAGGTGATTTTTAGGTATTTATCGCCTTAATCAACAGCGATATGCTGGATAGTAAAAGTAAGACCCCAATGATCCGCGTTATTTGTACCTGAGTTAATCCTGTGTGGAAATTACCACCCACATACAAGGCGGCTAGCATCACCGGTATTGCGCCCAGCGCACTCCACCAAATGGTTTGAGAAAGTAACAACCCCGCCAAGAAAAAAATCCCAATCCGGATAATTCCATCCATTACAAAGAGGGCTGAAAATGTCGCTCTCAGTAGTGTTTTGTCATGAATACGGTGATTAAGATAAATGACATAGGGTGGTGCATTTGTGCCAAACAATGCTCCGACAATACCTCCAATGAATGAAGCAGGTATAGACCACCATTTGGATATCGTTTTCTCTCCATGAATATTGAACAAGCTTCGAATGGCGAAGAAAAAGATAAATACTGCGAGGGTGATGAGTAAAGGAACAAGAGGAATTGTCACCAGTAATTTTGTACCCGTGTAAACACCAATAATAGTAAAGGGAATCAGCCAAGCCACTTCTTGCCACTGAACTCTTTTACGGTCGAATCCCCCGATGATTAAAGATGCGGCAAAGTCTAAAAGCAAAATCAGTGACACAGCAAATGTTAGCGGAGCAAAAAGTACTAGAAAGGGTATCGCAACCAGGCCGGAGCCAAAACCTGCAATACCACGAATGAAATAGGCTGCAAAAATAATGATGGCGGCAATGGTGTATTGTTCAATGCTCATACAGAAAAGGGTCGCTAGGTTTGCTTATTTGTCGTGTTGTTGAGCTGTGCGGGTTTCTACTGTAGTAGAAGTGGCGGTATTAATGACAAGTCATTTGACGGGAGGTTCATCGGGAATTTCGTAGAGTTCAGGGTCGTGCTGTTGCTGAAAGTCTTCAACAGACTGTGCGATGCTTTGGGGCGCGTCGAAGTGTGCAATGTGATATAGCGCTTCGCCTTCGTAGACTAAGGGTAAGGTACTTTTGCCGATAACGATGCCTTCTGTGCTGGACAGTATGTGTTCTTCTTTTTCGCCAAATGGGTCTGAGATGATACCTAGCAGATCGCCTTCTCTTACACGTTCTCCCAGCGGTGTGATGGTACGCAGGATGCCACTGTGAGTGGCGCGTTCCCATTTGCTGGAGTGTGTGAGTCTGGGTTGTTTGCTGAGTAGGCACGTTTCATGATCGGGTAGCATGTTGATGGCGCGCATAACATTGATTACGCCTTCTACGCCCGCTCGAATAGAGAGCTCATTAAAACGTAGCGCTTCTCCTGCCTCATAAAGTAGAACCGGAATGCCGAGTTTGTCAGCGGTTTCACGCATCGACCCTTCTAAAAAGCTCGCGTTGTGTTTAACTACGGGAGCGCCGAAAGCGCATGCCATTTTTTTTATTTCGTTGTTGGTTAGTGCTGCGCGGATTTGTGGCAGGTTTTCACGACCTTCTGCAGCAGTATGTAGATCGATACCGTGGGTACATTGTGTAGCAATTTCGGTGACGAATAAGTGAGCAAGGCGTGATGCCATGGAGCCAGCACTGGAGCCGGGGAATGATCGATTTAAATCACGGCGGTCAGGCAAATAGCGTGACTTTGTAATAAAGCCATAAACATTTACGACGGGGATAGCTATCAGTGTGCCGCGTATATCGTTGGCATTAAGCTCTTCATGCTTCAGTAGGCGGCGAATGATATCGACACCGTTGATTTCATCTCCATGCATAGCAGCGCTGACAAATAAACGTGGCCCATCGCGTTTGCCATTGATGACATGCACTGGCATGGAGAGAGCTTCATGGGTATATAGGGGGGGGAGGGGAAGGTCGATGAATACCTCTTCACCAGGAGCTATTGCGATACCGTTAATTTCTATCGTCATTCCCAACCCTGCTTTTCTTTGTAATATTGACTAAGTCTATCCTATTTTACGAGGAATAACATTCTCCTCTATATAGCTGATGACTTCTCCGGCGATGTCTTTCTTGGTTTGTTTTTCAATACCTTCTAAGCCTGGAGATGAGTTAATTTCTATGACGACTGGGCCATTGTCTGAGCGTAGAATATCCACACCTGCGAAATTGAGGCCAACAATTTTGGCGGCGCGAATTGCCATATTACGTTCTTGAACGGAGAGTCGTACCGAGTTTGATGCGCCACCGCGATGCAGGTTTGAACGAAATTCACCTTTGGGTGCTTTGCGCTCCATGGCAGCAATAACTTTACCACCCAACACTAAACAGCGAATATCACAGCCCTCAGCTTCTTTTATATATTCCTGAACCAGCAAATTGGCACGAATGCCCATGAATGCCTCAATAACACTTTCTGCGGCTTTGCGGGTTTCAGCGAGTACCACACCGATACCTTGTGTGCCTTCCAAAAGCTTAATCACCAAAGGTGTTCCGCCAGCAATTTTCAGTAAATCCTTTACATCTCCTGGACGATTAGCAATTCCTGTTTCTGGTAGCCCAATGCCGCGACTGGAAAGTAGTTGCATGCAATGTAGTTTGTCGCGAGAGCGGGTAATGCCAAGTGACTTATTAAGTGAGTAGGTGTTCATCATCTCAAATTGTCGAACGACGGCTGTACCGTAAAAGCTGACAGAGGCGCCGATACGCGGAATGATAGCATCGACACCTTGCACCTCTTCTCCTCGATAATGCATGGTGGGCTTATCGGTGGCGATATTCATATAACAACGTAATGCATCCAGTACGATAATGTCATGCTCTCTTTCCTTTGCGGCCTCAATCAGACGTTTGCTTGAGTAGAGTTCTTTATTGCGGGAGAGTAGAGCTATTTTCATGAACGATCCTTGTCATCTGGGGTCTGTGAATGTACGCCTGCCGTGGCATACAAGGTTTTAATATTAGGTTTTCCCAAGCAGTAGGATAGAGTTGGGTTCACCAGAAAATCCTGTGCCTGTAATGCTTGTCTACCGAGAAGCATGCGGAAGCGCATATTGTCTCGATCCGTTAATGTGAGTTCGATATCCCACTGCAAACCAGTACTTAGTTGTAAGCTGGAGCATATGACATAACGTGATTCTTTGTGTCCCCCTGAATCAGTAACCACGCGCTCATCTAAGATCTGTGTTTCGCAGGTTATGACTTTCTTATGATTTCGTTGTAATGGGCGTAAGGCAAAACGAACCCAGTCCTGACGGTTTTTTCGTATCCGGTCAATGTGAAATGCATGGAGGGCAGAAGTCTTTGCACCTGTATCTACTTTCATCTTAATAGCTGGGATAGCCAAATCTGGTAGAACTCCCCATTCTCGCCATCCCAATATGCGGTTGTTTGAGTTAGTTTTATTCATAACACTCTTTTTATGCGCAATTCACAAATCTTTCGATCAAAAGTAACCGAAAAAATAATGGATTGACTGGGGTGTGGGGAGGAGAATTTTTACAAAATTATTCACCACCCGCTCAAGTATAGACACTGAGCGTGAAGCTGCTGTGGAAAATTGAGATTTCCAGGTAAGAATTTATTGAATTGAGGCACTCATGTGTGAGCGTTATCCTTAATAAGGATGCCTACTCAATGGTATAGATGTAGCTGCCTATGCCATTGAGTAGGCGTTAAGGAGGAGTATTTCATTCGTTGCTATTTATTGGCAATCTTCGGTGCGTGTTTCCTTTTCGAGGCAGTAGGGCTTTTCCATCACGATTTTAGTGTGTTTTTTATCTAACTCGAGACAGCTGTTTCTTAACCAACCTGATTTGTTATCCCATGTGATTTTTTGCCAGCGAGAATGACTAAACTTCTTCTTACCTTTCTGTTTTTTAATCCATTTGCAGTCGTGGGGCAATTTTGCGACAACAGCGGAGTGTTTAGTGGGGTCTTTGTATAGAGTTACATGCTGTCCACTTTTTACCTTGCATACTTTGTAGATTTTTACTGTATTCTTGGCAAATATGACTTCTGAAAAGAATAAAAAGCTTAAAAACAAGATTGATGTGGCGGTGTAAATAGATAGTTTTTTCATAGAGACATCTCCCTTGATGACCAGTAATGCATTCTTAGCTTAATAAAATTGTTGTGATAGCTAATAGCAGGCTTTTAAATGCTTGTTTGTATTAGGGTGCCATTCATAATCGAGCCCATGTTAGGGGGTCTTCATACAGATAAAAACAAAAAAATTGTTACAATTTGTAATGAGTGTAAATTGATCAAATAGTCTGTAAGTCGCTAGGTGAAAGCTTTTTTGCGTTATAATCCAGCATCAGCGCTTGTATAGATAGAATTAAGAAGAGCTTATGGCTAGTTACTGCGAGAGAGTCATAAATGTCAATAATCAACAAGATATTTAGTAAAGTATGGATGCTAGCTACAATATTCTCGTCATTGATGATGACGAAATTATCCACAATCTCCTTTCCAGTTATTTTTCTACCCGTAATTACACTGTATTTTCTGCTTTTCGTTGCGAAGATGCTGATAAATACCTACAGGAGCAACGTATCGACATCATTATTTTAGATGTTGTTTTACCTGGAAAAAGTGGCTTACAGCTGGTGGAAACCTTGAAAGCTAAATATGAGGATTTGCCAGTGTTGATGCTGTCTTCACAAGGTAGTGTTGGTGATCGCATTCTCGGTTTAGAAATTGGTGCAGATGATTACTTGAGTAAGCCGTTTAGTGTTAGGGAGCTTGAGTTACGTATAAAAAAATTATTGGGCGCTTTCTATGCTAAAAGACATTCTGTTAGTGATGTGAGACAGCATTGGGTTTTGAACGCGGAACATGAGTGTGTTACCAGGGATGGGCTCAAGGTCAAACTGACCAATACCGAGACTAAGCTCTTGGAATTATTCATTAATAACCCTAATACTTCTTTTTCACGAGATGATTTATCTATCGCTCTTTATGGTAACGAGCATAATCCTTTGGATAGAAGCCTTGATGCGCATATTAACCGTTTACGGAAAAAGATTGAAGACGACCCTAAGGAGCCGAGGTATTTAAAAACAGTGTGGGGCAAAGGCTATCGGTTTTTTAATGCATGACTAACATGTCTGCCATTGAAGAATTGGAGCAGTCGCTTGGTACAGATGGTTTAAGTCGGTTTCTTGAAAGCTCTATTCCTCTATTCAGAAACAACTTGGCAGAATTGCTTAAGGCATTAGAGCAGCAACAATGGGAGGAAGCGGCTGATATCGCACATAAAATGCAGGCCTCAGCGCTTATATTTTCGACCCGGGGTTTTAATGATAGCCTGGATAATATCAGGAAGCAGGATAAGACGCTGATCGAAACGAGCGCCTTTAAAATGTATCTAATACAACAAACAAAGTACTCATTACAGCAGATCTGTGCGAAGTATCAGATTGATATATAGGTCTGATACATTGGGTTTTGTGCCTATTTGGCCTTACCCCAAGGGTTCGGACTCGTGCTGACCTTACTGAAGGTTGAAATATATAATTTTTCCACTTTATCTCGTGCCCATGGCGTTTTGCGTAAAAACTTTAAACTTGATTTTACGGATGGGTCTTTCTTAAAGCAGTTCAGCCGGATTTTTTCTGCTAGGCTATCCCAGCCATAATGTTCAACCAGTTCATTTACTGCATGTTCAAGAGTAATGCCATGTAAGGGGTTATTGGGTTGTTTATCAGTCATTATTAAGTATCTATATTATCATGAGTTTGGGCTTACGGGGCGACCCTATCATAGCTAAAGTCTATCATCTACACCCTGCTCAAATAGGAACAGTTCGTTGTATCGGCTGTAAAGCCGGATCTTTTAGTACGCAAAATGTGTTGAGAGCTTGCTTTCCCGTAGATTAATTTCTATTATCCCGCGCTTTCCTGTTTCAGGTTACCGCAAGGTATGAATAGGGAAGTCGGTTCGAGATATTACTTCGTATTATCTCTAGTCCGATGCTGCCCCCGCAACGGTAGGTGAATAGCGCTATCCATTGTCCACTGAACATCATGTTTGGGAAGGCCGGTTAGTTTTCTAGATCATTCACAAGCCCGGAGACCTGCCTGAAACGTTCAAGATGCTTTTATTTAAAAGGATCGACTAATTCAGCTACGCGGTGGGCGTGGTTTTTGGAGTATTTGCAATGAAGTTTTCTCGTTTTCCATTAGTGGTAGGCTTATCACTTCCTGTCTTATTGGTTTCCCCTGTTATTTTAGCTGAAGAAATTGTTACCGATCTTGGTGAGGTTGTGGTCACGGCTGACCGAACTGCACGTTCTGTAGATGATACGTTGGCGTCAGTCTCAATGATTACGCGTGATGATATTGAGGCAATTCAAGCTATTGATATTATCGATGTGTTGCGATTACAGCCCGGTGTAAACCTTTCGAGAACGGGGAATGCAGGTAACCAAACCAGTGTTTTTTTACGAGGCTCAGAATCAGATCACGCTTTGGTCTTAATTGATGGTGTTCGAGTCTCTTCATCGACAACAGGTGCATTTGATTGGAGTAACGTCCCTGTTGAGCAAATTGAACGTATAGAAATTGTGCGTGGCCCACGAGCGGCGCTCTATGGTTCTGATGCAATGGGTGGCGTGATTCAAGTATTCACTCGCCGTAACGGGACGCCCTACGCTTCAGTAACACTGGGTAAGTATGGTACTAAGAAAGGTACTGTGGGAATGTCAGTGGGTGATCAAACGACATTCTCGGTGAATGCTTCTGCTGAAAATTCAGATGGCTTTTCTTCGCAATCATTAGCGGGCGGCGGATTAGTTAACCAAGATGATGATGGCTATAAGAGGCGTAGCCTGACTTTGGCTTTGTCTCACGCCTATAGTGCTTCTTTGAAAATTGGTGCAGATATTTTACATAGTAGTAATGATTCACACTTTGATTCAGGATCTGCTTTCGGTCCAGATCTTGGGGAACAGGATACAAAAATAAATACGCAATCTGTCTATGTGGTTTCTGACATGTCGGATAAATGGTCACAGAAAATGCAGTTTTCTAACACTAAGAATGATCTCAAAAGCACTTTTGACGAATTTGTTACGAAACGTCAGGAGTTCGATTGGCAACATGATGTCGAGGTTTCTGATAATACAGCCGCTATCTTTGGCGCGAATTATCGCAAAGAAGATGCGAAAACGCCTGATTATGATCGTGATATTAGTAATAAAGCCCTATTTGGCAATATGAACTATCGCCGCAATACAATGAATTATGATGTATCGCTTCGTTACGACGATCATAATCTTGCAGGCAATAAAACGACGGGGCAACTTGCCGCAGGCTTCGATTTTTCACCGAAAACCAATGCTTTTGTGAGTTACGGTACCGCGTTCAAAGCGCCATCTACCAATGAGTTATTTTCACCTGGGTTTGATGTTGGGGGTGGAAACTTCTTATATACGGGTAACCCGGATCTAAAACCAGAGACCTCAAAAACGTGGGAGATCGGCTTAAAATCACGCTTCTCAAGTAATCAAAGTCTGCAACTGAGCCTTTATAAGACGGAAGTTGAGAATCTCATTAGCTTTACCGGGCCTTCGTTACAACAAAACAATATAAATGAAGCTAGTTTGAAAGGTTTTGAGCTTGATTATTCAGGTTTTGCGGAAAAATGGAATTGGGGGGTGAATGCTACTGCCCAAGATACCGAAAATGAGGAAACGGGGGATCGGTTATTGCGTCGACCTAATACCAAACTGAATTTCACGCTGGGCTATGACATGACGAATAAGTCTCACTTGGGCATGGATGTCGTGCATGCTAGTTCACGTGATGATTTTGGAGGTGTGAAGCTTGATGATTATACTTTGCTAAACCTATCCGCAAAGCAGAAGCTAAATAAAAACATGAGTCTTGGTTTGCGCCTTGAGAATGCTACAGATGAAGATTATGAGTTAGCATCTGGTTATAACATGGCAGGTCGCGCTGCTTATGTGACTTTTAGTTACCATTGATCTGCTGTTATCAGTAACGAGTTTCGTTATACTAGCCGCCTATATTTTTCTTTCAAGGAGCTAAGGTGATGTGGCTTGTCAGGTTTCTTGAAACATTGTTTTTATTCCCGTGAGGGAAACATCGGAGTTTTTATGTCTACATTAACCCGCAATCAACAGTTGCTTATCGGTGGTTTTTTACTACTGGCGATGATTTTAACGCGTGGTGGTTTGGTTAACCATATTCAGGATATGTCATGGGCAGTGTTCTTTATTGCGGGATTTTATCTGCGTAAATATATCGCATTTCCTGTGTTCTTTTTAGCTGCACTGGCGGTCGATCTTGTGGTAATCAAGGTGCAAGGTGGTGATAATTATTGTTTCACTCCATCTTATGCCATGTTAGTACCAGCCTATTTCTCTATGTGGTTTGCTGGACGTTGGCTATCGACGAATTATCGTGAAGATGCGAGAGGCTTATTGAACCTTGCGGGCGCAGCAATCATCGGTACAGCAGCGTGTTTCTTGATTTCAAATGCGGGTTTCTACGCATTCTCAGGACGTTTTGGCGAAATGAGTATGCTTGAGTATGTTTCTCATGTTGACCAGTATATGCCGATGTATATGCAAACTACCTTGTTATATGTTGGTGCCGCAGCGTTGTTACACGTAGCGGTAGGCCAAACACGCAAACTTACAGGTCACTCAAGTCATTCTTGATTTAGCGGTTTTTCAATAAATTATAGATAAGATGATATGAAGCACAGGAGTTCAGACTTTTGTGTTTCATACGCAAAGATCGTTACACCTTTCCCCATTTATGTACTCATTCGGGTATATCAACGTCATCTAAATCGAAATTAAATGTTATGACGGCATTGATGGTACAAGGCACAAGCTCAGATGCCGGAAAAAGTATTTTGGTCGCAGGCATATCTACATGGCCTATTCGACACACCTGATGTATTGCGTGAGATGTTTAAATGGGCGGGTTTATCCACGTCTGTTTCGGTAGATATCAACAAACAACGCGAACAGCAATTGGAACGTTTAGCCAACATGCTCGAGGAATACCTTGCAGTGGATAAGCTTATAGAAATGACTCACTCTTTTAACGAAATACCTAAAGCCCAGGCTCACAATTGCTAGTTTGGATCTCTAACGCAATATTCTGATTTGGCTTTTGTGTATATAGCCTCTTTTTCCACATGCATCAGTTGCGTACCAGCCATTCTCAGAACGACCAATATTGATTGTTCTGACTGTATCGATTGAGCAAATAATTCGTCTTCCCGGTGTTCTTCTCACATTTGATGAAGGTGCAAAAACTTTAGCCCTTCTAGGGTATTGCTGAGATGTTTTCTTGGTTTCTGATTGTTGAGAAACTTTTTGGAGAGTCGGTGTTTTAGGTATTTCCTTCTTAACCGTTTTTACCTCGGTCTTAGCTTCAACTATTTTTGTAACTTTTTTATTAGTAGCTTGTTGTTCTTGCTCTTTTTTTGTTGACGCTTTTGATACTTCCAGTTTTTGCATTTTCCGAGCGATGGATAATAGGTGATCCGCTTTTTTATAACCATTCTTCTGTGATTTTTTTAGCCAATAGATGCCTTTATCAATATCCTGTGTTGTTCCTTTGCTTTTTGTGTAAGCAAGACCCGTATAATACTGTCCTGATGCATTACCTACCTGTGCTGATTTTTTGAACCAGTTGAAGGCTTTTCTGGGGTTTTTCTCTGTACCTTTGCCTTTTTCATACATTAAACCCAGAACTAGATAGGCTCTTTTATTCTTGCCTTTTGCGGCTTTTTCAAACCATGTAAAAGCTTGCTTTTCGTCTCTTTCAACCCCTTTACCTATCAGGTAAAAATTGCCAAGGGCAAATTGCGAATTATGTTTACCATTGTTTGCAGCCTTTCGATGCCATTTGGCGCTTTCAGTAAAGTCCTGCTGAGTTCCTTGTCCCTTTGCATACATTCCTGCTAGTCGTTCATAAGCGTGGGTTTTACCTGCTGCGGCTGCTTGCAAGAAAAGCTGAAGGGCTTTTGTATAGTCTTTGGTTTCATCTTTACCTGAGTATGCCCGCATGCCTCTGGCAAGAGGATCTTCTTGTGCTTGCAGTTTGTCTTGAATGCATTGTTGGGTGTGGCAAGTTGATTCATCTGCAAATGTATGTACTGCTAAAAAGAATAGAATAAAGCCAAGAAATCGTATCATTTGGTGTTCCAATATAGAAAGATTAACTGTCTAATAATGAAGGTAAAACCTTCTAGTATATGTCGTGTTGTTTTTAGAAAGCCAAAGAAATAGGGGACAGATAGAAAAATGCAATGACTTGGGAGATCAGTACATATAAGCCCGAATTGTTGTGGTATAAGGTTTATTATAATGTTTATAGAGTTGTATACAATATACTCAATGGTTTTTTTGATAAAAAATGAATGAGTGATTGCTCTTCGAGAAATAAAAAAGATCTTACAGGTGAGCAAGGTATTGTTTTTTAAATAAAGAGGCTCTTCTGCTGGTAGAGAGGAATTTAAGTACCACCTTGCCACCACTGAGCAATGACACGATAATTGTCACCATTTCAGTATTGATATGATAAAGCGGGAGTCTAGCGATGATTGAGGGATTATAAGCCTCTGAGTGCATCAGAGGCTTATACGGGAGGTTGCACAGCTGTAACTAGGCGAGAGGTTCCAGTTGCCAGATATCACGATTGTAATCTTGCATGGTTCTATCGGTTGAAAAGAAGCCACTGCATGCGGTATTCATAATGCTCATACGAATCCAACGCTCCTGATCACGCCATGCTTCTGAAACCTGTTTTTGGGTATCAATGAAACTACGAAAGTCAGCGAGTGTCATCCAGGCATCATGTGAGTTGTATAGGCTTGCGATAATAGAATCGAAGATTCCAGGCTCGTAGGCATTGAAGTGGCCGCATTCAAGTAAGTCCATGACGGCTCTTAAATCTTCATCAGCTTCAACAATCATGCCGGGGTTGTAGCTTGAGCTTAGGCTTTTTACATTGCTTGCCTTCAAGCCGAATAAGAAGAAATTCTCTTCACCGACTTCCTCAAGAATTTCAATATTAGCGCCATCGTAGGTACCGATAGTCAATGCGCCGTTCATCATGAACTTCATATTACCCGTACCAGATGCTTCTTTTCCCGCTGTTGATATCTGCTCAGAAAGATCGGCTGCTGGTGCAATGATTTCCATGGCAGATACACCATAGTTCGGGAAGAAGACGAGTTTTAGCTTGTCACCAATATCAGGGTCATTGTTAATCACTTCAGCAACATTGTTGATAAGTTTGATAATCGATTTTGCCATCATATAACCGGGGGCTGCTTTGCCGCCAATCAAGACACAACGATTAACCCAGTTCTCGGTATTACCTTGTTTGATTTGTCGGTACAAGTGAATGACATGTAGGACATTGAGTAACTGGCGTTTGTATTCATGAATACGTTTTACTTGAATATCAAACAGGGAATTAGTATTGAACTTAACGCCACATTCCTTTTTAACTAAAGCCGCAAGATGTTGTTTGTTATCTTGTTTTACTTTTCGAAATGCTTGCTGGAATTCTGTTTCAGTAGGATCAGCATAGGCTTTTAGCCGTTGAAGTTGTGAGAGGTCTTTGATCCATTCACAACCGATAGTCTTACTTAGCAATTCAGTCATTGCCGGATTAGCATGAGCGATCCAGCGTCTCGGTGTCACACCATTGGTTTTATTATTGAATTTTTCTGGCCATAGTTCGTAGAAATCAGCAAATAGGCCATCACAGAGTAGTTCTGAATGCAGTGCTGCAACACCGTTGACGGAGAAGCTGCCCACTATGGCGAGATGTGCCATACGCACATGTTTATAATCACCTTCTTCAATAATAGACATGCGCTGATGGCGTTTTTGATCTCCCGGCCATTTTTGTTGAACCAAACGCATAAATCGGGCATTGATTTCATAAATAATATCCAGCAAACGCGGTAAGAGAAATTCAAATAAGGGGACAGACCATCGCTCTAGTGCTTCTGGCAAAAGCGTATGATTGGTATAGGCCATGATCTGCGTGGTTATGTCCCAAGCCTCATCCCAGCCCATCTTTTTCTCATCAAGCAAAATGCGCATCATCTCAGCAACCGCGATGGTTGGATGTGTGTCATTCATTTGAAAGACATTTTGAGCAACGAAGTTTTCGTAGTTATTACCTTCAGTTGATTCCCAACGGCGGAAAACATCTTGTAGGGATGCTGAAGCTAGAAAGTATTGCTGCTTTAGGCGTAAAGCTTTGCCATTTTCGCTTTCATCATTAGGGTAGAGCACCATGGTGATGTGTTCGGCATCATTTTTTTCAGCAACGGATTCGGTATAACTGCCTTCGTTAAATTCTTGTAAGTTGAATTCATCCGTCGCACTGGATTTCCATAGCCGCAGGGTATTCACCGTTTCGTTCTTATAGCCTGAAATAGGCACGTCGTAGGGGATGGCTAAAACATCCTGTGTGTTTACCCAACGTGCGCGCAGTGCATGAGTTTCATCGTGGTAATACTCAGTATGCCCACCAAATTTAATGCGTTGTTTGAACTCAGGGCGCTCCAGTTCCCATGGGTTACCATCACGAAGCCAATGATCTGGTTCTTCCTGCTGCTGACCATTGGCGATTAACTGTCGGAACATGCCGTATTCATAGCGTAAACCATAGCCAAGTACGGGAAGGTTTAGAGTTGCACAGCTATCAAGGAAACAGGCGGCTAGACGTCCGAGGCCTCCATTTCCAAGACCAGCATCTTGTTCGACTTCTTCAATGGCTTCTAAATTTAGACAAAAGGTTTCTAAGGCTTTGCCTGTATTCCCACGAATATCCATGTTCAGCAGATGGTTTCCTAGGGCCCGTCCCATGAGGAACTCGAGAGACATATAATAGGCATGGCGAACACCAGGTGTTTGATATTTTTGCCAGGTTTTACGCCAATCAACAACGAGACGGTCGCGTAAGGATAGGCAAAGTGCTTCATAGACGTAAATAGAATTACAGCCGTTGAAGCGGCCAAGGTGGTACGTTAAATAACGTTCAAAACTTTTTCCTAGCGCTTGGGGGGAAGTAGGTAGTGGTTCAAGTTGTTCTGAGAGACACATCTCGAAGTTTTGTTTTTTTGTCACTTTGGGGTTCTCTATCAATAGTGGTTTGGCGAATTTTTGTAGATATCAAGATAGGCTTGGGCGCTGACAGTCCAGCCATAATCACCATTCATGGCGTTTCGCTGTAAGTGGTTCCAATGCGTTTTTTGAGCATATAAGTCCAGGGCTTTCTCAATGCTTTGGTATAAGGCTTCTGTGGTTGGTGGAGTGAATACAAAACCGTTTGCTTCTGGGTTGAGAGTTTCCCCATCTTCCATATAAGCATCCATAACCGTATCAGCTAGTCCTCCAGTGCGATGTACTATCGGGAGTGTGCCATAAGCAAGGCTATACAGTTGATTTAAACCGCATGGCTCAAATCGTGAGGGCATAAGGAATATATCACTACCTGCTTCAACAAGATGAGCTTCTGCTTCATCGTAGCCAATGCTAATAAAGACATGTTCAGGGTAGGCAGCAGCTAATTGTCGTAAACGGTTTTCAAAAAATCCGTGACCACTACCTTTAAGAACAAATGTGGCATCGGTGTTGGCAAGTATTTGTGGAATAACTTCCAGCACCATATCGACACCTTTTTGTTCAACAAGGCGGCTTACCAATCCCAAAAGTGGGGCGTTGAGTTTTTTCTCATCGACATGCGCACCGAAAGCTTCAAGTAATGCTTTTTTGTTCTTGCGTTTCCCCGGGTTACGTCTTTTTTCTGAGAAATGATAGGGGATAAGTGAGTCTGAGGAAGGATTCCAGGCATTGGTATCAATGCCATTGAGAATACCTGATAATTTATATTGTCGGTGGCGTAGTACCGCTTCCAATCCACATCCAAATTCGGGGGTGCAGATTTCTTTTGCATAGGTGGGGCTGACGGTGGTTACTGCGTCAGAATAGACGATCCCCGCTTTGAGCATGGAAAAGTTTCCATAGAACTCAACACCATTTGCAGACCACCATTGTGCGGGGAGTTGTAAATGCCTGAATTCATCATGTGAGAAATAGCCGCCGTATGCCATATTGTGAATGGTAAATACGCGGCGAGGACGTTCAGTTTCTTCCTCTAAAAATGCAGAGACCAACCCTGTTTGCCAATCATTACTATGCACAACCTCGGCTTTCCAGCCAATGTTTAAAGCATCCATGGCAAGTTGAGATACTGCTTTTGCAAAGATTGTAAAACGCTCAGCGCTGTCAGGCCATTCATAACCATCCGGATGGGAATAAGGGTTGCCTTCGCGGTCGAATAGATGCTGATCATCAATGAGCCAGACGGGTATCGAGAATTCAGGATGCGTGATGGAGAGCACGCGGATATTATGCGATTTTCCAGCGAGTTCGATCGTTAACCAACCTGCAATCGAGAATGACTCAATGCTTTCAAGTACTTTTCGATAAGCAGGCATCACCAAACGAATATCTGTGCCTTCTTCATAGAGAGCATGCGGTAGGCTATAGCTAACATCGGCCAAGCCTCCCGTTTTTAAAAGAGGCCAAACTTCACTACTCGCAAAAAGTACTTTCATCCCTGTTTTTTTCCTGTGTTAGTCATGCGTGAAACCTTTTAAAAATAAGCCTGCTAGGGGGGGTAAACTTAATTGCAGTGATTGTTCAAACTCTCCCCATGGCACTTTATCTACAATTATTTCTCCGGCATTACCACAGTTTGATCCCGCATAATATTGTGAGTCTGTATTGAGAATTTCTTGATAGCTATCCGCAGAAGGTACGCCAATTCGATAGTTGTTACGAACCACTGGCGTGAAGTTCATCACGCAAATAATCGATTCTTCGGGCTTGGAAGATTTTCGGATCAAGCTCAATACGGATTGGCTAGAGTCGTGACAATCAATCCATTCAAAGCCTTTTTGCGAAAAGTCCCAGTGATGCATCGCTGATTCATTACGATAAAGTGCATTAAGATCGGTGATCAGATGTTTAATGCCTTGATGATTCTCTTCATTGAGCAATGTCCAGTCCAACTGCTCATTATCATTCCACTCAAGCCATTGGGCGATCTCGCCTCCCATGAACAGGAGCTTCTTACCTGGGTGAGCATAGTGCCATGCGTAAAATAGACGGAGATTGGCAAATTTTTGGAATAAATCTCCAGGCATTTTATTCAATAAGCTTTGCTTTTCATGAACGACCTCGTCATGCGATAGGGGGAGGACAAAGTTTTCTGAGTAGCTATACATCTGACTAAACGTTAATTTGTCATGATGATATTGACGATAGATTGGATCATTTTCGATATAGCTCAGATTGTCATTCATCCACCCCATATTCCATTTCATGGAAAAGCCAAGTCCACCCAATTCTAGTGGCCGCGAAACCATTGGCCACGCTGTTGACTCTTCTGCCATGGTCAATACACCTGAATGTAGAGTATGTACCGTTGCATTCATCTTGCGTAGAAAATCGATCGCTTCCAGGTTTTCTCTGCCACCGTAGGCATTAGGCACCCATTCTCCGGCTTCTCGGGAATAATCCAAATAGAGCATGGAAGCAACCGCATCGACGCGTAAGCCGTCAATGTGAAATTCTTCAATCCAGTACACGGCATTGGTAATGAGGAAATTGCGAACCTCGTTACGTCCGTAATCAAAAATTAAGGTTCCCCAATCCTGATGCTCACCCCGCCGAGGATCAGCATGTTCATACAGGGTTCCTCCATTAAAACGGGCTAGAGCAAAGGCATCTTTAGGGAAATGTGCGGGAACCCAATCGAGGAATACCCCGATATTGTGTTGATGACATTGGTCGATAAAGTATCTGAAGTCATCGGGATTGCCAAAACGTGCTGTAGGGGCAAAAAAGCCTGTAACCTGGTAGCCCCAGGACTGATCAAGAGGGTGTTCTGCAATGGGGAGTAACTCGATGTGTGTGTATCCGAGTTCGTGTATATAGGGAATCATTTCTTCGGCAATGTTTCGCCAATTCAAGAAACCGTGTTCTCTGTTATTACGTTTCCATGAGCCAATATGAAGTTCATAAATGCTAATGGCTTGGTGCTGCCAATCAAACGTACGACGTTGTTCTATCCAGCTTTTATCTTGCCACTCATAATTCTTATCAGGAACGATGCGTGATGTGGTGTCAGGGCGCAAGGCCATGGCTTGTGCATAGGGATCTGTTTTTACCAGAAGGCTTCCGTCCTCTGAGAGGATTTCAAATTTGTATTGCTCATCAGCCTGTAAATCGGGGATAAAGAGTTCCCATACACCAGAACTACCCAAGCTACGCATAGGATGATGTCGCCCATCCCAACCATTAAAATCACCGATAACACTGATACGTTGAACATTAGGTGCCCAAAGGGAAAATAGACAGCCATTCACACCCTCAATATTTTTAAGATGAGCCCCGAGAAAACGATAGGCATGGTGATGGTTGCCGGCGGAGAATAGTTGTATATCGTATTCGGCAATTTGTGGCGAAAAGGTATAGGGAGAAATGCTTTGATGCCAGACATCGCGACCTTTTTCTAACCATCGATAGGTGAAATGGGGGGCAACGGTTTCGGTATTATTTAATACATAGACAAAATAATCTGTTCCAGAGACACGCTTCATGCTACCCAGATTACTGATTTCAACCTGTTCTGCAGCAGGTAGCATGAGACGAATCAGGGTTTGCTCGTGAGTATTTTGATGAATACCTAGATATTCAAAAGGATCGTGATACTGCCCAGCATGTAGTCGTACTAAATTGTCGTCTAATACGGGAGGCTTGGAAGAGGGCATATCTGGTTTGTTTATACTGGACAAGTCTCTGTCTCCTGGTGTTGGGGCAGCAAGCGGTCAGCCTGTTCAAGGCGTTGTCGAGTAATGAGGGCTAGGTCTTTCGGGAGATCTTGCCATTGGAAAGACCAACGCCAATTATCATCTGAAATGCCCGGCGTATTCATGCGTGCTTCAGAGCCCATTCCCAAGAAGTCTTGAAGAGGTGCAATGGCTAGTTGGCTTTGTGTACTCAAGGCTGTATCTATCATGGTGTCGGTAATACGATCTGGAGAGGGAGCTTGTAGAATATCCATGACATAGGCTTGCGTATCGTCGTCCAATGTAGCAAACCACCCTGTTGTTGTGTCGTTATCATGTGTACCTGTATAGACAATACGGTCAGCTTCAATATTTTGCGGTTTATGCGGGTTATCTTCGAATTCATCGAAGGAGAACTGCAAGACTGACATGCCGGGAAGATTAAAATCAGTTCTTAGTGCTTCAACCTCGGGAGTAATAATGCCAAGATCTTCTGCAACGACAGGAATATTACCCATGTCTTTTTGTAGATGCGTCAGTAATGCTCGTCCAGGTACTTTTATCCATTCTCCATCAATAGCCGTCTCACATTCGCTATCAATAACCCATACGGCTTCTAGTCCACGGAAATGATCAATGCGGACTAAATCAAATAATGCCAAGTGGTTTTGCATACGTTGTAGCCACCACTGGAAATCATTTTCTAACATGAAATCCCAGTTGTAGTGAGGGTTTCCCCAGCGTTGTCCGGTTTCGGAGAAATAATCAGGCGGTACGCCTGCTACAACGGTAGGTTCTCCCTTTTCATCAAGTAGGAATGACTCTCGGTGTACCCACACATCAGCACTGTCATGGGCGACAAAAATAGGCATGTCGCCAAATAACATAATATCTTTGGATTGTGCGTAGTCGTGGATATCTTGCCAGCATTGATACAAACGATACTGTTGCCAATAAAGACTGTTGATTTGGCCCTGATGTTGTTCTTGGAATACCTGTAATACATCTGGGCTACGGTCACGAAAATCCGCTGGCCATGTGTTCCATGCCTGATTATCAAAGTGCTTTTTGAGCAACATAAAAAGGGCGTAATCTTCGAGCCAGAATTGTTGTGACGCAAACCACGTTAAGAAGTCAGGATTGTCACAATCAGGCTCAGCCCACTCTGAGCTTGAGATTAAAGCAGGGTTGAGTGCAAAAGCCGAGTAGCACTGGTAGGGCGAGAAATTTTCTTGCGGTACGCCCAACGGTAAAAGTTGCCAAACGGATAAGCCTGCATCAGCCATAAAATCTAGCCATTGGTAGGCATCGCGGTCTAATTTATTTGAGGGCAGGGATGTTGGATGCAGTAATACTCCTGCTAGTCGCGGTTGCCTTTTGAGTAAGTCTATATAATTAGCCATTATACGTTACGCCTCATGGTTCCCGAGTTTTCAGCATTACCGCCGCCATGGGAGATAGGGTGCTCTAAATATTCCGGTGAAGGGTTATCAATAAGATAGTAGAGTTTTTTTAATTGTGTGCGAAATAGCGCATCAAAGTCATGTACGCTATTTGAGGCGTTATAATCACCGAACCACCAAAACCAGTCTGAACCTTCACAGATGGCGAGTTGCTCATCAAGTTCGGCGAGTTTCTCTACAGAATAATCCTGTCTAAGCTGGGCGTCATCACAGGTTTTTTTAGCTGCGACCAGATACTCCCAAGCGCGATTTTTATCTGCTTCGCCAATCCAGGTCGAGAAGCTGCCATATACCCAGCTACCCGCACATAATTTATCAACATGTGCCGCTGCTACCTGTGCAGCTGATTGATTGAAGGTTGTAATATTAATGGCTTCGCAGTCTGTCATTTCGCGATAGAGGTCATCCAGAAAGTGATAACCATTATCGAGATAATATTCCCAGGCATTTTCTCCATCCAGTATTACAGGCACAACATGGTTATGCGCATCTTCACCAAGGAATTCTGCTATGTTTGTTAGATTCTTGACAAAGTGACGGGCAGCATCAATGGCATTCCAATGGCTGTATTCGAAGCCGATGAAATCCGATAAACCGTCATCACGAAAAAACATGCGTGTGCTGTTATCTTGATATTGATAAGGACGGAATAGGGCGCGCTTGTTATCCATATCTTCAGTAGGACATTCCGCTAACTGGCAGGTATTCCTCCAGACTTGCTCTCCACTTGCGGTCCAGTTAAGTCCAAGGTCGTGCAATTGATCCAATGCATCAGCACTTACCCCTCCTTCTGATAACCATACGCCATTCGGCTTGCGCTCGAAGTAGTGCTCAAAGACGCGAATGCCTTTTTCCATATGCCAACGTGATCGGGCTTCACCATTCGGGTAATCTTCACACTCAGGTCCAGGCGAATCAGGTAGGGAACATTCCATATTTTGAAAACTGTTGAGCAGTGGAATGATTGGGTGGGCATAAGGAGTGAATGACAGTTCGATTTGACCGCTATCGGCAAGTGCTTTATAGCTGGGGATAATCTCCGCTAAAGCTTGATGGATTAGACCTGTTAATGCACGACGGTCTTCCAGAGTAAAGTTTTGGCCTTTTTGCATTAGGTCTTGCGCAATGTGTGTGTCGCGCAATGAGTGACCGAGCCAAGCCAAGTGATACCAGACCAGAATATCGATGAAATATTGTTCGTCGAGGTAGCGGAGTAAGAAATGCTCTTCCAGGTTTGCGGATGCGGTTTCGTCAAGTAAGCCATTTAAACATTGCATTAGGCGATCGTAAACCGAGTATGGTTCGATCATGCGGGGCGCATAGCAACGCTTGCAGTCTTCATAGAGTTGATAGCGAGCTGCTGCCTCTTGAGGAATTGGGCGTTCTCCCGCTAAGGTGGCTAATAAGGGGTCTGAAAGTGTCTTGCTTTTCTCGACTGATTTATTGAAAAAAGCATCAAGTTCTTGAACGTAGTCATCTAATTGCTCAAGTAAGACAGGTGAAAAGTTTACTACCGCCTCCATGGTGGGATGGTTCTGTAGATGCACCGCCATGTCGGTATAGTCTTTGATGCCGTGCAGATACACCCATGGTAAATGGAAGTCACCATTTTTACCTTCTCGGTAATAGGGTTGATGCATATGCCAACATAAGACGACATTTAATAACTGTGGCGCCATGGGTTTTCTCCATCCGTTGAATATAAATGTTGGTCTAGCATACGAGGTGTCACTAATACTGTTCCTTCAGGAGATACATGAAAACACTTTTTATCTTTTTCTATATCTTCACCGATAATGGTGCCGTCCGGGATCACACAGCCCTTATCAATAATTGCCTTGGTGATGCGGCAATTCTTACCAATATTGACTTTTGGCAGAATGACGCTATCTTTTACGACGGAATGACTTTCGATAGTCGTGGCAAACGAGATAACGGAACGCTTTACTTTTGAGCCTGAAATAATACAGCCTCCTGATATCAAGGAATCAATGGCTGAACCACGTCGGCCATCATCATCAAAAATGAATTTTGCAGGTGGATGCTGGGTCTGGTAGGTCCAGATAGGCCAGTCACGGTTGTATAGATTAAGTTCAGGCTCGATATCACAGAGTTCCATATTAACTTTCCAATAAGAATCCAATGTACCTACATCACGCCAGTAAGCAGGTTCTCCTGTTTCTTCATTTCTGAAGTCATAAGCCATGGCAATGGAGTCTTTGATTTTGCGAGGGATGATGTCTTTGCCAAAATCATGGGATGAAAGAGAGGTTTCGGCATCCTCAATCAAGGTGTCATATAAAAAACGCGTTGAGAAAATATAAATCCCCATCGACGCTAACGCTGACTCTGGTTTTCCAGGTATGGAGGGTGGGTCTTTCGGTTTTTCAGTAAAGTCAATAATACGCATATCATCCGCAACTGACATAACGCCAAAGCCAGTCGCTTCTTCACGGGGAACTTCGACACAACCTACCGTAAAATCCGCACCTGATTGCACATGCTGAATAAGCATCTTGGTGTAATCCATGGTGTAGATATGATCGCCACCTAGCACAACAACATATTCGGCACCATGACGACGCATAATATCGAGATTTTGGTATAAAGCATCCGCCGTTCCTTTATACCATGCTTTTTCATCCGTACGTTGTTGAGCAGGTAGCAGCTCAACAAACTCACCGATCTCGTCACGCATGAAGCTCCAACCGCGTTGCAAGTGACGAAGCAGAGAGTGTGATTTATATTGGGTGAGCACCCCAATTTTGCGTAAACCAGAATTCACACAATTGGATAAAGCAAAATCGATAATTCGGTATTTTCCACCAAACGGCACGGCTGGTTTCGCACGCCAGCGAGTGAGGTCTTTTAGGCGTGCACCTTCGCCTCCGGCTAATATCAATACCAGTGTTTTACGGGTTAATTCTGTCACCATGCTGGGTTCGACATAGTATTTATATTTTTTGGATTGCTCCCGTGTGCCGACTGTCATTCTTGTTTCCTCATCTAGCCTTAGATTATGGTTGGGTGGTTGAGTTGTGATATGATATGGCCAGTGCTTGAAGTACTAGCTTCATGCTTTATAGTTTCTTCATATTATTCTTTGTGTTGAATAATGTCGCGATAATAATTAATCAATGTGTTGGTAGAGCTATCGTGTGAGTTGGTTGCTTGTGGTGCGTTAATATCCTCAAGAATTTTCTTTGCTAATTGTTTGCCAAGTTCGACTCCCCATTGATCGAAAGAATTCAGATTCCACACAATGCCTTGGACAAATATTTTGTGTTCGTACAGCGCTATCAACATACCCAGGCTGTGTGGTGTGAGCTTACGGATTAACAGGGTATTAGTCGGGTGGTTGCCATCGAATACCATGTGATGTATGCGTTGTTCGACATCACGAGGGACTTTCTCAGATGCCATAATGTCAGCGTAGGTTTCATCCAGATTACGTCCACGCATTAGCGCTTCAGTTTGTGCTAAAGCATTTGAGAACATTATATTGTGCTGTTCTTGGTGTTCGCTATGTGTGAGCATGGAAATGATGAAATCAGCAGGAATCAGTTTAGTGCCTTGGTGTAAAGCTTGATAGAAGGCATGCTGCCCATTAATGCCCGACGTGCCCCAGATAATGGGGCCGGTTGCGTAATCAACTTTACGACCATCTCTATCGACTGATTTACCATTACTTTCCATATCCGCTTGCTCAAGATATAGAGGTAAGCTTCGTAAATAATCGTCATACGGTAAAATACCGTGTGATTCCGCATCAAAAAAATTGTTATACCAAATGCCAAGCATGCCCATGATAACAGGCATATTTTCTTCCAAGGGTGTTTCTCGGAAGTGTTCATCCATAGAGTGCGCACCTTCGAGCATACTTTTGAAATGATCCATACCAATTGCCAACACCACCGATAAACCAATCGCTGACCATAAGGAATAACGCCCTCCAACCCAGTTCCAAAATTCGAACATATTCCTGGTATCGATGCCAAAATTCGCAACTGCTTCGCTATTGGTCGAAACAGCTACAAAATGTTTGCTGATATGCATCTCATCTAAGGCTGTCTTTAAAAACCACTTGCGAGCGTTATGTGCATTGGTGAGTGTTTCCTGGGTTGTGAAGGTTTTAGAGGAGACGATGAAAAGGGAGGTTTCCGGATCGAGTTGTTTCAAGGTGGCATCAATATGTGCGCCATCAACATTCGAGACAAAATGGACTTTTAGGCGTTCATGACGGAAGGGTTCAAGTGCCTGATAGACCATTTTTGGCCCCAAATCTGAGCCGCCAATACCGATATTAACGATGTCAGTGATCACTTTTCCTGTATAGCCTTTCCACTCGCCAGATCGAACCTTATCGGAGAAACTTTCTACTTTATCGATGGTGGTGTTAATTTGTGGCATAACATCTTTGCCATTGACCATAACAGGCGTATTACTGCGGTTGCGTAATGCGGTATGTAGAACCGAGCGTCCTTCGGTATTGTTGATTGCCTCTCCATTGAACATACGCTCTCGCCACTCTTCAAGCTTAGCTTCCTTGGCAAGTTGGCATAAGAGTGCGACTGTTTCCTTGGTGATGCGATTCTTGGAGTAATCCAGTAACAGATCTTGGTGCTCGATGGAGAATTTATCTACGCGTTTTGAGTCAACACTAAACAAACGACGCATATGTAGATTTTTTACTCGTTCATAATGTTCAAGTAGCGGCCGATACGAAGGAAATTCAGTTAAGGTGAGTTTATTGGACTGCGTCGTCATTTTTAGAGGTTTCTTCTGGCGTGTAAGATTATCCTAGCATGTTATATGCCTAAGGCGTCATGGTCGAGCATGACCTTCAAACTTTCTTTTGCAGAGATATATGCAATGGGTAAATCTTCCCCTGTGCGCCATGTGCCTATAGCTTGTTGCTTACTTTTACCCGTAATGATCAAAAATGCAACAATTGTATTGCTTAAACACTGAATACTCATACTTACCCGGTGCACAGGAGGTTTTGGTGCGTCGTAGACTGCATGAACGAAAGTATTTGATGGGTTTTTATGTTGAGGAAATAAACTAGCGGTATGACCGTCTTCACCCATGCCCAATAAAACCAGATCAAAGGGCAAAACATCCTTGATGGTTGTGGCATAAACTTGTGCTGCTTTTTCCGCGCCCAGCTCGGCAGGGATCATATGAATCTGGTCTTTTGGTATATCGACATGATCTAGAAAGTTTTCTTGAATCATCAGGCTATTGCGTTCAGGGTCATCAACGGGTAAGCAACGTTCATCCCCCAGATAAACATGCCAGTGCTCCCAGTCGTGCTTTTCCTTCGCTAGCAATTGATAGATGTGTTTAGGAGTGGTTCCTCCAGCAAGTACGATTTTGAATGCACCATGTTCTTCAATAGCGGCTTTTTCTGCAATGCGAATAGCATCACAGACTGCTTTGGCAACCGCCCCAGCATTTTTGTAGCTGATCCATTGTGATTCTGAAATGGGGGTTCTCAATACGTTATTCATTTGAGCTCCTTTAGTGATTTAGCCGTTATGTGAGTTATTTCAGCAAAATTGCCTGTTTGTACCAAGGCTTGCGGGGCTATCCAAGACCCCCCCACACAAATCACGTTTTCTAGTGTTAAAAACTCGTTCATATTGGTCATACTGATGCCACCAGTTGGGCAGAAGCGAGCTTGAGGGAAAGGGCCAGAAAAAGATTTCAAAGCACCCACACCTCCTGCTGTGACAGCTGGAAAAAGTTTGAAGTGGTTATAGCCTAAATCCATACCTTGCATGATTTCTGATGCAGTAGCAACGCCTGGTAATAAGGGAAATTTCTCTGCTTGCGCGGTTTTGAGTAATTTGGGTGTACTCCCTGGGCTGATCGCGAAACTGGCACCTGCGTCGATGACGTTCGATAAGTCATCCGTTGTTAGTACCGTTCCTGCACCGACAACAGCATCGGGTATTGCTGCACTAATCTTTTTAATAGATGCAAGGGCTGCGGGGGTTCGCAAGGTAATTTCCAGCACCTTGATGCCGCCATCCATCAAGGCATGAGCAAGATCGACGGCATGGTCTGCATCATCGATGGCAATCACTGGAATAATTGGTGAAACGCTCATGATGTCTGCGGGACTTAAAGTATTCATAAGGCTGCTCCGGGTAGCGTAAAGATTGTTGCGCCATCTTCAGCGCTAGACACGCTCCGTCGCATGGGGGCAAATAACTCTCGCCCCATGCCAAACTCATTCGCTGATAAATGACTTTCTGCGGTTTCGCGCTGTGCGATGATTTCATCGGCGACTAATAGCTCTACACGACCTTCATCGACATCAAGGCGAATCATGTCGCCATTCTGAATTTTGCCGATGACACCCTCTGCCAATGCCTCGGGCGTCATATGAATGGCAGAGGCTACCTTGCCTGACGCGCCAGACATACGACCATCAGTGATAATGGCTACTTGATATCCTGCATCTTGCAGCGAGCCCATCGCCGGTAAGAGCCCATGAAGTTCCGGCATGCCATTTGCTTTCGGGCCTTGAAAACGCACCACTGCAACAAAATCACGATTGAGTTCACCTTCTTGGTAAGCCTGTTGTAAGGCTTCTTGGGAATCGAAAACACGAGCTTCCGCTTCGATACGTCGGTGCTCAGGTTTGAGGGCAGAGGATTTGATGACACTGCGACCAATATTACCGTCTAAGATATTCAAGCCACCCTGGGTATCAAATGGCTTACTGGCGGGACTGATAACGCCGTTATCTTTTGCTAAATCAGTTGCTTCATACCAGACTAATTCGTCATCGATTAGCTGAGGTAAGTGACAGTATTTTTTAAGCCCTTTACCCATGATGGTTTGCACGTTTTCATGCAATAAGCCTTCTGATAGTAATGCTTTAATAACAACTGGCATACCGCCCTGTTGATGAAAATGATTAACGTCAGCACTGCCATTTGGATACAGACGAGTGAGCAGTGGGATGCAACGGGATAGTGCATGAAAATCGCTCCAGTTAATCACAATACCGGCTACTCGTGCCATCGCAATAATATGCAACGTATGATTGCTAGAACCGCCTGTTGCCAAAAGGCCGATAATGGCATTGACAAAGCTCTTTTCATCCAGCATTTTTCCGATAGGGAGGTACTCACCTTGGGTGTCAGTTAGCTTAATGACTTGCTGCGTTGCATAACGGGTGAGCGCATCTCGCAGAGGGGTATTGGCGTTGACGAATGAAGAGCCGGGTAAATGTAGCCCCATGATTTCCATGAGCATCTGATTACTATTGGCAGTACCATAAAATGTGCAAGTACCGGGGCTATGATAAGAACCTGCTTCGACCCGTAATAATTCTTTTTCATCGACCTTACCCTGAGCGAATGCTTGACGGACTTGGGCTTTTTCAGAATTGCTCACCCCGGAACGCATGGGGCCAGCAGGAATAAAAGCGGCGGGTAAATGCCCAAAACTTAATGCTCCCATCAGTAAACCTGGCACAATCTTGTCACACACACCAAGGTACAAAGCGCCATCAAACATATTGTGCGATAAGGCGATAGCAGTCGCTTGCGCAATAACGTCGCGGCTGAATAAGCTTAACTCCATCCCCGGTTGGGATTGTGTCACGCCATCACACATGGCAGGTACACCACCGGCAAATTGTGCAGTAACGCCTTGTTGCTGGCATTCATCCTTGATTATTGCAGGATAAACGGCTAGAGGTTGATGTGCCGAGAGCATATCGTTGTAGGCTGAAACAATAGCAATATTGGCTGCTTTGGTATCGGCTAATAAGGCTTTTTCCGAAGCAGGGCAGGCAGCAAAGCCATGTGCTAGATTACTACAACCCAAGACCTGTCGATTGACACCTGTTTGCTGTGCAGCGTCAATCCGTTGCAGATAAATCTCGCGGTAGGGTTTACTGCGTTCAATGATTGCATCTGTTACCGTCTGAATTTGTTTATGCATGATCTCGTTCTCCATGTTTATTCTTCATGCCAGCTCCTGCCATCACGTTCAATCAGTGCGATGGATGAGGTTGGGCCGTAGGTGCCTGCTTGATAGTGTTTGACGGGCTGCGCGTCTTCCTGCCAAGTCTGCAGGATGGTATCGGCCCATACCCACGCAGCTTCGACTTCATCACGACGCATAAATAAAGTGGAATCCTTATTAATTACATCAAGAATTAAGCGTTCATAAGCCGTAGGGGTACGTGGAGAGTTTTCAGGAATATTGAGATCCAGTTCAACAGGGCGCAAACGTATACCTTGAGTGAGCCCCGGAACCTTATTCATAATACTTAGTGTAATACTTTCCTCTGGCTGTAAACGAATGATGAGCTTATTCTCCTGAATGCACTTACCGCCTTTAGGGAAGACTGAATGAGGAACATTCTTGAACTGGATAATGATTTCGGAATAACGTTTTGGCATGCGTTTTCCCGTACGTAAATAAAAGGGCACGCCTCTCCATGTCCAGTTGTCGATATCGGCACGTAGTGCAACAAAGGTCTCAGTATCACTGACTAAGGGTTCTTCTCCTTCATCGAGATAGCCAGGTACTGAACTTCCCTTATTCATACCTGCGCGATATTGCCCACGTACGGTTTTTTGCGAGATTTCTGGGGGAGACATTTTACGCAGTGATTTAAGCACCTTAACTTTTTCGTTGCGCACACTATCTCCGTTTAAACTACTCGGCGGTTCCATGGCAATCAAGCAAAGTAATTGCATCAGATGGTTTTGTACCATATCGCGCATCGCACCGTATTTATCGTAGTAGCCCAAGCGACCTTCCAAGCCAACCTCTTCAGCCACGGTAATTTGTACATGATCGATGTAAAGGCTATTCCACAAGGGAATAAACAAGACGTTGGAGAAGCGCAAAGCCAGAATGTTTTGCACGGTATCTTTGCCTAAGTAATGGTCGATACGATAGATGGCGGATTCTTCAAAAACAGCCGTTACCTGGTCATCTATTTCCTGAAAGGATTGCAAGTCATGACCAATCGGTTTTTCGAGGACTACGCGACTATGCTGAGTAATGAGTTTGCTCCGGTGTAGGGAGGAACAAATGTCACCAAAAAGTGAAGAAGAAGTTGATAAATAATTAACCCTGTCTCGCTTTGGATATTCGTTGAGTAGATCTTGTAAAGGAGTGTAGTCTTCTGTTTGAGTAACGTCTAAAACAATACAGTGCAAGCATGCCGCAAATGTTGTCCATTCGGACTCAATAAAAAAACCATTTTGTAAATGCTCCTTTAGTTTTTTACGCATAATACTAAGGTGCTCCTCATGGCTCAGAGGGGTGTGCGATGTAGAGATAATGCGGCTTTCCTGATTCAGCAGGTTTTGAGAAAAGAGATGATATAAAGCAGGCATGATTTTTCGAACGGCCAAATCACCATGGCCTCCAAAAATCACAATATCAACGGTGGGTAACGCAGGTGCCATGTTGACTCCGGATGTTGTTGTTTTGATAGTTTCTTGTCCACCTGACTGAGTGTAATTAATCGAATGTAAATGACGTCTTAATGACATTGATTCGGGTAGACTGGAATGAACGAAATAAACGTCATGATGCAACTGATCAAAACAACTCACTCCCATAACCTGTCGATTAAGATAGGGAGTTCTCCTTGATAGGGATTAACCAACAGCTATAGAAATTGTGATGTTTCTAGTTTTGATCTGTATGCTTTGTTGCTTTTCCTTAAATGCTATGAAGCAAATTTTGTGCCAAGTCTTCAGGAGCTATTAAGGATGTTAACTAATAGCCCGAATAGAAGGTTTTACAGCGCGTAAGTTTTGAAAAATTAATAACGATGAGGTGCATCAAGGATGCAGAGCTGCCTTAAAAGAGGGCAAGGTAAACTTCATGCACCAAATTATTATTGTTTATTCATCATAAGAGACCAGCAAAAATAGGGCCGTTTGCCCTGTAGCTAAATAATAAGGTACAAAGCTTTCCTTTCTATGCTACGAGTGAAAGTAATGCCAACGTATTTGTTAATTGATAATGGTTCTGTGCAAGCATCTGCGACGTTGCAATTACGTCAGGTTGCGCAAATGGTGAGTGAGCGCACAGGGAAACCTATTCACCCCGTATCGCTAATGCATGCCAATCGTATTGCGATTGACCAGCTTGGTGGGCAGGCAGCCAATACTTTTGAGGTATTTTTACGTGAGCAATTACACAAGGGTGAACGTGAGTTTGTGGCATTGCCACTTTTCTTTGGAGTGAGTCGTGCGCTCACTTCGTTTGTACCTGACAAGCTATCTATCCTAAAAGAAGAGTTTGGTGATTTTACTCTGCGCCTGGCTGATGTGACGTACCCCATGCCTGATGGTGAGGCATCATTGGCTGAAGTGATCAAGGATCATATTTTACAGAGCATTGATGAAAAGGATGTATCAGCACGAGCAGTGCTCACTGATCATGGTTCACCCATCGCTAAGGTAACGAATGTGAGAAAACATCTTGCTGAGGCAACCAGGCAACTCTTACCGGCTCATATCAAACTTGATCAGGCAGTGATGGAACGTAGAGAAGGTAAGGAGTATGACTTTAATGGTGACTTGCTTGAGGATTACTTAACTCAGCAGGCTCAGCAAGGAGTCACATCAGTGGCGGTAATTATGATGTTCTTCTTGCCTGGGAGACATGCTGGACCAGATGGTGATGTAGAGGACATCTGCCAGAATGTTATGAACCAATATCCCGAGTTATCGGTTTCCATATCGCCTTTGATTAGTGAGCACCCTTTACTCGTCGATATTTTAGTGAAACGTTTACATGATCTGTAGCAGCTCAATTTCACAGTGATTGGTGGCAGTGATATAGTTTGCCCATCTTAAAAAAGCATGGGAGTCACTTATGGCAGGTTCTTTACAAGACCAATTATTAAAAGCGGGATTGAGCGATAAAAAAAAGGCAAAAAAGATCAATTCGCAAAAGCAAAAAGCGCAGAAACAAAGTCGTAAAGATAAGACTGAGCTAAGAAATGAAGCGGCTGAATTAGCTGAAAAAGCCATGCAGGCTGAGAAAGAAAAAAGTCAGGTGCTCAACGAGCAGCGCAAACAAGAAGCTGAGCAAAAAGCCATTGCCGCGCAAGTACGCCAGATCGTTGAGATGAATAAGATCTTTGCGTTTGGCAAAGGCAAAGAAGATAGTGCGATTGCCTACAACTTTAGCCATGCGGGTAAAGTGAAATCACTGCTGGTTTCTTCAGTAAACCATGATTTGATCAGTCGCGGAAAAATTGCCATTGCCGTTTATGGTGAAGGCTATGCGCTGATTCCTGCGATTGCCGCTAGCAAAATCAATGAACGTAATGCCGAAGCAATCGTATTGCTCAATGATTCACAAGCCAGCGACCAAGTCGACGAAGATGATCCGTATGCGGATTACCAAGTACCAGATGATCTTATGTGGTAACAATAATACGAATCGAATCCAAACGGAGTTGTGCATTATCTAGCGCTGTATTAATCGCGTCTTTCTGAGCCTTGTAGTAATCAATTTCGTCGTTACGAATATTGGGATTTACCTGTTGCAGCGCAAGCAAGCGATTAATCTCATTATCCAATGCCAGGTTGGCTTGATGATGTGCTTCCTTCATCATGGCAGGTAGCTTGGCTTCAGCTAATTCCTCTGATGTTTTTAGAAGTTTGCGACAATCTTTTTCTTTCAGAGTAATGATCTTGCCAGCCGTCTTCTTATCAACAGAAATTTCAAGTGTTGCCAAATCCACCGCTTCCAACACGGCTGTTACATCATTGCCATTTTGATCGACGATAATATGCAAATTCGTTGCTGGTAGGTAACGGTTACTGTTGAGGTTACGTGCAGAGCTACTGTCCAAAATGAAACTGGTTTCGAGCAACAAAGAGCCTGCTGGAATTTGTGGATGCTTAATCGCCGTTAGTGCCGCATTGCCCATCTCGGAAGTAGCAACCAGATCCATCGTATCGCGCACGAGTGGATGATCCCAGCTCAGGAAATGTACATCTTCATTGGAAAGCGCATAATCACGACGATAAGTAATCGTCATGCCATCGTCGGCAAGGCCGGGAATTTGTGTGAGCATGTGTTCGGTCGGACGAATGATGAAGCTACCGTAGCGATGCTCCTCACTATGCACACCATAGCAATCAAACAAGCTTTCCATATAATCTTCAATCGGTGAATTGAGATCATCATCCCACGCCATATCAGCGAGTTCGTTCGCAATATCATGGCGGCAGGAGTTGTATTCCAATAAGCGATCACGTCCAGCTTGCAGTGCAGCATTTTGCTCATCAAGCATCATTTGTGTCGCAACAATCAAGTCTTCGAGGTTTTCACCCGTCTGTAAGGTGTGATGAAGCTCATTACCCAATGATTTATAGATGGTATGACCAGCAGGACACGTTTGTACGAAAGCTCCAAGGCCTTCGTTGTACCAACGGAAGAGGGTGGCTTGTGCAGATTTTTCCAAATAGGGAACATGCAGTTGAATAGTTTCAGTCTGTCCAATACGATCCAGGCGACCAATTCGCTGTTCCAATAGATCAGGGTTTTCCGGTAAATCAAACATCACTAAATGATGCGCAAATTGGAAGTTACGTCCCTCACTACCAATCTCAGAACAAATCAACGCCGGTGCGCCATCTTCCATATCCGCAAAGAAAGCCGCGCCACGGTCGCGCTCAATCAAGCTCATCCCTTCATGGAATACCGCTACATGCAGTGCGTGTTGTACGCGCATGTATTCTGCAATTTCCAAGGCAGATTGTGCGGTTGCGGTGATAACGAGTGTCTTACTGGTTTGCTTGAGCAAGAAAGTAGACAGCCATTCCAAACGAGGATCAAAGCTTGTCCATTGCGTGTTCGATAATTCAGGAGTGAGTAAGTGTGGCTCCTCGACACCTTCGTATTCGACAGGTAGTGGTAATGGATAGCCAGTAACATGACGTTCGGGGAAGCCTTCTACAGCACTTCTGGTATTTCTCAGGAGTACTCGGCCTGTGCCATGGCGATCAAGTAAGTGCTCGACCAGTTGTACACGCGCATCATATTGAGTTTCTTCGTCAGCAGAAGCGTCTTGTAACACTTCCAGCAAGGCGAGATTATCATCTTCAGTGATAAAGGCAGCCAGGGTATCTAATGCTTCGTTATCAAAGTCGGCTTCATCCATCAATAGATTTATCGCTTTAGCGATAGGTTGATAGTGCTGTTCTTCTTCCACAAATTGTTGGAAGTTGGGGAAACGATCAGGGTCGAGTAAACGTAAACGGGCAAAGTGGCCTTGCTTGCCAAGCTGTTCTGGCGTGGCGGTGAGTAGCAAGACTCCTTTCGTTTGCAAAGCCAGCTCTTCGATCACCGCATACTCAGGGCTGATGTTATCTTCAGACCATTGCAAATGATGCGCCTCATCCACAACCAGTAAATCCCACTCGCTTTCCACGCAAAGTGCAAAATTCAATGCGGAATTCGTTAAAAATTCTTGTGAGCATAAAACCAGTTGCTCAGACATAAACGGATTTTCAGCTTCACCACTTTCCAGAATATCCATGCAGCGTTGTTCATCGAAGACATGAAACAGTAAGTTAAATCGACGCAACATCTCAACCAGCCACTGATGCACCAAGCTTTCTGGCACAACAATCAAGATACGACGCGCACGTTCAGTGAGTAATTGTTGATGCAGGATCATGCCTGCTTCGATGGTTTTACCCAAGCCAACTTCATCCGCTAATAAAACCCGTGGCGCATAGCGATTCGCGACTTCATGGGCGATATATAACTGATGAGGAATTAGGCTGGTTCGGCCGCCAATCAAACCGCGCAATTCAGAATGAGCCAAACGGTTCATGTGCTGTAAGGTTTGCAGGCGTAAATCAAACCATTTTGGAGAATCGATTTGCTTATTGAACAGACGCTCAGAAGGGCGGTTTAGCTGAATGAAGTTATTTAGCAAACTTTCGAGAAGGTCGGTAGGTTCACCTTGCTCATTAACACCTCGATAAATCAGTAGGCCATCATCTTCAAGAACCTCTCTGACGGTGATTGCTTCATCATCATGGCTTAGAATTTTGTCGCCTTCAGAGAAGCGAACGCGGGTTAAAGGTGCGCTCTGTCGGGAGTAGATAAAAGTCTCGCCCGTTGCCATAAACAAGATCGTCACCGAGCGTTGATCACATTTTAAAACGGTGCCAAGACCGTTCTCAAGTTGGGCGTCGTTGATCCATCGTTGTCCTGGGGCGAAGTCGAGCATAGTGGCTGCCTTTTTTTAGAGTCGGGCAATTGTAGACAA
>CACVAY010000140.1:25854-65778 GCA_902727985.1 uncultured Thiotrichaceae bacterium | reverse complement strand
TCATTCCAAACTATGTGGCGTTACAAAGTTATAAGGATCGTGTCGCAAGCTATGTTCGCAAGCACAACGATCATCTTGTGATCCAAAAGCTGAAAAGTAATAAGCCGATTACGCAGACGGATATTCAGACGCTGGAAACGATTTTGTTTGATGATGAAAACATAGGAACCAAACAAGACTATATTGATAACTATGGTGACAAGCCCTTGGGTGAGTTTATTCGTAGTATTGTCGGTTTGGATATCAGTGCGGCGCAGGAAGTGTTTGCCGACTTTATTCAGTCTGCACATTTACAGGCTGATCAGATGACGTTTATGAATACGATTATTACTTATATCACTAAGAATGGAGTGATTGATAAGAAAATGCTGTTTGAACCACCGTTTACCAATATTCACGATCAAGGCTTGTTTGGCCTTTTTGATGAAGCGGATGTGACCAAGGTTGTGCAGTTGATTGATCGAGTGAATGGCAATGTAGAGGTTGCTGTCGCCAAGGTAAGCCTTTGAGAATCCTTCAGGAGGCAATAGCACTTTACCCTTACTAATGGATGCTTATCAAGCTTCAGCTAATAAAGCACGATCAATCCAGCGCGAAACAACGCTTGTGAGACCTTCTTGGGTAACCGGTTTTGATACGTAATCATTCATTCCTTCAGCCAGACACTTTTCTCTATCACCTGAAAGTGCATTGGCCGTCAATGCAATGATAGTAATCGGTTCTTTTTGCATTTCACGTTCCCATTCACGGATTTTTTGTGTGGCCTCATAGCCATCCATAACAGGCATGTGCATGTCCATTAATACGATATGAAATTTAGCTATTTTCATGGCATTTAGGGCTTGTTTTCCATCGCTTACATGCCGCACAGTCAAGTTCATTTCTTCCATCATGGTGACAGCAATTAACGCATTCAGCTCGTTATCTTCTGCAAGTAATACATCAATTGTGTTGGGGTCTTTTTTACGAGGTTTCATTTGCGTTTTCTTAAGAGTATTCAAATTAGCTTCTAAGGTTTTCTTTTTCTGTATACGTTGAAGATGCTTGTTGCCATGTGCATGCAGGCATTCAAGTAAGACATCTTTTAGCATATTGTTACGAATGGGTTTTTCTAACGTGATTCCCGGGATTTTTTGCAGTTGTTCGCTGCTGGGGTTGAGCATGATTTTGGGAATATTCCTAAAGGCTTCTTGCGTATTAATGGCTCTGGAGAATTCTAGCCCCTGAGCATCTGATAAAAACCAATCAACAATGAAAATATCATAGGGATTAGCCACGGCAAGACTATTACTAAGGTAGTTTAGACCTTCACCTGCAGAACTAGTGACATCTACGTCGATGTTCCAGTGTGTTAGGTAGTGCTCAAGAATAGAAAGGTTAGCTTTATCTTCGTCAACCGCCAGAATGCGCAATCCTGACAAGCTATCATCGAAGGCATCTATGTTCTCATCGACCAGGGTTTCAAAAGGAATATCTGCCCAAAAAGTGGTGCCCTGTCCTTTGTTGCTTTTCACAAAAACTTGTCCACCCATCAACTGAGTGAGTTCTTTGATAATCGTTAAACCTAAACCGGTTCCACCATAGCGACGTGTCGTCGACGAATCCTCTTGGATAAACGCGTCAAAAATGTTTTGTTGCATTTCAGGTGAAATACCGATTCCAGTATCTTCTACCTCTAATCGAAGTTTACAACTAGCCAAGTCCTCTTTGAGCAGACTAATGCGTGTTGTGACGCTTCCTTTTTCTGTGAATTTAATCGCATTGCTTAAGAGGTTTGACAAGATTTGTCTGGTTTTTGTTGGGTCTCCTTTAATGCGTGCAGGTATGGCTTTATCTATGTTCCAACTGACATCGATGCCTTTATCATTGGCATTCACGTATGCGATGCTGGTAATGTCTTCTACCAATTGGTAGATGTCGAAGTTGATATTTTCTAACTCAAGCTGATCAGAACTAATTTTCGAGAAATCGAGTATATTATTAATGATATCGAGTAAATTTTCAGCTGATTTGGCCGCTGTTCCAACGAACAGCTTTTGTTGCTTATTTAAGATGGTATTATTTTTAACAATTTCTAATGACCCGAGTACCCCATTGATAGGGGTGCGTATCTCATGACTCATATTTGCCATGAATCGGGTTTTTTCGTCCGACTCTTGCAAGGCTTTGATACGCTGTTCTGTCTCCTGCTTTAAGTCTTCATACAACTTGCTCATTTCTTGAGAAGATTCGTCGAGTGATCTTTCAAGAATATAACGTGTCTCTTTGTTTCCTACATAAGCGCTATTGACAGAATTAAGGAAAGCCTGCCATTGCTCAAGATCAGGAGGAACCTCATCAAAGTGAAGGTTGACAGATTTCAGTTGGCGTGTAAGCGAGCGTTCGAGCTTTTCAGTTTTATTATTCTTGTTCATAGATCGTAGTCAAAGTCATTGTCTGGTTATGAAGGTCGCAAATGCCGTTTTTGAGACAGGGGGAAAGCTCTCCGTATGAATAAAATCCGACCTGTTTAGTTTGTTCTGGCAGAGATTCTTTAACGGCTTCGAGTTCTGCACCAGGGTCTTCTTCCATGACCATGCGACGTCCAACGCAACTAATTGCAATCGCTAATACTTCTTGTTCTGGTGTTGCATTGATATCAAGCATCTTAGCAGCGTCTTCAGCGCCATCAATTAAGTTGTCAAAGGTAGCATACATCAGTTGGACACTATGGCCGTTTGGAATATCACCAGCAAAAGTTAATGATTGTTCGTCTTCATTGACGGCAAGAATGGTTCGTACCAGTTTCTTGTTTGACGATTTGTCATAAAGTGATAAGGGGTAACGTAAGCCTGTGGCAGGAAGACCATCTGCCATTTCACCGAGGTAACCCTTGTAGAGTTCCAAAGCGGGTTTGTCGTCTAGTTCATAAAGAACATTATTGTGAGACTTTGTCACTAGGCGTTCTGGACCAAACGCTTTCCAGCCTCCTTGTGAGCCGTGATCGATTTTAATGGCATCACCATAAAAGCCAATTCCACAGGCATAGCCTGATTGAGGAATACCATCTGCTAAAATCCATGTTTGTTTGAAGTTTCCACCATCACCAGCTAAGCCGCCAGTAACAAGAATTTTTTCTTCGAATTGTGAGTTAACACCTTTGATGAAGTCCGTTCCATTGACGAGTAAACCATCAGTTAAGACCAGTACAGAGGAGAGTTCATTATCTTTCAAATTTTTGGCAATGTTGGAACCCGTTTTAAGTGACTGCTCCATGTCCGAAATGGGTGTGGTGTACAAACGTAAATGGGTGTGGGTAAAGCGGGTGAATGAAACCACTAAGGACTCATCTAAAACCTGGTCATCAAAGATTTCTCCAGCGGTTGAGCAGCCGGCAATGATCGATGTTGGATATTTTTCTTTCAGCTCAAGGAAAGGTTCGTGATTGTCAATAAATGATGGTGCACCAAAAATAAGTATCAGTGTTTGGGGAGAATCGAGATAGGGGAGGGGGCTACTCCAGCCGGTGTGTTTCTTGAAGTTCGTTGTAATGACTTTCAACGTTACTCTCCTCATTATTATTATAGTTTTTCGTTGTTTCTGTATGCCGATTCAGCCTGTTTTTATGGTTAGTATGTATGTTGAATCGTGCTAACTATCATAGTTAGTGTGTGTTTAATGAACACTTAATGGTTAATTTTTATCATGCTATTTATTAACAAATTCTGGGTAGTGGATCGTCTTCAAGCTCTTCCAAAATACGTTCTCCGCCCAATTCGGTGCGAAGTGTGACAAAGGGTTTGCCCACAAGAATTTCTCCAATAATTGCTGCCTCTTTTCCTTGTGGAAGCGCTTGCCAGCGAGCTAGGGCTTGGTTAGCCTGCTCTGCGCTTACAATCGCAACGACACGTCCTTCACAGGCGAGATACATGGGATCATAACCAAGCATGTCGCAGACAGATTGCACGGTATCGCGAATCGGAATGTTAGCTTGTTCAAGCAAAATATGCGTTTGCGTTGCCATGGTGATTTCATGCGCTACGGTTGCTAAACCACCACGCGTTGGGTCTCGCATAAAGTGCAGGCCGTCCAGGTCTAGCAGGGCAGTGGTAAGTGGCAACACGCTGGCAGCATCCGATTGTAAATCGCCCTGTAAGCCGAATTGTTCGCGGGCTAGCATAACGCATATGCCGTGATCACCAATGGGGCCGCTGATAAGGATTTTGTCTCCTGTCCGAATTCTATCGAGTCCAAGTTTTATCTTGGGGTCACGTACACCAATGCCTGTGGTGGCAAGATAGATGCCACCACCTTCACCTCGGGGTAAGACTTTGGTATCACCAGCGGCTATTTCGACGTTAACGGCTTTTGCGGTTTCGGCGAGTGTCGCCACAATGTGTTCTAAACGTGCAATCTCAAATCCTTCCTCGATAAATGCATTGAGGCTTAAATATCGTGGAATGGCTCCTGCAACAGCAAGATCATTGCTTGTGCCATGCACGGCTAACGAACCGATGTTACCTCCGGGGAATTCGAGGGGATTTACCGAAAAACCATCTGTAGTGAACATCAAATCACCTTCACCAGGGTGTATAGTCACAGCATCTGCTTGAATATCCAAAGAAGGGCTTGCCAGATGACGGGCAAAGATCTCAGTAATCAACGAACGCATATAACGCCCACCATTGCCATGTGCCAGCCTGATATGAGTATCGGTCATTGCCATTATTCTGATCTCCTTTTGCTTAGATTAGTTTGTGATGCTGCTTCAATAATTTGTCCGGCACTGATGCCCGCATCATTGACTGGCAAGATTTCGGGGATATGAACCGTATAGTCTGGTTCGAGTTCGAGTTGTGATACGACATAGTCTGTCAAACGTCGATTTTGGAAGACACCACCCGACAGCCCAATGTGTGTGAAAGGATGTTGTTTCTGAATCAGTTTGGCTTGTTCGAGCAACGTGTGCGCCATTACTGAGTGAAATAAAGTTGCCCGTTCTGAAACGCCTATTTTTGCGTCTTGAAGCGGTGCCAGTAATGATGACCAATCAGCTTGCCAAATACCGTCTTCGTTCAATGTCATTGGCAAGGCATCGGTAGCAAATAGTTGCTGGCTACATTGTTCAAGTTGCATGGGGCCTTGCCCCTCGAAACTGGCCTGTTTAGTTAAACCTGTAAATGCCGAGGCAGCATCAAATAAGCGTCCAATACTGCTGGTTTTCGGGCTGTTAATACCCTGTTGCCAAGCCGTTTTTAGTAAATCGGAATTAGCTGGAAGACCTTCCCAATCGTGATCCTCTTCCCACGATAAAGCCGCTGCACTGCGCCAAGGCTCACGTCCAGCTTTGTCACCTCCAGGTAAATGAAAAGGACGGATGCTGGCAACACGTTGCCAGTTTCCTGGTGTTCCATAAAATGCCTCGCCGCCCCACATTGTATGATCATCACCATAACCTGTACCGTCCCATGTAAATACCAGATGAGGCTCTTTGTTCCAATGCTCAAGCAATACCGCAGATGCGTGAGCTTTGTGATGCTGTACTTTATGCACGGGTAATCCCTGATTTTGTGCCCACCGTGTCGAGGCATAATGTGGATGAGCATCACAGATGAGTTGCTTGGCCTGGACTTGATAGAGCGCCTGCAAATCATGAAGGGTTTGTTCAAAGACGTGCATACTTCGAGGGCTATCAAGATCACCTATATGGGGAGAAACAACGAGGCGGTTGCCCCACGCCAGTGCTACAGTATTTTTCATGTGACTGCCGCACGCCAATAAAGGTTCTGCAAGCGTAAAGGGTAAGGCCATTTCAATAGGTGCGTGTCCACGTCCCAGTCGGATTGGACGACATTTGCCTGCAATACGACGGAATACCGAATCATCAGCTGGACGAACAATAGGGCGATTGTGATGGAGAAAGGATTGGCAGACCTGCCCGAGACGCTCTTCAACCTCAGTTGGATTCGTTAGAACAGGTTCTCCTGAGAAGTTAGCAGACGTTGCGACAAGTGGCTTGTTTAGTTCATTCAGTAAGAGATGATGCAAAGGGCTATAGGCGAGCATCACGCCAATCTCACCGAGGTTGGGTGCGATGAGTTCTGATAATAATTCATTACTTCTTTTTTCGACCAAAACAATAGGACGTGCTGGGCTGCGTAATAAATCTGCCTCTTCATTGTTTAGTTTAACAACCTGTTTGACGACTTTGAGTTCATCAGAGCCTTGAGCAGGAAACAGCACCGCGAGGGGTTTATCTGGTCGTCCTTTTCGTCTGCGCAGTTCTGCAATCGCGGAATCATTACTGGCATCACAGATCAGGTGATAACCCCCTACACCTTTTACGGCAACAATTTGTCCTTGTTGAATATCCCGTATACAGGCTTGAAGAGCTGCTTGGCCATCTGCAATGTCCGTAATAGAATGGCGATATTGCAATTGCGGACCACAATCCGCGCAGGCCGTTGGTTCTGCATGAAAGCGGCGATCTAAGGGGTTGTCATATTCCTGTTGGCAAGTCTCACAGAGTCTGAAAGAAGCCATACTGGTGTTGGGTCTGTCGTAGGGGAGCTTTTCGATAAGCGTATAGCGTGGGCCACATTGTGTACAGTTAATAAAAGGATATTGATAACGCCGATTATTGGGATCTTGTATCTCAGCGATGCAATCAGGGCAACTATAAAAATCGGCGGGGATATGAATATCAGGCTTGTCAGATTTTTCACTGGCAAGAATCTTGAAGTCATCAAATTCATCAGACTCACATGCCTCACTTAACCGTATTTTTGGCTCAGAGATGGTCGGTGCTTGGGCCATTAAATCTTTTTGAAATTGATCAAGCGTTTGTGCTGAGCCTTGTGCCAGAATCTCAACGTATCCGACGGTATTACGTACCCAGCCCACTAATTGGTATTGCATTGCAATTCGGTAAACAAAGGGGCGAAACCCAACACCTTGCACTTTGCCTGTTAAGACCAAGTGGCGACTTTCAGCCATTAAGCGACACTCTCTCGCAATCCACTCGCCCACCAGATGCGGCAAGCGCCTTCATCAGAAACCATGCAGGGGCCAATAGGTTCTCTTGGGGTACATGCTTTGCCATATAAACGACATTGGTTAGGATAAATTTTGCCAAGTACTACGCTTGCACAATCACAGCCAGGTGGCATTTCTCCGGCTCTGTGACGTGCATCATCCGCATAATCAGAGAAGATTAAGCGTGCATTGTGAGCGGCGTAAGCTTTGGTCAAGGCAAATCCTGATTGTGGAATAATGCCGATGCCACGCCAGTTTGCATCAACGACATTCATGACATGTGACAGGTGTTTCCTGGCACTGCTATTGCCGTCATCGGTAACGAGTTGCGTATAACAATTATCAAGAAAGCGTTTACCCTCAAGTTTTTGCCGCAATACAGAATAGGTGGCTGCTAAAAGGCTGTCTGGCTCAAAGCCGGAAATCGCAGCAGGGATGTGATACTGGTCGACCACAAATGCCCATTCCTGAGCCCCCATAATGGTTGCTACATGGCCTGGGGCAATCAGCGCATCGAATCCGGCTTCACCTGAATCCAATAACATCGCGACTGCAGGCCAGGTTAAGCGTCCTGACAGTAAGACTGAAAGATTATCAGGCGCTCCTTGGGCGAGCATGGCCGCAACGGGCGCCGTAGTTGTTTCAAACCCCGCAGCAAAAAACACAATGGCTTTGTCAGGGTTTTCTTGAGCAATCTGTACCGCTTCCATGGGGGAGGCGATAGGCCAAATATCTGCACCGAACCCTTTGGCTTGCTCTAAGGATCGGGCTTGTGATTTTGGGACATTCACGGGGACGCGCAACATATCACCGAATGCCACTAGAATAACGTCTTCATGTAAGGCAATTTGAATGGCTTCGTAGATATCTTCTTCAGGACAAACGCAAACCGGGCAGCCTGGGCCAGGAATTAATTCGATTGGTTCGGGCAGTGCACCTCGCAATCCCGCCATACTAATGGATCGCTCATGCCCGCCACAGACATTCATAATGCGAATTTTATTGGGTAGCTTGAGTTTGCGGATATCCTCTAGCCACTGGCGGGCGGTGGCTGTCATGCAGATTGTCCTTTTTCTGCCAGATGCAGGGCTGCGCCATCAGGCTGGATAGCAGGTTTAGTCACTTCATGTTTTGCGACTCTTTCTGCTTGTGTGGCAACCTCATCTCTCAACCAGGTTAGCCAAGCATCGATTTCAATGTTGCGGCGTGCGGATAATGGTAGCATTGGCGCTTCACTGGCTAGATTGCGCAAGCATTGTTCCGCTTTAGCTGGGTTGAAGTCATCGAGTACTTCTAATAAGTCCGACTTGGTTTGTAAAACCACATCTGCGGCACGAAAAATAACGGGGTATTTAGCAGGCTTATCATCACCTTCAGTAACCGATAATAAGGTGACGTTACGGTGTTGTCCGAGATCGAAACTTGCAGGACACACCAAGTTGCCAACATTTTCGATAAACACAATATCGAGTGTTTCCAAGTCAAGCTTATGTACGGCATCATGTACCATGTACGCATCGAGATGACAGGCACTACCAGTGCTGATTTGGACGGCGGGAACACCTTTGGCACGGATTCGGTCAGCATCATTTTCAGTTTCCAGATCACCTTCAATGACGGCAATTGAGAATTCATCGCCTAATGCTTCAATGGTGGCTTCGAGGAGTGCTGTTTTGCCAGAGCCGGGGGATGACATCAGGTTGATAGCCAATACCGCGTTTTTATCGAAGTGTTCACGATTGTGAATGGCTTGATAGTCGTTTTCGGTGAGTAGGCTTTTTAAGACGAATACCGCTGATTTTCCGTCTGGGGTTTGTGCCAGTTTGCCATCGTTGGTGACGAGATGGGCATTGCCAGAGGTAATGTTACAGCCGCAGGTATCGCACATACGTAATTCCTCGTTTTGCTGATTTTTTGTTTAAGCTTAGGAACCGCTGCTTCATCTGCGCAGTAATTACGATAACGATATTTACGCGACTAAAGTCGCGGTTCCCTATGTTTAATTCGCTTTATCAAACTCTATAGCTGCCAATAGCATTTCATCACCGCTGATCAGTTCAGTATGAAAGTCACCGCATTCACCGCACAATAATCGATTAGCACTGGCTTCAGTTTCTGCCAAGCAGCTTTTGCATCGAACTCGAATGGGCATTGTTTCAAGTACAAGCAGACTATTCTCAGCTATCGTACCTGCGGCTGCCATTGGATAGGCTCTTTCTATTAAGGGCGCTTCTGCGCCTGAAAGAGGGCCAATTTTCACCACAATGCGTGTGACTTTTTCTGCATTATTGTCTAATGTGATTTGCTCAACTTGTCCAATCAATGCCTGACAAATTGCCAACTCATGCATGTTCAGCTGCCAACATTTCGTCGTAGATTTCCCATGCTGATTGCGCTTCTTGCTCTGTCATTTTCTGGATTGCATAACCCACATGCACCATCACAAAGTCACCAATTGCAAAGTCTTCATCTTGCATCATGAATAAATTCACATCGCGTTCTACACCTTTTGCTTCACAGCGAGCGAGGAAGCCATCAATGGTTTTAATTTTCATGGGTATGCCAAGGCACATAGTTCTCTCCCTTCCCTTCAAGCCTAGTTCAAATATGACCAAAGCCAAGGACTAATGCAGAGGTCTAAGATAAATCTATTCTCAAAGAAATCAATTGACCTAAGTCATGTGAGATAAGGGGTTTAGGGTATATATATTAGGTACATCAATAAGCGAGAGAGTTATGAAGACACTTGTGCTAGCGATTGGTAACAAACTGCTCAGCGATGAAGGAGCTGGGTTACATGTCCTTAATGAGCTGCAAAAAACACATCCTGAAACGGAAGACACGTTGTATCTGGATGGAGGTACTCTGAGCTTCACCTTAGCGGGTGCAGTAAGCGATGCAGATAATCTTATTGTCATAGATGCGGCGCAATTACAGGGGCAGGCCGGGACGGTTGATTGCATGGTGAACGAACAAATGGATCAGTTTTTAGGTGCATGCAAAAGAAGCGTACATGAGATTGGTTTGCTTGATCTGTTGGATATCTCACGCCTCACTGAATCTCTCCCAGAGCAACGTGCATTAATAGGTATTCAACCCGAGATTATCGATTGGGGTGATTCCTTGTCTGAAGATGTACAGAAAGCGGTTCCCGTCGCTGTCCAGCATGCGCTTGATTTGTTATCTCAATGGAAGCAAGCCGAGGTGGCTCATGTCTAATGTAAATACATGTGCTTCGTTGGATACAGGCAATGACATCCTGATTTTGCACGAAATTCGTCATGCACTTCGGAAATTATTAGATGACGGTGAATCAACCATTATCGATTTGCGAGCTATCCCCATGGCTCCAGGTGAAGAAGCCAGAATCGAAGCCATGCTCGGTCAAGGCGAATTATCAGCAACATTGAATGCCCTTGGCAAGTCTACGATAAATGAAACCGCTTTTTCCGGTGCCTGGTTAATCACTCACTACAACACCGAGGACGAAATACTCGGTAAGTTTATCGAAATCAGCAAACTGCCATCGATTTTGGCGTCACAACACGAAGATATTGAAGTAGCACTAGAGCAATTGACCCATCAACTATTGGTTTAGTACTACAAAAAACAACACGCGAGGAGTGAACATGTCACATGATGAAACGCTCAAAGAATCGCTAACAAGAAACGGTGTATCTCGCCGAGGATTCTTAAAATTTTGTGCAACAGCAGCATCCATAATGGCACTTCCGCCAAGCATGGTTCCCGCTATTGCCGCAGCACTTGAATCAGCAAGACGGCCATCCGTTATTTGGTTGTCTTTTCAGGAATGCACAGGCTGTGCCGAATCCTTAACCCGATCCCATTCTCCCACCGTCGAAGGTTTGATCTTCGATGCGATTTCTTTAGATTATCAACATACCTTACAAGCAGCTGCGGGTGATGCCGCAGAAGAAGCACGTGAAGAAGCGATGAAGGAGAACTGGGGAAAGTACATTCTGGTCGTGGATGGTTCGATTCCATTAGGTAATCCTGGATATTCCACCATTGCAGGTATCTCTAACCTTGATATGTTGAAAGAAACCGCGAAAGGAGCAGCAGCGATTGTAGCTGTTGGAACCTGTGCAACCTTCGGTGGGATTCCCAAGGCCAATCCAAATCCGACGGGTGCTGTATCAGTCAGCGATATTATCAAAGATAAGCCGATTGTTAATGTGTCAGGTTGTCCGCCTATTCCCGTGGTGATTACTGGTGTACTCGCGCACTTTCTCACCTTTGGCACAATCCCTGAGCTTGATGAGCTAGGTCGCCCAAAAGTCTTTTATGGCAATAATATTCATGATCGTTGTTATCGTCGTCCCTTCTATGAGCGTGGCGAATTTGCAGAAACTTTCGATGATGAAGGGGCAAAGAAAGGTTGGTGCTTATTCAAACTGGGTTGTAAAGGGCCGATTACCTACAACGCTTGTGCAACGGCTAAATGGAACGAAGGAACCAGTTTCCCTATTGAGTCAGGTCATGGTTGCTTAGGTTGTTCAGAACCCAATTTCTGGGATATGGGCGGTTTTTATAAGGCGCTATCGCAACCTGCGGTGGATGTGAGTCAAACAGCCGCTTATGCCTTGGGTGCTGGTGCGGTAGCCGGTCTCGGCATCGCAGCGCTGAACCGGAAAAAGAAAGCAGATGTCGCTACTGATCATCAAACCGTCACCATTCATGATTTACGTAGAAATGACCCGTCAAAAACAGAAGCGGAGGATAGCTAAATGAACTCAGCAGATTTTCTACTCTGGGTACGGGGAACCGGATTGCAGATTGCAACTGTCATCTTCGTATTCGGTGTTGTGTTGCGCTTGTTTGAGATTCTTACGCTAGGGCATAAAAAGAATCTGGCGGTAACACGAGGTAGCGGCTTCAAGGAAGGTTTTCGTAATATTCTAACGCGATCTTTACCCAGAGATAAGAACACCTTAAGACGCTCTATGTTTACCATTGTGACGGGTTATGTACTGCACATTGGCTTATTCGTGGTGATCTTCCTTCTCGCTCCACACATCAGTTTGTTTGAAGGCATATTTGGTTTTGGATGGCCTTCCATAAGCACGCCAATTGTCGATTTATTCGCGGTGCTTACGATGATAGCGCTATTGGCGATTTTATATCATCGTTTAACCAACCCGGTCCTGAAGTTTTTATCAACCAAACAAGACTACTTCGTATGGGCCTTAACCTTTGTGCCATTGATCACAGGCTATTTGAGCTATCACCACCTTTTCCTCAACTATAACTGGATGTTAGGTATACACATCCTGTCTGTCGAGTTACTAATGATTTTCCTCCCATTTACCAAATTATCTCACGCCTTCACCTTGTTTATAGCGCGTTGGTATAGCGGATCAATGATGGGAGAAAAAGGAGTGAAGTCATGAGTGAAGCAAGTTTAGAACGCGGCATTGCAGCCCTAAAAGAACAGATTGATGCACCTGTGGCGGCTTTTTTTAGTAGTTGTACACATTGCGGTATGTGTGCGGATGCTTGTCTATTTCATACAGAGACAGGTTGTCCTACCTATACGCCGATCTACAAAGTGGAACCGATGCGGCGCTTGTGGGAGCAGGAATATACGTTATTAGGGCGTGCCAAGAAAGCATTGGGACTGAGCAAACCGATTACTGAAGAAGAGCTGGAGAAGTGGCAAAGCAAGGTTTACAACACCTGCACGCTTTGTGGACGTTGCAGCATGGTTTGCCCTGTTGGGAACGACATTACTGGCATGATTCGCAAAATGCGCGAAGGCATGTCGGCTGGTGGTTTTGCGCCAGAAGGATTAATCGGCGCATCCGAACGAGCTGTTGAAATTGGCAGTCCTATGGGAGTGCGACTTCCTGCACTGAAAGCACAGATTAAGCATGCTGAAAAAGACACAGGTTTAGCGATCCCGATGGATGTTGAAGGTGCTGAATATCTGGTCTTGTTGTCTTCCATGGAAATCATGAATTATCCCGAATATCTGCATGCGATAACGCGAATTTTCCATCAGGCTGGTAAAACGTGGACGCTATGTTCTGAGGCTTTCGAAGCAACTAACTCAGGTATTCAAATCGGTTCTTCAGATATCGCCGCTGAACTGGTAGGCCGAGTGGTTGCGGCTGCCGAAAAGCTCAAGGTCAAAACAGTGATTAGCCCAGAATGCGGACATGCCTATACCGCAATTCGTTGGGAAGGGCCTAATCTTGTGCATAAAGAATTTGGCTTCAAGGTACAGCATATTCTCGAAGTGTTAGATGAACTCAGAGCTGAGGGCTTGCTGAAAACCGAAGGTATAGAAGAAGCGAAATTAACCTTCCATGATCCCTGCCAATTAGTCCGCAGAGGCGGAGTGGTTGAGCAGCCACGTAATCTACTGGATATGATCGCTCCCAATTTTGTAGAAATGGAGGATTCCGGTGTGATGAACTGGTGTTGCGGTGCTGGTGGTGGCGTTAGCGCGAATGAAGATGCTGATAAGGTGCGTAATAAGGCTTTCAATCGCAAGAAAAAGCAACTGGAATCACTGGATATAGACGTTGTAGTAACAGCCTGTGCGAACTGCCGTATTCAATTGGAAGATGGCTTGGAGATTAATGAAATGGATATTCCAATCTTGGGGCTTACCGAAATGCTAGCAGAGCATTTGAAAGAGGATAAACCTGTTGAGGAGGAAACATCATGACAGAGTTAGCGGCTAAGAAGGTCAGCAACGATACTGAATTACGGTCGGTGCTAAAGAAACTGAGTGTGCAAGACAAGCGTGAAGTCGGAGCATCGTTTGTAAGTAGTGTGCTTTTCCTAACGGATGACATCCGGGTAAGTCGAGCGATTAGAACCGCGCATGATCCTGTAGCCTTGCCTGAAGAACTAGAGGATGTTTTTAAGGCAGTCAAACGCGCGATGATTGATAGTCGGACACGCTGTGGTGCTGACTGTGATTGGGATGACCAAGCCGTACATTTTGTTGCTAGAGCAGCAACAGCCGTCGTTGCTCCAGAAGGGCAATGTGTTGCTAAAGATCCGCTATGGCAAACCGTACAAAGCTGTCGTATGGCACGAAACTGTGCATTGATTGCCAAGGATGATGATTCCGTTAATCCTGAAGCACAAAATCAATACGATATTATTAATAAATTCTTGGCTGATTAGCTGATAAGACCTATCCCTTTCTCAAGTGACTGAATGTACGGAGCATGGGAAGGATGGATCACAGAGAGAAAGTAATCATGAGTGAACGTGTTGTAGTTGACCCCATTACCCGTATCGAAGGCCATCTGCGTGTCGAAGCGCAAATGAATGGTAATACCATTGAACAGGCTTATTCCTCTGGCACGATGGTGCGCGGCATTGAGCTGATTATGCAAGGGCGAGATCCGCGTGATGCGTGGGCATTTGCACAGCGTATTTGTGGAGTATGTACCTTGGTGCATGGCATCGCTTCTGTACGAGCCGTGGAAGATGCGCTGGATTATAAAATCCCCAAGAATGCTGAAATTATCCGTAACTTGATGGTCGCCTCACAATATGTGCATGACCATGTGATGCATTTTTATCATTTGCACGCACTGGATTGGGTGGATGTCGTATCGGCATTGTCGGCTGATCCTAAGGCGACTTCTGAATTAGCGCAGAGCGTATCACCGCATTGGCCAAAATCCTCACCTGGCTACTTCTCGGATATGCGCAAAAAGCTCAAAGGGTTTGTTGAGGGAGGACAGCTAGGTATCTTCGCCAAAGGTTATTGGGGGCATCCTGCCTATAAATTACCACCTGAAGCCAATTTGATGGCGGTATCTCACTATTTGGAAGCGCTAACTTGGCAACGTAATGTCGTTAAATTGCACACCATCTTTGGCGGTAAAAATCCGCATCCAAACTTTTTAGTGGGTGGCGTGCCTTGCCCAATCGACCTGAACTCAGATTCAGCCATCAATATGAAACGCTTGAGTCAGGTGCAAGACATTATCACCGAAATGATGACCTTCGTTGAGCAAGTGTATATCCCAGATACCTTAACTATCGCGAGCTATTACAAAGAATGGGGTAAGCAAGGTGAGGGCGTTGGTAACTTCCTTTGCTATGGCGATTTCCCAAGCAATGGCATGGGTGATTCGTCATCATTTATGATTCCTGGGGGTGTTATTCTCAATCGTGATTTGACCAAAGTGCATCCAGTCGACATGAGCAAACAGGATGAGATTCAGGAATTCGTTGCACACTCTTGGTATGACTATGAAGGTGGTAAGGAAAAAGGTCTGCATCCCTATGACGGTGAAACGAATCTCAATTACACCGGACCAAAACCACCCTATAAGCAGCTTGATGTTGATGAATCCTATTCATGGATGAAATCACCACGCTGGAATGGTCAAGTCATGGAAACTGGGCCACTGGCACGCGTACTAAATCTATATGCTCAAGGGCATGAACAAACCCAAGAACTCGTGAATATGACGCTGAAGCATCTTGATCTCCCCGTGGAAGCATTGTTCTCAACCTTAGGCCGAACGGCCGCCAGAACGCTGGAAACAAAAATTATTGGTGATGCCATGCAAGGTTGGTTGAATGACCTGATCATCAATATCAAAGCAGGGGATACCAAGACCTTTAACGAGACACAATGGGATCCTTCACAATGGCCAAGCGAAGCACGTGGTGTGGGTTATATGGAAGCGCCACGAGGCGCCCTAGCGCATTGGATTGTGATCAAGGATAGCATTATCGACAATTATCAAGCCGTCGTACCAAGCACATGGAATGCAGGGCCGCGTGATGCGAAAGGCCAAGCAGGTCCTTATGAAGCGGCATTGGAAGGCACCGATTTGCATGATCCAAAACAGCCGATTGAAATACTACGAACTATCCACAGCTTCGATCCATGCATCGCCTGTGCGGTACATTTAACCGATCCTGATGGTGAAGAAATTATGAAAGTGAAGGTGGTGTGAGAATGAGAATGTTTCAGCTTCGGGGTTTTATCGAAACTTAAATTCAGTTACTTATCGCGTAAACATCGAAGGAGATCTTTCACCAGAATTCTGTTTAACCCTAACGTCCACATACTTGCAAGCCTTTTATTACTCATTGAAACCACTAAACTCAAGCATGGCAATGACGTAGTGGAGGGGGCGTATGTAACTCTAAGGCTAGCTCACAATTCCTAGAGAAAAACGAAAAATTAGCGTTTTGCTTTAATGTCTCTACTGTTGATTAGAATACTGCAAAATTTTATTACATCTGAAGGGCTTCTTATAGAATACACAGCTCTACCCAAAACCCATTCATCTGACTCATGGCTATATTCCCATTGATTTGCTTGTATATAACCCGATGAATTTTCTGAAACTTCATATGCGACCGAGTGCCATTGATCAAAATCTATGGAAAATTTCTTATCTCCATTATCAACCATGTAATTTTGCTCTTCAGCAACAGCTTTTATTAACTTAATTAAGTCTTTGTTATCCAATTATTTTCCTCTACGTTTTCTACTAAATCTATTTACACATAACGCTCCAGCCTATCAAAGAACTCGTAAGTTGTTGATAATATTTTCTCAGTGAGCTATATTAAACCAAGTATCTCTTTAACCTTTTGATTGTTTTAATAAAAAATTACGGTAAAGGTAGTGCGAGAAGGGAAATGTTTTAGCTTCTCGCAAACCCTACTCATTTCTGACGAACCTGATTGACCTGTTATGCGTTTTTTCCTCTGTGACTTAGCTTAATAAACCAATAACAACCTCCTAAAGCAAGAATGATAATGCCTAACCCTATTATTGCCAAGGGATCATATTTCTCGAGATCTAGTAAAATTACTTTTCGAGCAACAGCTATAACTGCCACCAATAAAACAACCTCTGCATGTATGATATTTTCTTTGAAGTACATTTCTATTGTCTCTATCAGCTCAAATCCAATGAGAATAATAAAAAAGAAACCAAAGATCCTGAAGATTTCGTCTATTTCAAGAAAAAGCACATCATCTGTGGAGTCAAATAAATCTAAATAAAGAATTATACCAAGCTCTACTATCGCGATAGCAACAATTACCGTCATCAGAATTAAAACAATAAACGACATCCACTTTTTTATTATACGAACTAAAGAAACAACTTTGTCGATACTTTCACTCACTAAATATACACTCCTAATTTCTGTATGATACCTACATATGTCGACTGCAAAAGTAGGGTGACATAGGAGCCGTACTTTTGTTGGTCAGATGCATGTATTTGTGTACGCCCAGCATGGGTATGAACTAATGAGGTGAAAGTCCTCTGCTGGAAAACCACCATCATAATCCCGTGTTAGTAGTATGGCGTTAACAACGAGCCTATGGCAACTGCAAAATCAGGAAGTTTTGTGGGAGGAGTTTAAGCGCCGCAATATTATTAGTGTTTGGGGTAATGGCTATTGTTCATAGATGAGTTTGGCTAGTTCTGCTGGAAGCATTCTATGCCAAATAATTTGATAGGTTTCATGTGAGGAGATGGTATCAAAAAAAGTTGTTGCACTGGGTGAAAACCAGAATGAGATGGCACCAATAGCAATGATAATTCCTGATATGCCAGGCTGCCGAGTATCAATGATCTTCATTGCCGTTCCAAAGGAGCGTTTAATCCTTCGGTTCATAAAATCAACACTGTAAAGCTCATCAAGCAGCAAGTGAATGATAAAACCATAAAAAATCAGAAAACCCACTAACCAAGAAATAAATTCTGTTTTTGAGAAGACAGTGAAACTAATAGTGGTTGCAAAAAGAGCAAAGGAAATAGCGGCGATAAGAGAGTGAATGGCTCCTCTATGTTTGTTGTATTTATGAAAAACCATCCAAACGGGATAACGTATAAGGACATAAATAGCTCCCCCAATAATCCATAATTCAAGAATAGACCATTGATTTTTTGTTGAAAACATCCATAAAAAAGCAACAATAATACCTAACAGGGAAAATATTATTCGACTAGGGTACGAGTGCTGTAAATCGACGTCGGGTAAAATTCCACCAATAGTTCCTATCAGGGTTAGTAGTAAGGCATCACTAGATCCGATAAAGCCAACTTGAAAGCATAGTGTGGATAATAAGCCAGAAGCAACAGCCGCAACCGTAATGTGAGTATTGAAATTTGCCATAGTTGTTTTAGCCCTTTGGTTGCTGTTGTGTGGCGCAGTGGATACTTCCACCCCCACTGGCTATGCCATCAATGGCAATTTGCTCAATGCGATGATTAGGGAATACTGTTGCTAATTGACGTTTAGCGGCATTATCAGCTTTTCTATCACCAAATTTCTGCATGATGTCAAGACCCGCCTGATTGTAAACTCTCTTTTTAAAAATATACGTTTGTTTCACTTATTGGTTACCAAGCACAGGGGTATGCCAATATTCCTATTTATTAAATAGATGAGAGACCTTTACTGTTGTTGTTTTGCTAAGTCGAAGGTCTCTCCGTCAGGACTTATCCTCGTTTGATAAAGCGGTTCGTATTACCTTGGGCTTCTTTAATACGTTTGTTACGTTCTTCTTCCCAGGAATCAACAGGGTCAAGCTTGTTCCATGCCTGATATAACTGCTTACTTTGGTCTGATAATCGAATACCATAGGTTTCCGACATATAAAGATACACTCTTGCAACATTGCCTTTGACATTATCAGGTGGTTCGGCGCGTCTGATCGAAGAATCAACTTCAATATCACATTGTCCATAGCTTTGTTTTTCACCAGGTATCATACCCCAGTTATAATTACTCCGATCTCCATTGATCTCACCTATCACGGGAAACAGGTTATGCAAATCATTGTGTGCTGTTTTAAAGACAGGATCTATTTTATTACAGCACTTACGTCCTCCGTATTTATTACCCTTGCTGTCTGTACATAGCTTTTGTTGCCAGCATTGGCGATGTTGCCCGAAATGTGAGGCTGGAAAAACATGTTCAGCTTCCAATCGTTTTGCTCGACTTACGTTTTTCCTCGGTTCTGCATTGCAAGTACCCAGATACACTTTATTCGTAGATGTAAATTTGCAACCACAATAAAATGTTTTTTTATGGCCGTTATAAACATCGTTATAGAGTACCTTTTTAGTAGTACTAAACGTTTTTGGTGTATTAGGTAACTGCCCAATATTAGGGCTTTCCTGTTTATCTATGTTATTGCTGCTACATCCTGAAAAAGTTAGGGACAAGAAATACATTAGCAAGAGCAATAAAAGATTTTTTTTGTTTCTAATCATATGGTTGTTTAGGTTGATAATAAGGAGGTAGCGTGAAGTGTGTTGATTTTATGATAATTTCACTGACTAAACTGACAGCTAATTATCTTGTTTTTGAACATATTGAAATTAAACTCTGTAAACAAAAAGCTCAAGAAATATTTAAGATAGGGGTGTTGATCTCTTTATGCCTAAGGAGCTTGTAGAAAAACCTGTTTAGAGGAGATGCGGCAAGCCCATATTTGTGTTGCTTTTAGGGCTCTAAGATTGCCCTATTTTTGATGGAGTATCAAATGATTATTGTTTTCAGGATATGCCCCCTGTAAAGCTAGAATGAGATGTTTTGTCTTATTTTCTTGAGTATCTTCTCTGCTGGATATGACGCATGTTATGTTACTGATTTTCCATAATTAGCCAGCTTTTCGATATTCTGTATTAGGCACAACAGTTTCCATAATGTATTCACTTTTTCAAGCCTACAATATCGGTGGAGGTAGATTCTCCGCATTCTGTCTCTAGGAGGCGACTTCAGACCAGCTTAAGTTGCTGTAGATTGGTAAGCTGATACTTAACAATTCAATGAGTGGCAAGGAGTATTATTCTTTGCTTACATCGTTTGGTAAGTAAAACCAGCACTTAAGTAGTCAAGATCAGAACGTGAAGTAGTGGAGGTTTCAACGTCCATGAAGCGCTCCCATTCTGCACGAAGTTTGATGTTGTCGTTGTACTGATAATTAGCACCTGCACCCAGCATGAGATCGGTAGCGTTTCGATCTTCATTAGTGTTTTCAGCATCCCACTTAAAAATACCTGCTTTACCAAATACACCAATTTGGTCATTGATCTTAAATTTACCAACACCAGCAGCTGAGAAACCAGTCACTTCGCTAGATTGTGTTGTAGATTTTACTTTCCCCAGTGAATTATATCCCACTTCAACGGCTACAACGTCGCTATAATCATAACCACCAAAGAGCTTCCAACCCATATCAGAGTCATCGCAGCTGTTACAAAAGCCGTCAGCCGTCATACTTCCAATACTGCCACCGACATAGAATGCTGATTGATTCGGCATTGAAGGAGGGTTTTGATAGTTGCTAAATGAAAATGGATCATAGGCGGAAGCTATGTTTGTTGAGGCAATAGCAAGTACAGCAGTACTAACTGCAGATTTAATCAGCAAGTTCATGAAAGACACCTTATTTTTAATTATTATTGTTTGTGTACTGATAAATACTAGGATACTTCATTTTCGAAATACAATAAACGTGATAAATGGTTTGTGGCGTGTCGGTAGATATCTGTAAGGAGTTGATATTGTTGTTTTAGGATTTGGCCATAGGCGTTGATTCATGAGTTGGCCTTATTCGGTATTTTGAATGTTAGATCACAGGCTTGGAGTATTTACCCCTAGTGGTGATTAAGCATTCGTGCTAATGCTTTTGATACATAGGTGATTCAAAATAATTGTGGTATTCTGCCATGCATGAATGATAACCACCTTAGTGATGTCCGCTATGCGGATTTACCCATCGATCCCACCATTTTACAATCCCTTGATGAAATCGGTTTCGAATTCTGTACTCCCGTACAGGCAGAAACTTTGAAATATAGCTTAGAAGGCAAAGATGTCACAGGGCAAGCACAAACTGGAACAGGAAAAACAGCGGCCTTTTTAGTTGCTGTTTTGCAAAGACTGTTAAGTACTCAAACTGATGAAGGCACCAAGCCTGGTAATATCGGTTGTTTAATTCTTGCCCCAACTCGTGAGCTTGCGATTCAGATTGCTGATGATGCGAAGAAGATGAGTAAGCATACCGGCTTGAAGACGGCACTCGTTTATGGCGGAACTGCTTATGAAAAGCAGAAACGCCAATTCGAACAACCTGTGGATATTCTTGTAGGTACACCAGGGCGTATCATCGATTATTTCAAGCAGAAGTGTTTCACACTACGTCACGCACAAGGTTTGGTGCTGGATGAAGCTGATCGTATGTTTGATCTTGGTTTTATTAATGATATCCGTTTTTTGCTACGTCGCTTACCTACGCCCTCCAAGCGTTTAAATATGCTGTTTTCGGCAACATTGTCTCAGCGTGTATTGGAGTTGGCCTATGATCATATGGACAATCCTGAAAAGGTTGAGATCAAGGCAGAATCTGTTAGTGCAAAAAATGTTAGTCAAAAAGTTTACTATCCTGCAAACAGTGAGAAGATCCCGTTGCTGATTGGCATTCTTCAGAAAGAGCAGCCGTTCCGTAGCATTGTGTTTGTTAATACCAAGCGTAATGCTGAAAAAATTGATGACTTCTTACGTGGAAATAAAATCTCTGCGGCCATGATTTCAGGTGATGTGAAACAAAATAAACGTCAGCGATTACTTGAGGAATTCGAGAAGGGTAAACACAGTGTTTTGATCGCGACTGACGTCGCAGCACGTGGTTTACATATTTCAGATGTGTCTCATGTGATAAATTTCGATTTACCACAGCATCAAGAAGATTATGTGCATCGTATTGGGCGTACAGCACGCGCAGGTGCATCTGGCGACTCCATCAGTTTTGCTTGTGAAGATACTGCATTCTATTTGCCGGAGATCGAAGAATATATTGGCATGAGCATTCCGGTAGAAGGCATATCAAGCGAGTTATTACCTGAAATCAAACGCCCCGTGCGCGTCCAACGTGATCGGGTAAATGGTCATGATAAAAATGACAAGCGTAAAAATGGAGGGAATAGGGGCGGTCAAGCTAAAGGGAAGCGTTCCTCTAATGGCAATAAACGTAGAAATACCTCTAAGAGTAACAAACCGAACAATAATCATCAGCGTCGACGTAATCCGACCCCTCAAAAACCAAGTAATCCGGAGAGTGCTGAATAGCCCTTTCTGTCTCTATTTTGTTGTCGATAATTTTTTTGGTGATTTATGAAAAAAATGCTGGAATATTGAATCAGTTTTCATTATTCTACGCCTCTTCTTGGAGAGGTGACTGAGTGGCCGAAAGTACCGGTTTTGAAAACCGGCGACGGGTTAAACCGTCCCAGGGTTCGAATCCCTGCCTCTCCGCCATAACATAGTTTATGTTAATCTATAAACGCCTAAAATCCCGCACTGTAGCGGGTTTTTTTGTGCCTGTAGTTTCTCCCACTGTCCCATGCTGTATCTTGATATCTAACAAAGCATTGATATATCTGTTGGTTCTTCCTGATGATACTAATGGAGATACCAACTAAAGCTATTTGCTGGTGGTGTTGACCCGGTGTACTCTTTCTTCTCGGTCTTGCGGCTTTCAAGTTTTTTGATTATTGAAACTCCCAGAGTGGGAAAGCAAGGCGTACTGGAAAGCTACTGGTGTATGGGGAGAAATACCTAGTCAGCCTGACTGGCCGGATACGGGATCATGAATAACAGGTAACAGGAAGTAACTGATCGACAGCGTATTTAAGTGGCAGAACACTGGCAAAGAGCGAACTCTAAGCCGTGTTTTTTGCTCCTCATAAAATACTTGCTTCGCTCGACCTGATTCTTGCATCAGCGGGAATGACTGAGTCTAAGTGTTTTTAGGCTGTTGATAGCTCTTAAGCTGTAGAAAGACTTGCCGTACTAATAGCCATTCTGGTCTCTTTCTGAAGTAGGTCTATCAACAGAAACGCACGTTGTTCACCATCATAGTTCTGGAAAATGCCTTCGTAACCAAGAAAAGGGCCATCGTTTATGATGACTTTCTCCCCTTTTTTAAAGCGATCAAGGTTGATGGTGCGACTAGAAAACTCTTCCTCTTGTCTTTTTAGAGCTTCGATGACAGAAGTCTGAACTTGTGCTGGCTTGTTGCCAAATTTGACAATGCTGTTTACGCCAAGAGTGCTTCTAATTGGTCCCCAGTTATCAGTTGTTTGATCAAGATGTATAAAGAAGTAACTTGGGAATAAGGATTCTTCTACTTCAACCATGTTACCTCTTCTCTTTTTCATTCGTCGTGCAAGAGGTCGGTAAGTCTCGTAGTCTTGTCTTATCAGGTTGCTTTGAGCGATTTCATCTTTATTAGGTTTAGCTTTAATGAGCCACCAGTTTCTGTCGTTAGAATTTTCCATTTGCCCCTCTTAATTTCATTGGAGCTTTTAGATTCGTAGATAAATCATGTGTGAAGCCCCGTATTTTTAACAATACAAAAAATTAATTCTTGTTTTTTTGTATACACTCTACGTTCAGTATAAAAAAACTTGGAATCAATTGGAATTGTTTTTCTAACATTTACAAATATTAAATTTACATCCGATGATGATGCCAATATCAATACGTTACAGATCACAGAGATTTTGCCAAGGCCAGGATTGTGAAATCTTTGGCCGTGTCGTAGACTATGTTGTTTTTCTCTAAATTCATTGTAGGTGTATCAGTTTGGCTAGAACTCTCTACGACAAGGTTTGGGACGCACACCTTGTAAGGCAAGAAAACGACGGCACAGGATTGCTTTATATCGACCGTCATCTCGTTCACGAAGTTACTTCGCCACAAGCATTCGAGGGGTTACGCCTGGCGAATCGAAAACCTTGGCGTGTTGATTCAATACTAGCTGTTCCAGATCATAATATTCCAACGGTTGGTCGAAACGAAGGGATCTCTGATCCCGTTGCAAAAATTCAGCTAGAAACGCTAGATAATAACTGTGATGAGTTTGGTGTAACCGAATTCAAGATGGATGATATTCGTCAAGGTATTGTGCATGTGATTGGCCCAGAGCAGGGTGCAACACTACCTGGTATGACAGTTGTGTGTGGCGATTCTCACACATCTACTCATGGCGCGTTTGGTGCGCTGGCGCATGGTATCGGAACCTCTGAAGTCGAGCATGTGCTGGCAACCCAGTGTTTGATCCAGAACAAAATGAAAAATATGTTGGTCAACATAGAAGGCCCTGTTGGTAAAGGTGTCACTGCGAAAGATATTGTTTTACGCATTATCGGTGAGATTGGCACGGCGGGCGGAACGGGCTGTGCTATCGAATTTGCCGGGCAGGGTATTCGAGATCTATCAATAGAAGGCCGCATGACAGTGTGTAATATGGCAATCGAAGGTGGTGCTCGTGCGGGTATGGTCGCTGTCGATGAGAAAACTATTGAGTATGTCAAAGATCGTCCCTTCGCGCCTAAGGGGGATGACTGGGATAAGGCTGTTGTGGCATGGCAAGATCTCAAATCTGATGATGATGCGGTCTTCGATCAAGTTGTGAATATTGATGGTGCAAGTATTGAGCCTCAAGTGACTTGGGGTACATCACCTGAAATGGTTGTTGGTGTTGGAGATAGTGTTCCCAATCCCGCTACAGAAAATGAAGCAGTGAAACGTTCAGGTATGGAGGCAGCGCTTGCGTATATGGATATTGTTGCGGATGCGCCAATTACCTCTATTAATGTTGATAAGGTATTTATTGGTTCATGTACCAACTCTCGCATCGAAGACTTGCGTGCTGCAGCTGAGATAGCTGAAGGCAAGAAAGTTGCTGCAAATATCACACTGGCAATGGTTGTTCCGGGGTCTGGTCTCGTGAAGCAACAAGCAGAGCAGGAAGGTCTGGATAAAATATTCCTTGAAGCTGGTTTTGAATGGCGCGAACCAGGGTGTTCGATGTGTTTGGCAATGAATGCTGATCGACTTGAGCCGGGTGAACGCTGTGCTTCAACCTCAAACCGTAATTTTGAAGGGCGTCAAGGGAAAGGTGGCAGAACGCATTTAGTGAGCCCAGCTATGGCAGCCGGTGCTGCAATCGCTGGTCATTTCGTCGATGTGAGGGAAATGTAATTATGGAAAAGTTTACTCAACATAACGGTCTGGTGATTCCACTAGATCGTCCGAATGTCGATACCGATGCCATAATCCCTAAGCAATATTTGAAATCTGTCAAACGTACTGGTTTTGGCCCTAATCTATTTGATGACTGGCGTTATCTTGAGCCAGGCGAACCCGATATGGATCATAGTAAACGTACTGTGAATACAGATTTTGTTTTGAACAAGCCCGAATATGCGGGTGGTAGCATTCTACTTGCCCGTGAAAACTTTGGTTGTGGTTCATCTCGCGAGCATGCGGTATGGGCATTGACTGATTACGGAATTCGATCTGTGATTGCCTCCAGTTTTGCAGATATTTTCTTTAACAATAGCTTTAAGAATGGTTTGTTACCTATTGTTTTAAAAGAAAATGTGATTGATGAGTTGTTTGCGCTATCAGCTGGTAAGGAGTTGCAATTAACCATTGATCTTGACAGTCAGAGAGTTGTGGTCAATGGTGATTCTTCTTTGGTTTATGACTTTGATGTCGATGAATTTAAAAAATACTGTTTGCTTAATGGCCTGGATGATATTGGTTTAACGCTACAGCATGCAGATGATATTCGTGCTTACGAAAAGAAGAGAAAAGCGGAAGCACCTTGGTTGTTCTGACTTCTTAGGTATTTAATTAATATTCAGCTCTAAGTAGCTGATGAAAATAAACATATAGTGACGCTATGACACATAAAATTCTTGTATTGCCTGGCGATGGCATTGGTATCGAAATTATTGCTGAAGCAAAAAAGGTTCTTGACTGCCTTGTTGCTGATTTTGGTTTATCCATGGAAATGGAAGAGGGATACATAGGTGGTGCAGGCTATGATGCTGAAGGATCTCCATACCCTGAAAGTACACAAGTTTTAGCCAAAGATGCAGATGCCATCTTACTAGGTGCCGTTGGTGGTTACCAATATGAAGAACTTCCTCGTGAGCTACGGCCTGAGCGTGGTTTATTAGCTATACGTTCTGAGTTGAAATTATTCTCAAATTTAAGGCCTGCATTGTTATATGCAGAATTGGCTGATGCCTCTACGTTAAAGCCCGAAGTGGTTGCTAACCTTGATCTTATGATTGTACGTGAATTAACGGGGGGTATTTACTTTGGCCAACCTCGTGGTATTGAGGTCTTAGATAGTGGTGAGCGCCGTGGTTATAATACGCTTGAATATACTGAATCAGAAATTGAGCGTATCGCACGTTCAGCTTATGACATTGCAATGAAGCGCGATAAACGTCTATGTTCAGTCGATAAAGCAAATGTTCTTGAAGTTTCTGAGCTGTGGCGTGAAATTGTTACTAAAGTAGGCGCTGATTACCCTGAAGTTGAGCTGTCGCATATGTATGTCGATAATGCAGCAATGCAGCTTATTAAAGATCCAAAGCAGTTTGATGTCATGGTCACCAAAAACATGTTTGGTGATATTTTGTCAGATGCTGCAGCTATGCTTACAGGTTCTATTGGTATGTTGCCATCTGCGTCATTAGATGCCGCCGGTAAAGGTATGTATGAACCCATTCATGGTTCTGCGCCTGATATCGCAGGCAAAGATATTGCTAACCCATTAGCAACGATTTTGTCAGTTAGCATGATGTTGCGTTATACACTCAACGAAATTGAGTTGGCAGACAAGATCGAGAATGCAGTAAAGGCTGTTCTGGCAAAGGGTATTCGTACAGCGGATATCTATCAGGAAGGAACACAGCAAGTTGGTACTGCAGCGATGGGTGATGCTGTGGTTGCAGAATTAAGAGGATAAGAAAAAATGAAAACTTATGATGTGGCTGTTGTTGGAGCAACAGGCGCGGTTGGTGAAACCATGCTGTCAATATTGGCAGAACGTAATTTCCCTGTCGGTAAGGTTTATGCGCTTGCTAGTGAGCGTTCAGTGGGTAAGCCCATAACCTTCGGTAATAAGACGTTACGTGTCGAGAATCTTGCAGAGTTTGATTTTTCTAAGGTGCAAATTGGTTTGTTTTCGCCTGGAGCAAGTATTTCGGCAGAATATGCCCCTAAAGCAGCTGAGGCTGGCTGTGTAGTGATCGATAACACTTCCCAGTTCCGTTATGATGATGATATTCCTCTTGTGGTTCCAGAAGTTAATCCGCATGCGATTGCGAATTATACAAAACGCGGGATTATCGCTAACCCAAACTGCTCAACGATTCAGATGTTAGTTGCTCTAAAGCCGATTCATGACGTTGCAAAAATTACGCGTTTAAATGTTGCTACCTATCAAGCTGTTTCTGGAACGGGTAAACCTGCGATTGAAGAACTCGCGGGCCAAACGGCTAAGCTACTCAATGGTGGTGCAATTGATGATCCAAAAACGTACCCTAAACAAATAGCGTTCAATGTGTTGCCACAGATTGATGTGTTTATGGATAATGGTTATACCAAAGAAGAAATGAAGATGGTTTGGGAAACGAAGAAAATCATGGAGGATGATGATATTCAAGTAAATCCAACAGCGGTGCGTGTACCTGTTTTTTATGGTCATTCTGAGGCTATTCATGTCGAAACTCGGGATAAAATGACCGCTGAGCAGGCGAAAGAAATTCTTTCTGCTCAAGATGGTATTGTTGTGCTCGATGAACGTAATGACGGTGGCTATCCCACTGCTGTTACTGAAGGAGCTAATACTGATCCGGTATATGTGGGTCGTATTCGTGAAGATATCTCGCATGAATCAGGTTTAAACCTTTGGGTTGTTGCTGATAATGTAAGAAAAGGCGCTGCTTTGAATAGTATTCAAATAGCGGAAAGGTTGATTAAAGACTATTTAAATTGATGGAATGGCAAACTGCACAGTGATTTACAGGCTGCAGTTTGCCGTTATAAATGCACCTGAATAAACAAAAAATTACGTTGTGTCTAATGCATAATAAGTAGAAAAATTCTAATTGATGATTATAAGTTAGTGATTCAGTGCATGTTAATGGATTTCTTGATTTAATGCCCCAGAGTAGGGTTTTGTTGATTCTGCGATGCTCGTTTTTCAAGCTATGCACTTTGCTAATCAATAGCTTATAATATATAGTTTAGATAAATTAACTTAAATAATAACAATTCCAAATATTATCTTTTATGTCATTTTGAACTAAAATAGAGACTTAAAGATAAAGTTAAACAGCTATATGGAAAGGGGAATTTCTGTGAAAAAACATACTGTGCTTGGTTTTGCCATATCAATGGCACTTTCATATCCAGTTTCCTTGAGTGCTTTAGGACTAGGTGAAATTCATTCTAATTCTCAGCTAAACCAACCCCTTAGAGCACAGATTGACTTGCTGTCTACCTCTGCTGAAGAAGCAGTGAAGTTACAAGTGCGTTTGGCATCACCCGATGTTTTCAGTCGCGTAGGTATTGATCGTCCCCCCATTCTTGATAACCTGAAATTCACCCCTACCATGAAAAATGGTAAGCCCGTTATTATGGTTAGTTCTGATCAAGCTTTAAACGAACCCTTCCTTAATTTCCTTTTAGAGGTGTCTTGGCCTCAAGGGCAGTTGTTAAAGGAGTATACCGTTTTACTTGATCCACCAGTGCTTCTTCAGGCGGGGAAGACGGGGTCTGATAATGCTGTTGCAGTACGTGCTGAACCTAAGTCGGCATCAGGTGTTGTTGAGCGCACACCTCAAGCAAAACCTGCTCCAAATTCAAGAACACAAATTCAGGTAGCAGATCCAGCACGGAACAATACACAACAAAAAATTGCGCAAGATATTATTGCCCAGCAAGCTGCGATTGCTGCACGAGAAGAGGCTAAAAAATCCTCTGGGTCATTTGGTTCGAAAAAGAAGTATCGTGTAAAGCGTGGCGATACTATGCGTAAGGTTGCTGCTAAATTTAATGATCGTAATGTTGGTACAGATCAAATGATGGTGGCTCTATTTAGGGCAAATCCTCAGGCTTTTTTTGGTGGAAATATCAATAACCTCAAAGCTGGTTCATTGATTGTTGAACCTGTTAATTCGCAAGTAACTGCTGTTTCAACAAAAGACTCCAAACGCCTAATCAAGCAGCACTATACTGAATGGAAAAATTACCGTACAAGCTTGGCGAAAGGTACTCAGTCTCAAAAACCAACAACAGTAGCTGCCGCCTCTCCTGTTGGCGTACCGAGTACTAAAGAAGTAGTTTCACAGCAACAAGCTAATTTAAAGATTGTAGGTAGTACTGGAGATACAAAGGATTCATCAAAGGTAAGTGCTTCTGGTGATAGCAGTGAATTAATGAATAAGCTGGCGCTAGCTCAAGAAGCACTAGCAAGTAGTAAGAGTGAAAATGCTGAGCTTGAGTCGCGAGTTAGCAAACTTGAAGCGATCGTTCGTAAAAAAGACCGCTTAATTCAACTTAAAAATGACCGTTTAGCAAGATTGGAAGGTAAGCTTGGCAGTGTAGGTTCGTCTGATGAAGAACCAGCAGCACCAGTTTCGATAGTTGATGCGGCAATGACAGCAGGTGCAACAGAAAATGATCTCGTGCAGCAAGCCGCAAATGATAATCCACAAAATGATCGTGTTATCCGCAATGATGAGCCAATAGTTGAAGTTGATGATATAGAAGCTATACCTCCAGTTCAGGAAGGAAATAATATTGCAACAGCCAATGCTGGCGTAGATACAGAAACACGCATTGATGATCCTTTTGCTAAAGAGGCGGAGTTTGAAAGTGGTATCTTAGATTTGCTGAAATCACCGGTGGTTGCTGCTGTTGGTCTAGGTTCTCTTTTGAGTTTAGTACTTGCTATGCTCTATATGAGGAGAAGATCATCAGGCAATGATGATACTGACTTTATCGTTGAAGATGAGTTTGATAGCACTCATGATGATGCTTTGTTGGAAGAAGACTTTGCAACCAATAATCTTACTGATGCTGCAGTAGCTGATGAATTTGAACATTCAGATACTGGCGGCAGCGCACTTTCTGAAGAAGTGGCGACGATTGGTACTTCTTCAGATGAGTTAGATGCATTACTTTCTGAAGAATCTCATGATGAAGATGAGATTCTTCAAGAAGCTGATGTTTATATTGTTTATGGGTTGCATGAGCAGGCAGAAGAAGAGCTTAAAAAAGCAATTAGCGAGAAACCTGAGAAGTTGGAGTATCGGGTTAAACTCATGGAAAATTATGAGGCGGCTAATAATAGTGATGCATTTGTGTCGACTGCAAAAGATTTTCTAAATGCTGAAGGTGATAAAAAACAAGCGCTTTGGGATAAGGTTGTTATTTTAGGTAAGAAAGCAGCTCCAGAAAATGGTCTTTTTGCTGAGCAGAATGTCATTGCTGCAGCTGCTTTATTTACACCTCCGGGTAATGATCTTCTATCTGATAGTGTGGATATTGATGATTCGATTCTTGAGGATGTTAACGATGATCTGAATAGCGACTTTATTGACTTCTCGAATGAAGATGTATCGCTTGACGACACGGCGCAGCTCTCTGGCTTGGAAAACGAAATCGATACTGACGATTTTGATTTTGGTATGGAAGATACTGACTTCGGCTTAAATGAGTTAACAGAAGATATTGATACTAAAGCAGACAATATCTTGAACTTTGATGTTGCTGGCTCAGAAACCAAAAGTCATAGTGGAGATATTCAAGGTGTGAGCCTTGATATTGATGGTGCTTCTGGTATTGACAAGATTCTTCCAGCTGATAGTACATACACGAGTCATAGTGCTGATGACGAGGACTTGGACGATGCACTTTCATTCCTTGACTTGTCAGATGATGATCAGGAAATGCAGGAGGCTCATATTGGTACGAAGCTTGATCTAGCGCGTGCTTATCTGGATATGGGGGATGTTGAAGGTGCCCGTTGTACCTTGGAAGAAGTTGTTGTAGAAGGTAATGATGATCAAAAGCGTGAAGCTGAAGAATTGCTTCAACAAACTGGCTAGGTAATTACTGTACGTTTGAATGGTAAGGGTATTTGAGCGAAAAAAAAGCATGACATTTTGTCATGTTTTTTTTATGTCTGAAAAAAGCGAATTATAAAAGCCGCGTAGAACATTTTTATACTTTAAAAGGCGCTGAAAGATAAGGCTTTTGGGAGGCGCTACTCGGGTTTTTTCTGATGCTTTGGTGAAATAAGAAAGTGTATCTGCTGCATTCGTGTATTGGTTTTTTTGCCAATCATAATAGAGGGGGTATAGGAAATAGCTGGCATAAATCAGTTGCGACAAACTCCTTGGGGAGTTCCGACGAGAACATTTATGTCTATCTTGGGTTAGCCCCCAGCCTGCGTAAAACGGTAAACCATAGCAGTAGACTTTGCAGTCATGTATAAGCCCCTCGAATCCTACTAGAGAGGTCATTGTATGTACCTCATCCACTGCTTTTAAACAGTGCGCGATACTTGCTTGTGTTTCTATTGCATTGCAATACGTTAGGGCAATATTCTCGTCTACAGTGCCTTTACGATTTCCGGAGAGTACATCAGGGTGAGGCTTATAGATGATATAAGCATCTAGGTTGCTTTTACGAACAGCTATGATGAGCTGTTTATTTGTACTGATATCAAAAGTACCTTTTTGGATTGATGCATCATCCTCAACTTGTCCTGGAATTAAAATGCTTTTTTTTGAATTTGTGGGAATGTTAAGTGTTCGTTTATCTCCAAGAATGTATTTACTAATTGAGGATTCCGCCAGCGCTTTTTTAAATTGGAAGGCATGTTCTATTTCTTTTCTGGAAAATGGATGCTTGTTAAGTATATTTTCTAAATCACTTGAAGTATTAGGGTCATAATAAATGCCTTTAGTGTCAATGACGAGTGATGCTGGACGATTAAAATCTGAGCCTAGACCAAAGGATCTTAGAAAACCGTCCTCGATTTGCCAGACATCAACAGACATTTGCTCTGATAGTTTTTGAGCTTCATATTCTCCTCTTTTTCCCCACGATAAAATATGATCCGTTGATGTAAATCCTTTTTGTATAGCTTGGGTAGCTGATTGCACAAAAATAGGGGGAGTATCAGAAAGCTGCAAAAACCTTCGGATGGTGTGTCGTGTAATGAAAAGTATACCAAAACAATAAATCGTACCTTGTGTTGAGATTGTTCGGGATGAGAAATAATTATCAGTGATACTTTGGGCGTTTTTCAAAATCAATCGATGACAGTAAAAGTAGAAAACTAATACTGTCACATCATGAACAAAGGCAATAGTGCCTGTGTAATTAAATACCAGACTTATATGCTCGACGTGCTATTAGAGCGATGACTAATAAGCAAAGAAGAGTATGGTTGAATTTACCACCAGCACTTGTATTTTGTAGCGTATGAGTCGAGGTATTATTAGTAATCATAGGGTCTACGTTATTAGCTGACACAGAAAATGCCAAGTTTGTATCTTCAAGATGCTTATTTATTATCGCTAGATAGAGTGTCTTTTGTCCTCCAGTATGGATGTCACCAAGTTTGCAGATGTATATGTTACTTGTTATTGAGCATTCACCGTGCTCAGATTGGTAATTCTCAACATTGATGCCTGAGTTGAGAGGAAGGCTAATGATGACTTCCGAGGCACTATCATAATCTGAGTTAGTAACAGTAATACGAAAATTATGTTGTAATTCGCTAGACTCAGTTTCTCGCGTTCGTATTGCATTTATGTCGAGATCTGCAAGCTTTCCCCAGCCCATATCACTTAACGCATGAGCAGCTAATCCTAATGAGTGATTTGGGCCTGTATAAAAAGGTTCCATAGTTTCATCGGGGAATAAATCTGTGGCGAAATGAGAAACCGACGAGGGGTGCTCCAGTTGCGAGGGGGTATACATTTTTACTTTGAGGTTTTTGATTCCTGAACTGAGTTTGGAGAGTGCTGCTAAATTGGTTTTCTCGCCGTTCCATAGCAGAGTATCTGGAGTGATATGCGATATAGCACGTTGGTTATTGGTGGCATCGGTATAGATGGTTTGAATATTATCATTGTCAATAGCTAGATGGTTGCTGTAAACATCTTCTTTTGAGAATGGCATTTCACCAGTAACTAAATTTACATGGTTTGAAAAACCTAAACCATGTAAAAGCTCATGAGTTAGCACGGTTACGAAATCAGGATGATGATTTGGCGGGTTACCATCCAGACCATAATACCAGCGGCTATTTTGTAAAATACTTGTGGAATCAATATCGCTATTGATTAGTGTGATGATATCAGAGGTGTTGGGGTTGATATCTTGCCCAAAGAGATAGTTGGCTAATGCAACCGGATATAGAGTGTTGGTTTTTGGTGCGTTATTAAAATTGAATACCATGCTCCTTGCTCCAGCACTGGCTAAAATAGCGCTGTTAGCAGACCCTCCCAGTGGATCCATATTGGCATGAATGGTAACTTCAGCGGTGTAGGGCAAGGTTTTCTCTATTATCGATGTGGCATATCGAAAGGCATTCAATCTGGCTTGACCTAATGTTGTTGCTGAGTTTCCACCGACCGGTGTGAAAGGAGAGGGGTCATTGAAGCCCTCATCTATTTGATCGTTTGTAATGATGTTGATCGTGGCTGCATTAACGTGGGTAATTGGTGTCGCACAAAGCACTAAGAAACTAAGCGCTTTTAAAAGGTAGGCTTTCATGCTTATTCACCGACAAAGCGTGTGCATCTGTCCATTTTCACCAATATGCATGGACATGTGTGGTAAAAGTACTTCATTGGGGGTGACGATAAATCCTCCGCCTATAACCGGTGATGCTTCGATACTCAATAATCGTTGTGTGGTTCGCGTTGTATTTTCTTTTGTAGCTATGTTATGACTAGATGGCGTTTGTAATAATTCATCGGTTTCGGAATCAATATGAATTTTTAAATGTAGATCGTCAGCATTTGTTTGAGGGAGTGCTGCCAAGGTTGTTGCAAAAAACACAAGCGTGAGAGTGCTTTTCATGGGGCTGTGTATGTTCATGACTTTTTTATTGTTATTATTTTTTTATGGGGTTTCTATAAATAATAAGTATTGAGCGGTTGGCAGTCAATATTGTCAGATGAGCGAAGCAATGTAAGTAAGTTCTACTGATATGAGGGAAGGGGAGCTAGCCCAACAACAATAGGCTAGCAGTATCTATATAGAGCAGGAAGGGGGCGCTAATTTCCGCGGATGAGTTGTAGCATTTCTGTGGTTGACATTTTGCCACTCACCTCACTGCCTTGTAGTAAATTATCAGCTAAATCACGTTTATGGCGATGCAAATTCACAATCTTTTCTTCAATGGTGTTTTCAGCGACTAAACGGTAAATCGTCACAGGACGTTGTTGACCAATACGGTGCGCGCGGTCAGATGCCTGATCCTCAACAGCAGGATTCCACCATGGATCCATATGGATCACATAATCAGCTTCAGTCAAGTTTAGGCCAGAGCCACCTGCTTTTAAGCTAATTAAGAAGACATCACCCGAACCATCTTGAAAATCATCCACCGCTTTTTTACGCCGTGTTTGTGGTGTACTGCCATCCAGATATTGATACTTAATACCTTTTTCGTCGAGGTATTCTCTTAAAATAGCCAAATGCTTTACAAACTGGCTAAAGACCAAGGCTTTATGATTATTATCGAGCAGTTCTTCCAGAATCACTCCAAATGCCTGTAGTTTGCTTCCTGGAAGCGGTGTATTAGGCATAATTAATTTGGGGTGGCAGCTTGCTAAGCGTAGGCGAGTGATCTCAGCCAGAATTTCAATATGATCGGCACCTTTTGCATTCGGGTTTTGTTCTTTCTTTTCAAACTTAGCCATTGCTTTCTGGCGTACAGCTTCATACAAGGCACGTTCTTCGGTGCTTAATGGTACCGAGTAGGTAATTTCAGTGCGGGGTGGGAGCTCCTTCAATACCTGTGATTTAGTGCGGCGTAAGATAAATGGCTGGATGATGCGGCGCAAACTATAACTGGCATTTTGATCTTTATAGCGCTCAATGGGTGACATGTATTGACGCATGAAGTGTTCTTGCGTGCCTAATAGTCCGGGGTTTAGGAAGCGGAACAAACTCCATAATTCACCCAAATGATTTTCGATGGGTGTACCAGTGGTGATCAAACGAAAGTCTGCGTTTAATCCCCATGCTGCTTGTGTGCGTTTAGTACCAATGTTCTTAATTGCCTGAGCTTCATCGAGAATAACCATATTCCAATGAATGGCTGTTAGCTGATCTGCATCTTGTGGTAATAATCCATAGCTACAGATTAAAACATCATGGGGTTTAAGGCTTTCTAGAAGCGCGATTCGATCCTTGCCTCGATAAAAAATTGGATTTAATGATGACGCGAATTTTTCAGTTTCACTATGCCAGTTGTTACAGACCGATACCGGTGCAATAACTAAACATGGCCCCTTGTGAGCTTGTGTGAGGATAAATGCTAGTGATTGGATGGTTTTACCCAGCCCCATATCATCAGCGAGACAAGCTCCAACGCCCCATTTTGCAAGCCGCGAGATCCAATTAAAGCCTTCTACTTGGTAGTCACGTAAGTCTGCATCAAGATTGGTCGGTAATATATGCGCTTCATCTTGGATGTTTTTTAAGCGTTGAACGTGCTCCTGCCACTTACCATCCCCTTCGAGAAGGTCGACTTCATCGAGGAAATCTTCAAGGGCTAAACTGGCAAGTCCGTCGATATGGGTTTTGCCATCAATTTGCTCTGAATAAGACTCTAAAGCATGAAGTTTTTTGCGTAGGTTATTGGTAAGGGAAAGATACTGGCCTTCACCCATTTTTAAGAAGCGGCCTTTGCTATTACGACTCATTTCAAGCAGTTGACCAAGGCTTATGATGAGATTATCACTGACTTGAACTTCACCATCTAATTCAAACCATTTGCCTTTTTCATTAATATTAATGCGCATATTATGCGGACTCAGTGATGCATTGATACGCATCACCTCACCTTCAGGCCACTCTAGAACAATAGCGTCACCTAACTCATGTAGGCCGGAGAGTCCTTCTAGGGCTTCCTCGGGTGACTCTAGAATGAATTCATCAGCAAAGTTATCCCAGTCAGCAAATACATTGATGTTATCAACGAGGTGTTCTGCAAAGGTTTTTTCGGTGTCCAGGTCGCGTTTGGTTTTTACTTTTTTGCCATCAATTTCGATGAGAATTTTTTGTCGTCCTTCACCAGGTGGATACATGGGCGTATCATCGGTAGCAAAGGGTTGTACGCGCATCGACATGCGCAATCCGTCAGCATAGGGTAGTAAATGAACGTGTAATGTATTGTTGGGTTCAACTTCTGTGGCGTTATCTACGCCTGAAATATCCGACTGAATATTCAACATCGGAGCCAGGCTTAACAAGGTTGAACGGAGTTTTTCCTCTTCATCCAAGGGAACCAGTAAACCATTACCCAAAATATTAAGCAGTTGTTCGTGTTGTTCGGTGATGTTGTAGAAACGTAGGCGAGTCGGTGTCTCTTTAACAATCGCAACTTGCGATTGCAGTGTTCCGTGATGGTGAATGTCAGGATATAAGCTTACACGGATTTCACTGCCTTCTTCAGTGACCAGAAGCTCGACTTCCCCCTGTAGTATATCTACGGGTGTCGAGCGAGACTTATCCCAAAATACTCGGGGATGCTTTGTTAGAGATGACCATAATGACTCAAGAGGAATACTGAATTCATTAGAGTAGAAATGATAAGTTTTCAGAGATCGAATTGCCTCACAAACTTTCATGTCTTCAGTGCTTAACAAATCGCTGGTGAGTTGTTCTGCATACATCTGTTTAACCGAAATACTACGACCCTTTGACCAACCTCCAGATTTAGTCTGTTTTTGTAGCTTTGGTGCGATATTCCAGCCTAAATCAGCATTTTCATCAATTACCCAAATAATGCGGTCAGTGGTTTTTTCTTTAGGTTTGGTGGTTTCAGCGAATACGGATAAGGCATTCAGTGAACGTTCCCATCCATGTTGCGGATTAACTAGCTGGAATAGGGTTGTAGTGCCATATTGCTTATGTGTTTTTTCACCGTATTTTTGATAGTCAGTCTTGTCTACATCGGTGTTATTGAGTAATAAGCCTAGAGCAGTAGAGAATTCCGAAGCAAACCATGCATAGCCGTTATTTCGTGCTTTCTTCTGCATGTTTTTAGCAGTGACTAACCAGTTGTCTTCGACTTTGATTCCAGACCAGTAAGCTATCAGGAGAATCATTAATGCAATAAATGCATCTGTTTCATACGGTAGCAGCTCTATTTCATCTTTAAGTTCATTTTCATTGCCGCCACTAATAAGGTCAGCATAAGCGACTAATAAATAGTAGCTGACAAATTGCTCATGCAATGCCGTATGTGCGCGGATAGTTTTATTAATAGCATCAGGTTGGTTGGTCGCTAGCAAGTGTAGAAAATGAAAAACTTCAAAGGTATCTGCGAAGTAGGCGTCGTGAGGTTTTTTTGTGGCTTTACGTAATAGTCTAAGACCTGTCTCATAGGTCTCTAGTGCATCATCCGGCTTTTTATGAGTAAGCTGTTGGAAGGATTTTGCGTTGTTCCAAAGTGAGGAGTAATAGTTATTGTCAGGTTTGTTGGGAAAAAATTCTGTTTCGCTTCGAACCAAGCTTTGTTCAGCAATTAATGTATTTAAAATATTGCGCTGGTTTTCGTCTGTTATAGATTCTTGACGACGTTGCATTTCAGCCCATAGTTCATCAATATTATCAAGCTCTAAAGTAGCGTAGGCAAGGTAGAAAGGTGCTATTGAAAGAGTAATAACTTCGTCAGGCAGATAGTTTAGGTGACGCTGACTAATCTGTGGGCCAAAAATATCGGGAAAGGGGTAAGTGCTCCCTTCGCGTAAATATTGGAATTGGCTTTGAATGTCATCTAGCATGGGCTTAATGCTGAGATAATCACCTTGGTATAAACAGATACGAACATCAGCGATTGCTGATTCCCATGATGTCCATATACGCTTTCCCGAGAAGGCTTTTTTCGCTGGGAATACGGACTGGACGGTTTCAGAGAGATGTCGGAATCTATCTTCATCAATAGCATTGAAGGTTATTTCATCAACGGTATCGTCAGCGCAACTGAATAGATTGTTGTGTATGTTAACCAACCCCATTTCGTGTAAATCATTCATGCAGAGCTTAACGCTACGGGTTGTCCAGGCTAAGTCATTTTCAGGGTTTAGGATTTCAGCCTTATTGATACATTGTACGAGTGGGGTGGCTGCGACCGGTACATATATGATGGAGAGTAATTCAATCAAACTTCGATGTTGTATTGCTAGTTCATTAAACTTATTTTTATCGAACACAGATATCCACCAAGGAAGTAGTAGCAAACGGCAAAGGGTAGATTGTGCGGCATCATCCGTCAAGAATAGTCCTTGATATAGGGGTATTTATTTAAAAGAAGCACTGATTTAGCAATGATGTGTCGTTGTATTGAGTGCGTGATGAAAATTTTCCAATTGATACTGAGAGTTTTCGGTTGTTGGCTAATTATTGTGTTGAAATAAGGTATGATGCCTGCTTAAAACGTATGGCCACTAATATCGACTATGTTAACTATCGAAATCCCCTTTGAAATGCGTAACAAACGCCTTGATCAAGTTCTAGCTAAGCTATGTCCTGAGTATTCACGCAGTCAATTACAGCGTTGGATAAAGTCTGGAAATGTCACCTTGAATGGTAAGCCTGTCGTGGCACGGTATAAGACACTAGGTGCGGAAATCTTTGCGATAGAGCCTGTTGATAATGAGCCTCTGGAAGATCTGCCCGAAGATATTCCGCTTGATATCATGTATGAAGATGAGCACATTATGGTGATTAATAAAACCGCTAACTTAGTGGTTCATCCTGGAGCGGGAAACCGGACAGGAACTATCGTCAATGGTTTGTTGCACCATAACGCTGAGCAAAAGCATTTGCCACGTGCGGGTATCGTGCATCGTCTGGATAAAGACACAACAGGCTTGATGGTTATCGCTAAAAGTATGAAGGCGCATAAATCTCTGGTTGACCAGCTACAAGAGCGTAGTGTTAAGCGTGAGTATCTGGCATTGGCACAAGGTAATGTGATTTCGGGGGATACGATAGAGGGAAATATAGGGCGCCACCCAGTTGACAGAAAAAAGATGGCGGTTGTTGATGGCGGCAAAACAGCCATTACGCATTATCGGGTAGAACGTCGTTTTGTTGGGCATACATTATTGAGAGTGAACCTCGAAACAGGCCGGACGCATCAGATTCGCGTGCATCTTAGTTGGAAGCATTACCCAATAGTAGGGGATACAACCTACCAAGGACGACCAAGAATACCCAAAGAGGTCACGGTAGAAGCCAGAGAGGCTGTGCAACAGTTTCCCCGACAGGCTTTACATGCCACCAAATTATCATTAGTTCACCCTGATACTGCAGAGCTTATGAGTTGGGCAGTGGATATGCCCGCAGATATGTATGCCTTGATGGATACTTTGGAAGAGGTATGACTTGGATTACGCCAAATTGGCCAGCTCCTGAAAATGTTAGAGCTTGCTCGACTACGAGGGAAGGAGGGGTAAGTAATACACCTTACGATTCATTGAATCTGGGTCTGCATGTTGAAGATGATGAATCTTTGGTATTACGCAATCGTGCGATTTTGAGGGAGAAACTATGCTTGCCTCGTGAGCCGTTGTGGCTTGATCAGGTGCATAGTGCAACCGTTGTTGATGCAGATGTAAAAGGGCAGGGAGTTTGCAAAGCAGATAGTTCTCTAGCACATGATAAAGGCTCTGTGTGTTTGGTGATGACAGCGGATTGTTTGCCAGTTCTTTTTTGTGACGAAGAAGGAACGGTAGTTGCTGCAACCCATGCTGGGTGGCGTGGTTTATGTGATGGCATCTTGGAAGAAACGATT
>CACVAY010000140.1:0-25754 GCA_902727985.1 uncultured Thiotrichaceae bacterium | reverse complement strand
AAGAAGGTTTGAACCGCTGCGTTAAGCGTATCACGCATATCAGGGTCGTCTGTGAGAGGAGTAACCATCGTCATAGAACATGAAGCTTCTGGGTCTACCCCTTTGCTGATTAATTGTCCTGCGTATACTAATAGGCGAGTAGAGATACCTTCATCCAAACCATGTCCCTTAAGGTTACGTGCTCGGTGAGCGATCTGAACTAATTTACCTGCCGTTTCAGCATCTACGCCTGATTCTTTAGCGACAATTGATCTCTCAAGCTCTTCACCAGGGTAATCGAAATCCATACCACCAAAACGCTGTTTAGTAGATTGTTTAAGATCTTTCATTAAGCTCTGGTATCCAGGGTTGTATGAAATCACCAACTGGAAATCAGGATGAGCTTCGATTAATTCACCTTTTTTATCTAAAGGTAAAGTACGGCGATGGTCTGTTAGGGGGTGGATAACAACCGTTGTATCTTGACGCGCTTCAACAACCTCATCCAAATAACAAATAGCACCAATACGGGCTGCTGTGGTAAGTGGGCCATCTTGCCATTTTGTACCATCTTTATCGAGCAAAAAACGACCAACTAAATCAGAGGCAGTCATATCTTCGTTACAGGCGACAGTAATTAATGGGCGTTGTAGTTTCCATGCAATATGTTCAACAAAACGGGATTTACCACATCCTGTTGGGCCTTTCAGCATCATTGGCATACGAACGTTATAAGCGGCTTCGTAAAGTTCTACTTCACTACCTACTTGTTCGTAATACGGCTCCTCTTTGATGATGTATTGTTGGGGATCTACAGTTGTATCAGACATATCAGACATTCTCGTATAATCAGTAATTATTTCTCGTCATCGGTTTCAGCTTCACCAGACCAGCCAGCTGCACGAGCATTTTCTACGGCGGCATCATGAATGCGTTTATGACGTTCAGCAAGTTCTGGAGGGAGATGGCAAACAAGACAGCCATATTTATCCCACTCGGTATTGACCTTATCGAGTAAAGCGTCAATCCCAGCTAGATTCCAGTTTTCACAGGTTTCGGTTTCTGGAATTAATTCAAATACCCACGCATCACGAATGATTTTCCCAATCGGGGTCATTGCGCCATGTATATCGTTATCTATTCCAACGTATTTATCCGGTCTTGCCATGATGTATTTGTATTCTTATGAGGTTGAGAATAAAGCTGGCTACACTATTGATGTAGCTAGCTTTTCGATTAGCTGCGGATTATACAGCTATGCCACAGTAAATTACCATAGCGGCACCGGCAGATTGTGCAAACATCCAATACGTTTCGCGGTATTCTTTTACACCAGCGTCATATTGCTTTGCCATAGTGATTCCCTATTTGGGAAGGTTTGAAATTAAGAAATTTGTAATAGTAGAATTTGCATATGTTTTACACATAATCGCAGGCTTCTGTGACGGTACTATTACAGCTCGGAGTGCATTTTGCGTTACTTTAAGTATAAACAACACTAAAATGTACTGCGTTATGCATAACTATTATTTATGCTTGTTTTCCTGTGTGAGCGAATTATACACATATAGCTCTTAACAACTAGCATCATATTATTTTCTGTGATCAACGTATTTATTCATTGATGGAATGTTAATGCCACAACTTACATTAAAACAAATTCAAATCTTCGATACTGTTGTTAGATATAAGAGTCATACACGAGCTGCAACTGAGTTACATATGACGCAACCTGCTGTTTCGATGCAAATGAAACAAATGGAGTTGTTATTGGATGTGCAGTTATTTGAACGTCACGGAAAATCTATTTCATTGACCAAGGATGCTGAGGAGCTTCGTAAATATTCAGCAGATATTATTCGTTCCTATCGGGCAATGATGGATCAAGTAAATGTACTTAAAGGTTCTGAGCAGGGGACATTAATTGTATCGGTAACTACTACGGCAAACTATTTTGCTACAAGGATACTTGCAGCATTTTCTAAGATGCACCCTGAGATTAAAATTAGTCTCGATGTGACTAATCGAAGAAAGATACTGACACAGCTTGAAAGAAATGAACCTGATCAAGTTATTATGGGGGAGCCTCCTGATAACCTTGATCTTGGGTCAGAAGTTTTTTTAGATAACCCTTTGGTGATTATTGCTCCGCCAGATCATGTGCTTTGCAAAGAAAAAAACATTGCTTTGCATCGATTGTTACAGGAAAAGTTTGTGTTGAGAGAAAAGGGATCTGGTACTAGAGCCGCTATCGAAAGGCACATGGAGGGGTTTAAAGATTGTACGTCTAGCCTTGAGATGAGTAGTAATGAGGCCATCAAACACGCTGTAGCTGCAGGGTTCGGGTTAGGGGTTGTGTCGAAGCACACCATTTCTATGGAACTACAGAATAATTACCTGAAAATACTTAATGTAGAGGGGTTCCCTATTAATCGGCATTGGCATCTTGTTACAAGAAAAGGCAAAGTGGTGTCTCCTGTAGCCCAATCTTTTCGACAGTTTTTATTAAAAGAGGCGCAGAACTTTGTAGAATGATCGCTTCTTTGTTGATAACTTTCATAAAGATAAGGCGATATTGTATAGCAGTTGAAATATGGGGGGCATTTAGTACATGGATGTATATAACTAATGAAGGATATAAGCTATTTGGTATGTAGGCGAAAATCTTATGTCAGAGATACGGCTTACATTAACGATAACAATACTTGTCTATTGAAAAGTATTCCAAAGTACTGAGAATCTGGTACCTGCTTAGAAAACCAGATGCTCATAAGGATGGACTTTGATTGAGATATCCCAAATTTTATCGTTTCCCAAGGGAGTTTGCCCACGCCTGCATACCAAAAGCTAGAGGCTATTCTAGTATGTCTTTTTGATGTGAGATAGTCGTTTATCTTGTCTGTTTACTAGTGGATTTCCTCCATAGGTATAGTGTGAGCTAAGGATTAGACTGGATTACTATCTAATAAATTATATGAATTTGATGCTTCGTTATCTATTTATCATCGTTTTATCGTTAACAGGTCTGGGGATTTCTACATCTAGTTACGGGCAAGATAGTAAAGAAAACATCAGAATTGGTGTCTTAAGCCATCGCGGCGATGAGGCTACACGTGAAGCTTGGGATGCCACTGCAAAATATTTGTGTTCCCAGTTACCAGACTATCAATTTGTGATAGAGCCTTTAAAATTTAATCGGGTTGATGATGCAACGCGTAGAGGTGATGTTGATTTTATCCTTGTTAATCCTAGCATCTACGTTAACTTGGAAACGCGTTATAGAACATCGCGCATTGCGACGATGAATAATTATCGGGGTGGGGCAGCCTACAATATTTTTGGTGGTGTTATTTTTACCCGTAGTGATCGCAAAGATATTTTTGTTTTAGATGACCTTAAGAGAAAATCATTCATGGCTGTTGATGATACTTCTCTTGGTGGTTATCAAATGGCTTGGAGAGAACTTAAGGCACGCGGTATAGATGTAGAAAAAGATTTGGATCGTGTGGAATTTGGTGGTATTCATGATGCTGTCGTGAAGTCAGTGCTAAATGGTGATGTTGATGTGGGAACCGTTCGTACGGATATTATTGAACGTATGGCAGCTAATGGTGAAATTGATATTAATGAAATTAAGATCATCAACTCACAAGTTCGCCCAGAATTCCCTTTTGCTTTAAGTACTCGTGTCTATCCAGAATGGCCCTTTAGCAAAGTTGAGCATACAGAAAATGTACTGGCGCAAAAAGTTGCTCTGGCACTTTTGCAAATGCCGACTGAGCATCCCGCTGCTTTAGCAGGAAACTATGCGGGATGGACGATTCCTCTTGATTACCAAAAAGTACATGATCTCTTTCGTGAGTTAAATCTTCCGCCTTATGCTGCGAGAGGACGTTTTACCCTTGAAGAAGTGATAGAGAAATATTGGTATTGGGCGCTTGGAGCGATTGTTGCTTTACTCAGTATGTTGGGATTAACGGCTTTGGTCGTTTTGCACAATAAAGCCTTGGAACAGGCAAAGAACCGTTTGGAGAAGCAGCATGAGTTGATTTTGAATTCAGTTGATGATGGTATTTATGGTGTTGACCTCAAAGGACGTTGTACGTTTGTTAACAAGGCCATGGAAAATTTAACTGGCTGGAGTGCAGAAGATCTCATTGGCAATAATCAACATATGATTTTGCATCATACGCGTGAAGATGGAACGCATCACCCACCTGATGAATGCCCAGTGTATGCGACCCATAAAGATAACATCCCAAGATTTATTCCAGATGACATCTTTTGGAAAAAAGATGGGTCACACTTATCTGTGGAATATAACAGCACCCCCATGAAAGGCAGGAAAGGAAAAACAACAGGTAGTGTTGTTGTCTTCCGTGACACGACTGCTCGAAAAATGAATGACGCAAAGAGCAGGGAACATAAGAAGCAACTGGAGCATGTTTCGCGATTAAGTACCTTAGGAGAAATGGCTTCAGGAATCGCGCATGAGCTGAATCAGCCGCTTACGGCGATAACAATGAATTCCCGTGCATGTGTACGTATGATGGAGTCAGGCCAAGCAGGGCAGCAAGCTAATTGTTCCGATGCCATGCTGAAAATTGCTGATCAGGCTGAGCGTGCTGGTGGTATTATTCGTCACATTCGTAATTTTGTACAAAAAGAGCTACCAGATCGTAAACCCGTTTTGGTGGAGCATATAATAGAAACTGTAACGGATCTGATGGGGTCTGAAATTAAACAGAAAGGCATTAAATTTACTATTGATATAGACCCGTCCGTTAAATGGGTGTTTGCTCAGCAAATTCAAATCGAGCAGGTGTTAATTAACTTGGTGAGAAACGCGATTGATGCATTAGAGGATATAGATGAAAGAGGGCGTTCCCTTGCTCTATCAGTTGCGTTACATAAAAGTAAGCACGTTGAATTCCGTGTGAAGGATACGGGGAAGGGGATTTCACCTAAAGTTGCAGATGAGCTTTTTGACCCATTCGTATCATCTAAAGAAAAAGGTATGGGCTTAGGTTTATCTATTAGTCAAGGCATTATAAACAGTCATGGAAGCCGGTTAAGAGTTGATTCTTCAGCTAAAGAGGGGGCCGTTTTCTACTTTTTCTTACCCGTATCCACAAACCCTAAAGCAAATATTACAGAGGCGCTCTCAAATGACTACTGATCCACGCATATTTATTGTAGACGATGACAAAGAAGTACGTGAGTCCATTGGGTTTTTAATGCAATCTGTTGGTCTTGCTTCTAATTCTTATGCAAGCGCTCAAGATTATGTCGATGATTTTGATGCATCATTACCTGGCTGTTTGATTCTTGATGTACGGATGAAGGGCATGAGTGGTTTGATGCTACAAGAGCATTTATCGACCTTACCGATTCATCCTCCAGTGATCATTATTACCGGTCATGGTGATGTGCCCATGGCGGTGCAAGCTGTACAGGCAGGTGCTTCAGATTTTATTGAAAAGCCGTTTAATGATCAGGTGTTACTGGATAGTATCCATAAAGCGATTGAACAAGATGCCAAGAATCGAGGGATTGCAGCAAAAATTGCTGAAATACAAGGCCGAGTTGATCGACTCACTGAGCGTGAGCGTGAAGTCATGGAAATGGTGGTAGAAGGTAAGTTGAATAAAGTCATTGCTTATGACTTAGGGATAAGCCAATCGACAGTTGAGTCCCATCGAGGCAAGGTGATGGATAAAATGGAGGCTAAAACTTTATCCGATCTTATGCGTATGATGTTCTCTTTGAATCGCAATGTAGATGATTAATCAAACTCATTCACTCATATGAGCGCATTGCGATGAAAAATCTTAAACCTGTTCAGCTATCTTTTGCGTGGGGTGCGAAAAAGTGTAACGGCTATTTACTACAAAATTTATGATCAAAGCGATGCCAGTTGCGATCATTTGCGCAAGGATGTAGTAAACCCCAAGTCCTCCTTCTAATACCCAAAAGCAAAGTAGGTTGACCGAATAAGTGATACTGGTCACAAATATGTATTTTGGAAAAGCAATTTTGTGGGGGACAAAATTTGTAAACGTCCAATAGTACTGAAGCGGGTAGTTGACGAATGTGGCGATGGTCAAGCCAATGAAGGTAGCAAGGAAAGGGTTTGTGTCGAATATTTCAACTAAGCCAATAAGAATAATGTACTGAACGGCAGCCGCTGTTCCCCCAGAAACCAAATACTTAAAAAGCGATGATTCCATAACCTCTTTTTTTAGAAGTTTTGCCATAAAATTGTGCCCGTATAAGGTAGGGATGCATGATAGCTGTTATCCCTACCTTAGTTTTTAAAGAAAAGCGGTGGTCGTTTTTTCCAAGAAAAGTAGTGCGCTTTTACCTTTTAGTAGTAAAAAGATAAAGAGCGATAATAATATGATGGAATAAGCAAGAAACCACTTCTTCTCGTAGATTCTTTCTGGATCCTTAACGATTGAGTTGTCTTCATAAGCAATTTGGAAGTACCAGATGATCCAGCCAATAAACATCGGAAGAAGGATTACAAAGTCGACATTGTACTTGAGTGCTAGAACACCAAACAAGAAGCTGAAAGCTGAAATGGCTGCAATCATGACGAAAAGCAAATCTTTCTCAGAGTAAAAAGAAAGGCTTTTACGATATGAAGAAGCTTTGTCGTTGTCATTATTGAATAATCGAAGTTCTCCAAAGCGTTTTGAGGCCATAAGGAATACGCCAATCGCATAAAAGCTCAGGACGAAACTTGATGGGATCATTGTGCTCTCAACAACAGCGAACCAGCCAACTAATAAACGAATTGGGTTGTTGAGGGCTTCGAAAAGGAAGTCAAGATAAGGTATATCTTTCACTCTGATCGGCGGGACGTTATACATGATGCCGCTCAAGAGCATCAATAAGAGGGAGATAGTTAGAGCTGTTTTGCCTAATGTAAGAATGATGGCGATCGATAGTACATAGAGAATGATTGATATAATCAGTACCGTCTTAATAGAGACCTTACCCGTTACTAATGCGCGATGCTTTTTTTGTGGGTGCATGCGATCTGTTTCGATATCGAGTATTTCATTGATGCCGTAGTTAGCAGATGTCATAAGAGACAGCGCAATGAATACGATTATTATCGATGAAATGCTTCCCTCAAAGGTGTTGTTGGTAATACCTATTGCAAGGATACTCCCCAGTAGCATGAAGGAGTTTCTGTACCATCGCGAGGGGCGAAAAACACCTAGCAATTCTTTAATCATCATTTTTGTTAACCTATGGATTTTCGTTATATTATTTAAAAACAAGCGTTTAGTATGTGGCAATGTCGAGTGCTGATTGTCAATCATATCAGTATGCAAAGAATCACGTTTTTTTGTGTAAATCTTACTAAGTAATTGGTGATAACTGCTTATCTCGCTCAGAAGTTGTCAATTAGCGAATGAATAGCAAAAAACCTTCTTACATAGTAAAGATGTAGCACAAGACTATGCGTAAAATACGTACAAATATATGGGTTGCGGTACTAAGTGCTAGAAACACCTGACTAATGTTTCTACACCACATTATTAATTTTTTTTTACATACTTTGAAGTGGGTGTATAAAATACGTTCACTTGAAATAGAAAAAGAACACTCAAAAACCCTTTTTATAAAGCACTTGGGGGGATTTTATAGAAAAACGTCAGGATTTGCGTTATTTCTATAGACTATATTGTGCTTTTTCTGGGTGTTTTTTCTGCTGGGTAATAATATAGTTCTGTATATGAAGATCAACTAATTTATTTACCAGTGGTCGCATGAATACATGATGGATGTAGCTTAATTGAATTGAGGGTTCTGGACTTAAAATATGAGTTAGTATCTTGAATTCTGAAATTCCGACCCAAAATTGCCTGATGGTGATTTGTTGGCAGTGAGTGTCAGCAGTAAGCTTCCTGATAAAAGTTTCTGGTGTTCCCCTTTAGAAGGTATTCTTGGACGCGCTTGTTTCTTAACCGTTATACTGCTTGCCATAGCCGGAAAGTTCTTATTAAGGTCTTATTAAATAATGAAAAAGTTTTGGAGAAAGTCAGCCATGGGCGATAATAATCAGCAGGAAACTCAAAAAACCGAAGAAGATTTGGTGGATGCTGCAACCCTTGAGCAAGAAATGAAAAATACGCAAAGTGATACCCAAGAGGCAGAGGGTATTGAAACTGAAGAGCAAAGTGAAGTAGAAATTGCTTTGGAGAAAGCTGAAGCAAAAGCGAATGAGAATTGGGATAAATTTGTTCGTTTGCAGGCTGAAATGGATAATTTACGTCGTCGTAATGAAAAGCAAGTTGAAGATGCACATAAATATGCATTGAAAGGATTTATTGATGACCTTCTTCCCGTGGTAGATAGTTTGGAAATGGGGAGGCAAGCAGAAGGGGACTTGGATAAAATTCGTGAAGGTATGGATTTAACACTCAAGCAATTCCTTGCTGTATTGGAGCGTCAAAAAGTTATTGCAGTATCTCCGGAAGGTGATGACTTTGATCCAGATCTTCACCAAGCCGTCGCAATGGTGCCTAGTCCTGATCATGAAGATAACAAAGTTATCAATGTTATGCAGAAAGGTTATACCATCAATGGTCGCTTGATTCGTCCAGCCATGGTTGCAGTGTGTAAGAACTGATTACTTACAGTGTTGACTGATTGATCTGCCATCTGCCGGGGTTGGTCTAATATGAAACCCTCCAAATGTATATCCTGAGTCTAGGTTGATCAGTCATTGAGGTAATGTTGTAAATCTTTAAGTGAGTGGCCAACCTGACATTCCTTGACCCTGTTAAGATATGCCTTTATTCGCTCGTAAAGACGAGTAAGCGTCAATATATGCTCATAGATTCAGTCTGTTTGCTCTCATAAAAAACGAATAGTAAGAAGTATTTGTTGAATAATTGGGATTTCCTCAAAAAAAATCGGTGATTGGCTTGAAAAGCCATAAATCACCCTCACTTTTTGCTTCAATGAAAGAAAACCAAAAGCTTACTTTCAATGCGCTTTGGTTTTTAACGAATATAAAAGAATCCATGGAGAAATAATATGGGACACATTATTGGCATCGACTTAGGGACAACCAACTCCTGTGTAGCAGTGATGGATGGTGATACACCTAAGGTGATCGAGAATGCAGAAGGTGATCGTACTACGCCTTCAATCATTGCTTATGGTGATGAGATTTTAGTGGGGCAGTCTGCAAAGCGTCAGGCGGTAACGAATCCACAGAATACATTGTTTGCGATCAAACGTCTGATCGGTCGTAAATTTGATGAAGAAGCGGTACAGAAAGATATTAAACTTGTGCCTTATAACATTATCAAAGCTGATAATGGCGATGCATGGGTTGAGGCAAATGGCAAAAAGCTAGCACCGCCAGAAGTTTCAGCACAAATCTTGAAAAAGATGAAAAAGACTGCTGAAGATTATCTCGGTATGGAAGTAACAGAAGCGGTAATTACAGTTCCTGCTTATTTTAACGACTCTCAGCGTCAAGCAACTAAAGATGCTGGTCGTATTGCTGGTCTTGATGTAAAGCGTATTATCAACGAACCAACGGCTGCGGCACTTGCGTTCGGTATGGACAAAGCGGCTAAAGGCGATAGCAAAATCGCGGTATATGATTTAGGTGGTGGTACATTTGACGTATCAATCATCGAAATTGCTGAAATCGATGGTGAGTATCAGTTCGAAGTGCTCTCTACTAATGGGGATACCTTCCTTGGTGGTGAAGATTTCGATATGCGTTTGATTGATTATCTTGCGGATGAGTTCAAGAAAGACAATGGTGTTGATCTACACAATGACCCTCTTGCGCTACAACGTCTTAAAGAAGCGGCTGAAAAAGCGAAGATTGAATTATCAACGTCACAACAGACCGATGTAAACCTTCCTTACGTAACTGCTGATGCAAGCGGCCCTAAGCACTTAAATGTTAAAGTTACTCGTGCGAAGCTTGAATCATTAGTTGAAGATCTTGTTACACGTACGATTGAGCCTTGTAAGGTTGCATTGAAGGATGCGGGTGTTGCTGCTTCCGAAATAGATGATGTGATTATCGTTGGCGGCCAGTCTCGCATGCCGAAAGTTCAGGCTGCTGTTCAAGACTTTTTTGGTCAAGAGCCGCGTAAAGATATTAACCCTGATGAAGCGGTTGCACTGGGTGCTGCGATACAAGGCGGTGTACTAGGTGGTGGTGTTACAGATATTTTACTACTTGACGTAACGCCTCTATCTTTAGGTATCGAAACACTTGGTGGCGTAATGACCAAGTTGATTGAGAAGAACACAACGATTCCTACAAAAGCATCACAAACATTCTCGACTGCTGAAGATAACCAGAATGCGGTTACCGTACATGTTGCTCAGGGTGAGCGTGAGATGGTGTCTGGTAACAAGTCTCTTGGACGTTTTGATCTTCAAGATATTCCACCAGCGCCTCGTGGTATGCCGCAAATCGAAGTGACTTTTGATATTGATGCAAACGGTATCTTGAATGTTTCTGCGAAAGACAAAGCAACAGGTAAAGAACAGTCCATCGTGATCAAGGCATCAAGTGGTTTATCTGATGATGAAATTGATCAAATGGTAAAAGATGCTGAAGCACACGCTGAAGATGATAAGAAGCAACGTGAGCTAGTTGATGCACGTAACGCTGCAGATAATTTGGCACATAGTGCTGAAAAGTCATTGGGTGAGTACGGAGACAAAGTACCTGAAGATGAGAAAGCAAAAGTTAGAACTTTAGTTGATGAAGTAAAAGCAGCGGCTAAAGGTGATGATAAAGAGCTTATCGAAAAGAAGACTTCAGATCTTGCTGAAGCTTCTGGCAAACTTGCACAGATGGCTGCGGCAGGCCAAGCTGAAGGCGCTGCTCCTGAGGGCGCTGAGAAAGCCACTGCATCATCAGACAAGAAAGCTGATGATGATGTAGTAGATGCGGAGTTTGAAGAAGTCGACGATACTAAGAAAGCATAAATCGTCCCTCTTTAAGAAATGTGCAGGCACGACAGGAGTCTTTCCGTCGTGCCTTTTTTGCTTAATCATGCGGTGAATACCGTGTTGACTGTTGGTAACAGAAATGTCCAAACCTGATTTTTATGAAACGCTAGGTGTTAACAAAAATGCTAGCGAAGCAGACCTAAAGAAAGCGTATCGTCGTATGGCGATGAAATACCATCCTGACCGTAACCCAGATAGTGCAGAAGCAGAGCATAAGTTCAAAGAAGTCAAAGAAGCTTATGAGGTTTTAACGGATTCTCAGAAACGTGCAGCTTATGATCAATTCGGGCATGATGGTGTTGATCCAAGTGCAGGCTTTGGCGGTGGTGCTGGGCAGGGTGGAGCAGGGTTTGGCGATATCTTTGGTGATATTTTCGGTGATATCTTCTCTGGAGGCGGTGGATCTAGAGGTGGTGGCCAACACCGGGGAAGCGATCTACAGTACAACCTTGAGCTGAAACTTGAAGAGGCTGTCTTTGGTACTTCGGTTGATATTCGCATTCCAACGATGGAAAAGTGTGACCCTTGCGGCGGAACAGGTGCAAATGCGGGTTCTCACCCTGAGACTTGTCCTACTTGTCATGGACAAGGTCAAGTGCGTATGCAACAAGGTTTCTTCTCTGTACAACAGGCTTGCCCGCAATGTCGCGGTACTGGGAAAATCATCAAAGACCCTTGTAATAGCTGTCATGGCCAAGGACGCATTGAGAAAGAAAAAACACTCTCTGTAAAAATTCCACAGGGTGTTGATACGGGTGATAGAATCCGTCTTTCAGGCGAGGGAGAAGCCGGACCTAACGGAGGAGTGCCCGGCGATTTATATGTACAGGTGCATATCAAGCCACATGAATTATTCAATCGTGATGGTAACGATTTGCACTGCGAGGTGCCTTTAGCATTTACAACAGCCGCTCTGGGCGGTGAACTGAAAGTGCCGACACTTGATGGGCAAGTTAAGTTAAGAGTTCCAGCAGAAACGCAAACAGGCAAGTTATTCCGTCTGTCGGGTAAAGGTGTAAAGTCAGTACGTACTGCTCATGTCGGTGATTTATACTGTCATATTGTTGTTGAAACGCCTGTGAATTTAACCAAAAAGCAGAAAGAATTACTTGAAGAGTTTGAAAAGAGTATGGATGAAGGTGGCAAACGCCATAGCCCGAAAGAGCATAGTTGGACAGATAAAGGAAAGTCCTTTTTCGACGGTGTGAAAGGCTGGTTTGATGCTTCTGACAAGGAAAAATAAGAATATGTTAAATATGGCAATTGTTGGTGCTTCTGGTCGCATGGGAAAAACCCTGATTGAAGCTTGTGATCAATCTGAAGATATGCAGGTAACTGTTGCTACAGAGCATTCAGGAAGTAGTTTGTTAGGCGTAGATGCTGGCGAACTAGCAGGTGTTGGAAAGCTTGGCGTCGTGCTTGTTGATTCGCTGGACAAAGCCGATCAAGATTTTGATGTGTTGATTGATTTTACTCGCCCAGAGCCTACGTTGCAGCATATTGACTGGTGTAAAGCACATAACAAGAAAATTGTTATTGGTACAACAGGCTTCACGGATGAAGAAAAACAACAGATTACTGATGCATCAAAGGATATAGCCATTATTCTTGCGGCTAATATGAGTGTGGGTGTGACACTTAACCTTAAGTTACTAGAAATTGCCGCAAAAGTACTGGGTGATGATGTCGATATTGAAGTTATTGAAGCACACCATCGCCATAAAGTTGATGCACCATCGGGAACTGCATTAGCCATGGGTGAAGCTGTTGCGGATGCGCTCGGGCGTGACCTTAAAGAATGTGCGGTCTACGGGCGTCAAGGTAATACGGGCGAGCGTGATCGCAAAACTATAGGCTTTGAAACCATTCGTGCAGGGGATATAGTGGGTGAACATACCGTGATGTTTGCGGGTATTGGTGAGCGTGTCGAGATTACTCATAAGGCATCAAGTCGCATGACTTTTGCGAAAGGAGCCATTCGTGCTTCTTCTTGGTTAGCTGAGAAGGATAAAGGCTTATTCAGTATGCGTGACGTGTTAGAATTGTAGAAATATTCGTAGCACTAATAATTTTTAATTAGATGATTTTTCATGTTTTGAGATATGACTTGCGCTTTGAAGTTGGCTAGTGGAGTATTTATTTTTGAAAAAGCGGGAAATATTCACAGCATCTAAACCCTGTATTTTAGAGAGTCAGTAACTTGACTTGCTCTTCAAGAAACTACGAATAGAATAAACAAAATAAGCTTTCTAGGCTTATGATCCGTTGTTGCTTTGGAGTTGGTTTAACACCTTGAAATATATACCTAATATTATAACGATTCTGCGCATCCTTTTGATTGCCCCTATTATCTGGTTGATATGGAAAGAATCTTATTACGAAGCGCTAGTTTTGGTCATTATAGCTGGCGTATCAGATGGCGTGGATGGTTTCCTAGCCCGCTATTTTCACTGGCAAACCCCCTCAGGTGCAGTTCTTGATCCACTTGCTGACAAGATATTGCTTATTTCCCTATTTGTTGTCTTTGGGTTAAAAGAACTTATTCCTCTATGGTTGGTTGCTATAGTTATCTTGCGAGATATCATCATTTTAGCAGGTGCTACGGCATACCATTTCGTTACAAAAAACTTGGAAATGCGCCCAATTCTGGTGAGCAAAGTCAATACTTTCTTGCAAATTGGCTTGATGATCCTTGTATCTTTGCAACTGGCGCAATTTGCTATTCCCGCGTGGTTTCATGATGCTATGATTGTGCTGGTTGCGGTTTCCACTTTACTGAGTGGATTTAGCTATATGTTTCTTTGGTCTAAATATACGTATGAAAATAAAAAATAATAATCATGAATCAGCATATATAAAGTTTAGGGGAGAATTGTTGTCATGAAGCATCCCGCACAAGATCGACGCTGGTTTTGGTTGGTTATAGCATTGCTAACGTTTTCTGTTTTATATTTACTTGCTCCGATTCTGACGCCTTTTGTAGTTGGTTTATTGTTAGCCTATCTTGGCGACCCGGTCGTTGATCGATTAGAAAAAAAGAAGGTTCCTCGCACTTTGGGTGTGAGTGTCGTATTTCTGATTTTTTTCATTATTTTCTTATTAATATTCCTATTACTGGTTCCTGTTTTAGAAACGCAGTTGAAGATTTTATTTACCCGAATTCCAGACTATATCGATGCTTCGATGGGTTTTTTACAGCCATTTTTGATGAAAACTATTGGTGTAGACATAGCCGTCCTGGAAGTAGAGCGTTTAAAGGAGATTGCTAATCAACATTGGGCTGAAGCGGGTGGAATTATTCGTAGCTTAGTGAGTACGATTTCTCAATCCAGTATGGTTATTATTGCCTGGATCGCGAATATTGCCCTGACCCCCGTCATCACATTTTATATGTTGAGGGATTGGGATAATTTTGTTGCCTATATCAATGATCTATTGCCACGTACAGAACAACCAATGATCAGTCGTTTGGCTAAAGAATCCGATGAAGTATTGGGTGGTTTTCTACGTGGACAGCTGATGGTCATGTTGGCCTTAGGTACCATTTACTCAATCGGTTTGTGGATGGTTGGAGTTGATCTAGCCTTATTGATTGGTATGACAGCAGGTATTTTGAGTTTCGTACCTTATCTTGGATTAGTCATTGGTGTTGTCATCGCAGGTTTCGCTGTATTATTCCAGACTGGAGATATGGTTGATCTAATGTTGGTATTTCTTGTTTTTATCATTGCGCAAATGATTGAGGGTATATTACTTACCCCATTATTAGTCGGTGAAAGGATTGGTTTGCACCCTGTTACCGTTATTTTTGCGGTTTTAGCAGGTGGACAACTATTTGGTTTCTTCGGTGTATTACTCGCATTGCCGGTTGCGGCGATTCTTGGAGTGATCATGCGTCATCTGCATGATTCCTATAAATCCAGCCAGATATATCAATTATAATGACGCGTCAATTACCGCTTTTATCTATTGCCCTACGAGAAGGACTTCGCTTTGAGTCATTCTATGCAGGTGAACATCATCAGGCCTTACTCACGCATTTACAATGTGTCATTGCAAAAGATGCGCACGCCCAAATATTTCTTTGGGGCGATGAAGAGTCAGGTAAAAGTCATCTCTTAGAAGCCAGTTGCCTGCTCGCTTATGAAGAAGGTTTGCGAGCAGGATATTATCCCTTGCGACAAATGCTAGAGCATGGTCCTGCTGTTTTTTCTGGTAGTGAAAATTATGATCTTATCTGTTTAGATGATCTTGATGTTGTACTAAAAAATGAGCAATGGGAACGAGCAATCTTTAATATGATCAACCTTGCGCGCGCGAATCGACAGCGTTTGATCATCAGTGCAGTAGTAAAACCACGTGATATCGTCTGTGATTTGCCTGACTTAACATCACGTTTACCCTGGGGGACAAGTTACCAGCTTATTGAGCTGTCCGATGCTGAAAAAGCAGAAGCTATTAAACTTCGTGCGAAACAACGCGGGTTTGTGCTCTCCGATGCAGTAATCGACTATATTTACAATCATTGCCCAAGAAATTTTAATGCATTGATCACGATTTTAGACCGCCTTGATCAGGCTAGTCTTTCAGATCAGCGTAAAGTCACCGTTCCCTTTGTCAAACAAGTGCTTGAGGATAATTAAATGGACAGTAAAACATTTCTGGATGAGCTACTCAAAACGGGTCGAGAATATGCCGAAAAAGGGCAGAGCATTGTCAAAGAACAACTCAATGTTGATGATAAAAATGACAAGCGTGATGCAACCTTGGATGGCATGAAGAAAGGTGCAATAGCTGCTGGTGCTTTAGCGTTAATCTTAGGAACAAAGTCGGGTAGACAGTTATCTGGAGCAGCACTGAAATTAGGAAGTCTTGCTGCACTAGGCGGTATTGCCTGGAAGGCATGGCAAAATACTCAAGCAAATAAATCTGCTGAAGCTGTTGAAGGTTCAAAGGCTATTGGTCATATACCCATTGATAAGCTTGAAGGTGAGGCTGCCAATGAGCGGGCGATGATTCTAATCAAAGCAATGATTGCGGTTGCCAAATCTGATGGCAAAATGGATGATGATGAAAAAGATATTATCAACCGTGAAATCAAACGGCTTGGGTTAGATGCTAAGCTGGAGGATGTCATGCAAGCTGGTTCAGTTACTCCATTAAGTGCAAAGTCTGTTGCCAAGATGGCTAACTCTGAAGAAGTTGCCGCTGAAATTTACTTGGTATCGATCATGGTGGCTGATCACGAAAATATTCAAGAAAGTGGTTACATTAATCAATTGGCAGAGGCTTTGGATTTGTCGGAAGATTTAGTGACTGAACTGAATACCTATCGTCACTGATAGATGTTGCATTATATACTTTCTACACTTATCACACTTCACAGGCGTATCCAATAACGTGAAAATCCAATGGTATCCGGGTCATATGTATAAGGCCAATAAAGAGATTCAAAAAGTCTTATCGAATGTCGATTTGGTTATTGAGGTATTGGATGCACGAATTCCGTATAGTAGTGAGAATCCTGTTATTGCAGAACACCGTGGCGATAAACCAACGATCAAAGTATTTAATAAATCTGATCTTGCCGATGCCGAGATAACCACAAGATGGCAACAGTTCCTTGAGGAAGAACAAGGGGTTAAAACACTGGCAACAACGCGTGATGACCCAGAGCGTATCAAGCAAATCATGGATTTATGTAAGAAACTCATTCCGCATAAAGTGGGTGGTGATACCCCCATTTATGCCATGATTATGGGGATTCCTAACGTTGGTAAATCAACGCTAATTAATACTCTTGCAGGTCGGACTATTGCAAAAACGGGTAATGAGCCAGCTGTTACCAAACATCAACAGAGAATTGACCTCAAGAATGGAGTAGTGCTCATCGATACCCCAGGCGTGTTATGGCCGAATATCGAAAACTCAGATAGCGGTTACCGTCTTGCGATGACAGGGGCTGTCAAAGACACTGCGATATCCTATGATGATGTGGCATTCTACGCGGCTGAGTATATGATGAAGGTGTATCCCGAACGCTTAAGTGAGCGTTACGAACTGGATGAATTGCCAGAAACTGAAATTGAATTCATGGAACAAGTTGGTGCAAAGCGAGGTTGTTTACGTGGTGGCGGCGATGTTGACCTTGAAAAAATATCAAAATTACTGCTTGCAGAGTATCGATCAGGAAAACTAGGTCGCTTAACGCTTGAGACACCAGAGATGATGACCAAGGAAAAGCGAGCTGTAGACAAAGCGCGTGCTGAGAAAGCAGCTAAATTGGAAGCAAAACAGAAGCCCAAAAAGCGCCGTCGTCGCTAGTTGATGATTTGATGCTAAGGAAACGCATGCTTTTTAACTGAATTTAGCAGTAAGTTTTTAACATTAATCAGATAATCATTCTGATAGCTTATAATAAGGACATTCACAGGTATTATGCATCAAACAGAAAGAGAGCCCGTTGTGTATCTTAATCGTGAACTTACTTGGCTGAGTTTTAATCAGCGTGTTTTGTCGATGGCCGGAGACCCAGTAATTCCGTTACTCGAGCGCGTGAAATTTATTGCAATTGTTTCTGCTAATCTTGATGAATTCTTTATGAAAAGAATTGGAGGCTTTAAGCAATTAATAGGGGCAGGCGTTTCTGAGTTATCGGTTGATGGTAGAACCCCTCAGCAACAAATTAGCGAATCACTCGATGTAGTTCGTTTGATAGAAGAAGAAAAAGACCACCTGTGGGTCGAGCTTAAAAAAGAACTGAAACAACATGATATACATATCTGTAGTTATGAGGACTTATCAGATGAAGAAAAGCATATATCCAGGGAATATTTCTTAGATAATATCTACCCACTACTAACCCCCCAAGCTGTAGACCCTGCTCACCCGTTTCCCTTTATCTCCAACCTGTCTTTAAACTTATTAGTCACTTTAAATTATGGTGATGATGATGATCTTAAATTTAACCGTGTCAAAGTGCCTGTTGGTAATGGTGTTTCACGCTTTATTCAAATAGGCGAACAATATCGCTTTGTGCGGGTGGAGGAGTTGATATATAGCAACTTTGATGTGTTATTTCCTAAAATGAACATCCTCAGTTGTGAGGCTTTCCACGTTGTAAGAAATGCGAATACCGAGCGGGATGAAGAATCAGCGAATGATTTGATGCAGATGATCGAGGAAGAATTGCGTGATCGTCATTTTGCACCGATCGTACGTATGAGTATTGATTCCAAGATATCCAAAATGCGTTTGGGGATGTTGTCTGCAGAGTTAGGGTTGAACAAGCAGGAAGATGTAGTGCAACGGGATCGTATGCATGCAATGGCACATCTCTTTGAGATTGCCTCTCTCCCCATTGAAGAACTGCACGATGCTCACTATATTCCGTATGAACATCCTGATTTATACCAGGAAACTAATCTTTTCTATTTAATCCGTCGAAAAGGACATATCCTGCTGAAACACCCTTATCAAAGTTTTCGGAAATCGGTTGAGAACTTTCTTGAACAAGCGAGTGTTGATCCAAAAGTACGTGGCATCAAAATGACGGTTTACAGGACATCTCAAGATACCAAGGTGGTGGATCATTTAATTACCGCCGCGCAAAATGGTAAGCAAGTTGCGGTGGTTGTTGAACTGAAAGCGCGTTTTGATGAGGCCGCCAATATTCGATGGGCAAGCCGCATGGAGCGTGCAGGAGTACATGTTACTTATGGCATTGTTGGTTTAAAAACGCATTCTAAAACCATTCTGGTATTACGTCAGGATTACAATGGATTACAGCGATATTCCCATATTGGTACGGGTAACTATCACGCTGGAACAGCAACTTTATATAGTGATTTAGGCTTATTCACGAATGATCCCAAAATTGGCTCCGATCTGACCGAATTATTTAACTATCTTTCTACGGGTTATAAGCCAACGCGTAATTATCAAAAGCTGTTACCTGCTCCCAAACTTCTAAAAAAAGCACTAAAGAACAAAATCAACCGTGAGATCGAACATCAAAGTGCAGGACATGAAGGTCTTATCCAAATTAAGGCGAATGCTTTGGAAGACGTGGATGTTGTGAATGCTTTGTACGAAGCCTCCAAAGCGGGGGTGAAAATCAATCTGATTATTCGAGATACTTGCCGTATACAGCCCGGCGTTAAAGATCTATCTGAGAATATAACGGTTCGTAGTATTGTTGGTCGCTTTCTTGAACATAGTCGTATTTATCATTTTCATAATGCGGGTGATGATGAATGTTTTATCGGCTCAGCTGATCCAATGACGCGTAATCTTGAGAGTCGTGTTGAGATTTTAACGCCAGTTGAGCCAAGTCATCTAAAAGAAGAGCTGTTGCACATCTTGGAAATAGAATTAAAAAACAATACGACGGCTTGGCAAATGCAAGCTGATGGCACGTATCTAAAGTGTAAGCCTGAAAACAATGATGAATCTTATGATTCCCAAGCATATTTTATGAAATCAGCTAAAGCTGGGTATAAGTCAGTATCGCGCCTCAAATATAGAAAGACAATTGTCCACTCTACAGGGAACTAGGTTTTTGCCAGAAATTATATCTGCAAGTATCTGTATTACGCACTATAGTCACTTACTCAGACAGTGTTAGCTGTTTAGTGAAATTGAATCAGCTAATTAGCTGTTAAGTTTTACTTATGATGTAAATCAAGTATACTTATTTCTAATAAATATAAATTTAGGTCTCAATGGCCGATGGTTTGGTACTAGTTTGTTGCATTGTTTTCATAAAAAACATAGTGGGTTCTTGCTGAGCATTTTTCTAATGATCATGTTCCATAGCACATCTTTGAGTGCCCGTAATATTAACCCACCCGAACTTGAGTCTACCCATTCTCTTGACCTGGACGAAATCATCGAACGAGGAACTCTTCGCATTATCGTACCCATCAATTTTGATGGGGGGCAATTTCTGCCGCGCCACAGTTCGCCAATGGATGAGCAGCAACGTCTTGCTAGAGGTTTTGCTGAATCTATGGGGATAAAGGCTGAGATTATTCCAGTGTTTACCATGAGTGGCATGCTCAAAACCCTTTTGCGTGGTGAAGGCGATCTAATTATCGCGAATATTACCATTACCGAAAAACGTAAGAAGAAGATAGCTTTTACGGTACCTGTTGAGCATGTACAAGAAGTGGTATTGGTGCAGGCAGATAATAAGGAAATAAAAAATAAAAAAGACCTTAAGGGCAAAACCTTATTGGTTCATCCATCAACGACTTTCTGGGAGACGGCAAAAGCGCTAAAAGAGACTTATCCCGAAATCAATATTGTTAAACAGCAAACCTATATTCACGATGAAGATAGTCTGGATCTTATATCTGACAAAGATTTCGATGCGACTATTCGAGATAGTAATATTGCAAAAATGTACTTGGCATATCGGGATGATCTAAAGGTTGCTTTTCGCCTAAAAGGAGACAAGGCAATTGGTTGGGGCTTACGTCCAGATGCTACTAAATTACAGAAGTCTTTAAATGTGTATCTACAAAAATATAAGCTGGCTTCCAGTCATAATGAAAACCTGTTTGGTGATCTTGATGAAATCAAAAAGCGTGGTGTGCTTAGAGTTCTTTTAAAGAATAATTCCTCATCCTATTTTTTTTGGAAAGGTCAGCTCATGGGCTTTGAATATGAAATGGCCAAAGCTTATGCCAAAAGTCTCGGGGTTAAACTGGCGGTTGTGGTGGCGCCAGAGAATACGAAAATGTTGGAATGGTTACGAGAAGGAAAGGCTGATTTAGCGGCTGGTTTTTTACATCCTTCACTGGATTGGAAAGAGCAGTTCATTACTGCCTCTGATCCCTATCATGAAGCAAAAAATCATTTGGTTGTTCATAAGAACAATAAAAAAATAGAAAGTATGAATGATCTTGCTAAAACCACGATTGTTGTACATAAATCGAGTCTTTATTGGAAGGTCTTGCTAGAGCTGAAAGCATCAGGTGTTGATTTAAATTTGCAAGTGGCTCCTGAGTCTCTTGAAATCGAAGAGGTTTTGGAAAAGGTTGCAAAAGGCGAGTATCAGTCAACATTGGTGGCAGAGCATCTATTAAATATTGAACTGGGTGCTGGCGTCGATATTCGTTCCGCGTTTGCTTTAGACAAGGTTTATAAAAACGCCTTGGCAGTGCGTATGGAAAATACCGAGTTATTGCTCAGCTTAAATAATTACATCAATGAGAAAAAAGATGGCAAATTATACGGTCGTCTATATAAAAAATATTTCGATAACTCGCAATCTATCAGCAAGTTCCAGAAGGATCGACTTAAAAGTATTGATGGTAAAAAAACACTCAGTGCCTATGATAAGTATGTGAAAATATATTCAAAACGCTATGGTTTTGATTGGCGTCTGATTACTGCCCAGATGTATAGTGAAAGTCGTTTCAGACCCAATGCCCGTTCTTCCGCTGGTGCGATAGGGCTCATGCAGGTTATGACTAACACTGGAAAACAATTAAGGCTACGAAAGCTGACGGATCCTGAAACCAATATTCATGCTGGTATTAAGTATATGCATTGGCTCTCCGGAAAGTTTGAACCAGAGTTGCCGATAGAGGATCGAATGTGGTTTACCTTAGCGTCTTACAATGCAGGTTTAGGGCATGTGTTGGATGCGCGACGCCTTGCTTCTAAACAGGGACTAAATAAAAACCGCTGGTTTGGAAATGTAGAAAAAGCGATGCTATTACTCTCAAAAAGAAATTATTATAGTCGGGCACGATACGGTTATGTGCGTGGTAGAGAACCAGTGGGGTATGTGAAAAAAATTAAACGGCTCTATGAGAACTACCTGAATGTTAGTCATTCAATCGCCAAGAAAAGTGAGGCCAAAGCCTTGCTGACGAATTAGTCAACCCGAAAACAGTTAAATAGAATGATGTTACCTCCTCGCACTTTGTTACCACTCGGGAACAGAAGCTTTTACTAGTACAGCAATAAGATGGTCACTATCAGACTTCTTCCTAAAATAAATACATATCGTCGTGATAGCCAATACTTGACGTAAAAAATTTCATATCTTTTCTGCTCTCTTCTCATCAATTTGCGGCTTAGAAAAGGGGTTTTATGCTCAAACGATTATTCATGGCGATGATGTTTTTAGTTGTTATTAGCCTGATGATTTTTATCTGGATAGGATACAAGACAGGAACTCAGTCTGAAGGTGCTTTTACAGTATGGATGCCCACACCTGTTGTTTTTGAGGAATGGTCTGCGGCAACTCCTGAGAAGCCTGATGCACCGGCATTCCAGGGGTTTTTTCTTGATCAACAAACGCAGCGTAAGACATGGCGTTTGGGGGGGGATAAATCTGAAATGTATATTGAGGGGGCTGAGAACCCTAAAAAGATGAGCTTGCCGCATTCTCAGCATTTTTACAGTAGAACTCGACCGACCAACACCACTGAAACCCATGCTTTGGGTGCTGTCGGGAAACGCTCTCATTATGTGGCCTTATGGGATCTCAAGAAGCGCCAGTTTGTTGCATGGCTACCTGCTGGGAAGAATGAGCAGCATTATCAGCAGCGACATGTCTTGTGGGACCGCAATTTTGAAAATATCTATTGGTTCACACAAGGGAATCAATTACTACAAGCTACGATTGATTTCAAGAGCTATGAAACAACCATTGAAATCTGGGATACTTTTACCGATTTTAACTACATCACTTTTGGTTATGGAGAAGGGAATTTTAGTGATGATGGTCGTCGTCTGGTACTTGCGGGTGAGGCAATAAATAAAACAGCAATATATCAACGCTATGAAGTGAAGAAACGTAAAAAATACCCTATTCGTTTATTACACAATGGAACGAGCTTTACGGATTGGATTGGTGTAGACCCTACTGGCGAGTATATCGTTTATGCACAAGAGAATCCTCAAAAGACTCTACAGATTCCATTTCTTGCATCATCCGATCGTCCAGCGTTGGAATTATTGGATGATTTGAAACATTCTGATTTCGTCATCGATAAACAGGGAGAACCTTGGTTTAGTTATGGAAATTGGCAGGGATTGTTTGCGATTCGCGTAAAAGATGGTTATAGAAAACGTATCTGGCCAAGCTTAGTGACAGATGTGACTACGCTAAATTGTAAAGAAGTGCTTTGTGAAACAGCATCCGGACACGTTTCGCGGGTTTCTGGTATTCCTGGTATGTTGCTAATAAGCAGAAATATTGACGGTGGTTTGTACTTTATGAATATTGATCAGCCTGGAGTGAGTGCTTATGCTGGAAATAGCTTTCAGGGTAGAGCGCCACAGGCTTCGAGTAAGAATAACATTGAATTGGAACGCTTGGGCGTGAATGAGCATGGTGAGGTGACGGAATATTTGCGGGAGCCACGGGGTTCGTCATCGCAATCCGGGAAATATGTGTTTTTCACCTCAGACTATCAATACTACCGAAATAGAGGAGGCTACAAGCCAGATCAGGCAGGGTATGCCTTTCTAAATATGATTGAGGTAAAGAAATAGACAGGTACATCTATTACATCTATGGTTACTGAGACATAGAATCAGCTTCTAGAGAAAGGAATACGCCATAAACATTTCTACGATGAGCTGCCCCGAAAGCTGGGAGGTTTTCAAAGGCAGACCAATCTGCTAGATCATACGCCTCATCAAAGGACATGAGATTCTCAACGGCTTCTTGCATTGCTGTTCTTACGGTTTTTAGATAATTAAGGGTAAGTTTTATGGCTTCGGCTGGTTCTTTTGCAGCTGGACCATGCCCTGGAATTAAGGCTTTCAAATTAGAATTATCCAGTTTTTCTAATACTTCCAGCCAATGTGCTGTATCTGCACCACCAGTGAAGGGTACGCGACCCTCAAAAATAATATCACCAGAAACTAAAACAGCATCATTCACAACCAAGACGCTTAGGTCGCCACTTGAATGCGCGGTTCCTAAATAATGTATGTCCAGAGTAATATCTCCAACCGTCATTTGCGTATTTTTATCCAATACACGGTCGGCTTTTACAATATAAGTATCCTCATTGACAAACGGATCTAAGGACTCACGGCGTTCTTCTAAACGAGACTTCCCAATTTCCGCATCGGCATAATCCAGATAACCCGCAGGAGCAATGATCTCAGCACCTTGCTCTTTGAATACTTGCAAGCCATAAATATGATCGGCGTGGTAATGAGTAACAATGACTTTAATGACAGGTTTGTCAGTAATCATTTTAAGCTTTTCCAGAAATAACGCGGCAAGTGAAGGTGAGCCAAGTGCATCAACAACAACAACTCCTTCATTCGTTATGATAGCGGCCGCATTGGATATGAAACCTTCGTTATCTGTCGCTATGCCCGCTTTACCTTGCACATAATAAACATGCTCACTCACTTTCTGTAACGCCATTTCTACGCCACTTTTTTCATATTTTGCTAGTGGAGATACCTGTTCAGCCTGCGGAGCTTCTGCTTTCTTGGTATTTTCATTTTCATCTCCACAAGCGTAAAGGCTAAAAAGTAGAGTTAGTAGAAATATTCTTTTCATGGTTAATTCTTTGAAGTCTTGGTTTAAGAAAGCATAACGATATTTTTCTGATCACCCAATGGGTATTTACGCTATCCCAACGGGAATAAGGTAGACTTTCGGCATGCAAAGCTCATCTTCCAGCAAAGGTTTTCTTCTTACTCGTCAATGGCGCGATACACCAAAAGGTATCGAGCTTGAATTTTGGGTGCAAACAGATGCTGGCCCCGCGAGGATAATCATTAATCAACAGCAGGCTGTTTGTTTTGTTCGTCAGACTACAAAGCTTCCATTGCCACTAAATAATAAGGTTCAGCGTAAACCGCTTGAGCTTTTGACGCTTGATCAAGAGCCTGTTGATGGCCTATATTTTTCACAACAGCGAGAGTTAAATCAGCTGCGGGAAAGATTGTCTTACGATAAAAGTCTATTACTCGAATCTGAAATCAAACCCGCTGATCGGTATCTTATGGAGCGCTTTATCACCGCTGGCCTTGAAATATATGGGGAAGGGCGTCAACAAAACGGCTATATAGAGTTTTACAATCCAAAGCTTAAAGCAGCAGAATATCAACCGTCATTAAGGTGGCTATCTATTGATATTGAGACGGAAGGTTTGGTGGGGCGTTTATTGTCAATTGCAGTGACCTGCCAAGATCAAGAACAGGTGTTTGTGTTGACATCCAACGTTGAGCAAACCGATAGCGGTATGCCCATCCAATGGTGTGCGAGTGAAAGAGACCTTATCGAAGGTGCTTTTGCGTGGATTAATCACTATGACCCAGATGTATTCATCGGCTGGAATGTTGTTGCCTTTGATCTCGATTATTTGGAAAAAAAATGCCGACAACTGAGAATTCCCTTTGCTTTAGGTCGGGGGAATGCTAATGCGACCTTATTACGACCACAAGGTGCTGGACAAATGTATCTTGCCAGAATCCCCGGGAGATTCGTATTAGATGGTATTACCAGTTTGCGTGGTGCATTCTGGTCTTTTGAAAGCTTTGCATTAGACCATGTGGCGAGTGAATTATTGGGCAAACAAAAGCTGGTAACGGTCGAAGGCGCGGAGAAGGTTGCTGAGATTGTCCGTTTGTTTGAAGAAGACCCTATTGCTCTTGCTCATTATAATTTAGAAGATTGTCGTTTAGTCGCAGACATTTTTGAGAAAACGGACCTTTTTAATTTCTCCATTCAACGCGCCAAGATGACAGGCTTAGCGATTGATCGGCAAGGT
>CACVAY010000139.1 GCA_902727985.1 uncultured Thiotrichaceae bacterium | reverse complement strand
GATAGTACGTATATTTAGCAATATTGTCTAATATAAAGGCTCTTCAATAATTACTTGACGTGAATAAATTAAATAGCTGAAGCAGTATCTTTATTGCTGATTTTCTTCTTAGAAGAAGCTAAAGCACGCTGTTGTTTTGTCCAGTTTTCGCATGGTATCGGGAGTTGCGATATTTAACAGGTAGCGACGGTGACTTTTCAATTGATGGGGAGAATTAACGAGATAGAGGCTTTATTTGCTCAGCATTTATCGGATAATCGGTATAATTTAGGCGGATTAGTCCTTTGTTTGACGTAGCTTTAATCATTCGAGGATTTAAAATACTTGTACTAAAACCACCACTACAGGAAGAGTATAATCTGTTGATTAAAGATTTTTGTGGTTTTGATACAACAAAATTGACAATTATTTAGAAAAATCTGCTACTTTATGCAGAGTCAAACTAGCACTCTGTGAGGTGTTGGTGAGTTTCAACGCTTCGATGAGGAATTTTCTGTGCAGTGTCCCTTTTGTGCCAATAGAGAAACGCGTGTAATTGATTCGCGTTTTGCGAGCGATGGTGATCAGGTTCGACGCCGTAGAGAGTGTTGTGCGTGTAAAGAGCGCTTTACTACTTACGAAACAGCGAACTTCAACATGCCATTCGTGCTTAAAAGCAATGATATCAAGCAAAATTTCAGTGAACACAAGTTGCGTGATGGTATGTTGCGGGCACTTGAGAAGCGTCCTGTTTCTTCTGATCAGGTTGAATCTGCGATTATTCGTATCAAGAAAAAACTGTTGTCTTTAGGTGAAGCAGCTATCCCATCGGTGCAAATTGGCGAATATGTGATGCATGAATTGCGTCAGTTAGATGATGTGGCTTATATTCGTTTTGCTTCGGTTTATAATAGTTTCACGACTATTTCCGAGTTCCGTGAAATCATCGAACAGATGGAAGAAATCTCTCCTAACTAACATAACTACGTTTTTATCATTATGCGATTCTCTGAGCAAGATGCGCGTTTTATGGCGCGTGCCATTCAGCTAGCCAAAAAAGGTTTGTATACTACGCACCCTAATCCTCGTGTGGGCTGTGTGATTGTGAAAGATAATGACATTATCAGCGAAGGCTTCACGAGCCCAGTGGGGCAGGCGCATGCGGAAGTGAATGCTTTACGTGGTCTCAGCTTGGAGCAAACTACTGGTGCAACAGCTTACGTTACGCTTGAGCCTTGCTCACATACCGGACGAACGCCGCCTTGCTCTCAAGCGCTGATTACATCTTGTGTGGCGCGTGTTGTCGTTGCCACTCAAGATCCTAATCCACAAGTGTCAGGCAGTGGTTTGAAACAGTTGGAGGAAGCTGGCATTGAGGTTTCAGTCGGTTTGATGGAAGAGCAATCAAAAGCCTTACTCAATGGTTTCATCAAACGCATGGAAACTGGCTTACCCTGGGTTTCTGTGAAGCTGGCTATGAGTCTTGATGGTCGTACTGCGATGGCGTCTGGTGAGAGTAAGTGGATCACTGGGCCTGATGCTCGACGGGACGTGCAATTTCTTAGGGCAAAATCATCAGCCGTTCTTACGGGGTTGGGAACTGTGTTAGCCGATGACCCTTCTATGAATGTTCGACTCAATCATGTTGAGTTAGATGTGCCGGAAGTTCGCCAGCCTGTGCGCGTCATTCTTGATCCGCAGTGCGATACACCACCTGAATCAAAGTTGTTCTCGCTTGATGGTGACGTTTGGATTGTGACTTCTCAAAGTGATTCATCAAAAGCTCAAGTCTTATCTGCAAAAGGTGCGGAAATTATCCAGGTAGATTCAGAGCATGCAGAGCGTTTGCCGTTGTTAGAGGTTTGTAGAGAATTGGCAAAACGTGAAATCAATGAGGTTCATGTTGAGGCCGGAGCAACGCTTTGTGGCGCTTTCATTCAGGAGGGTTTGGTCGATGAATTAGTTATCTATATGGCCGCCCATTTGATGGGGTCTGAAGCGAGAGGACTGCTCAATATGCCCGGGCTAGACAAGATGAGTGACAGAACTGAACTGCAAATTAAGGATATTCGTGCAATTGGCGATGATTGGCGTATCATTGCGCTTCCAAAATTGAAACCCAGCGCTCTTTAGACATCTATGTTCACAGGTATTATTCAGTCAGTCGGCAACATTCAGGCCATGCAACAGCGTGGTGGCGATATGCGTATCACCTTCAATGTGGGCAAACTCGACATGTCGGATGTGGGCCTGGGAGATAGCATTGCAGCAAACGGCGTGTGTTTGACTGCGATTGCGTTTGATGAGAGCTCTTATACCGCTGATGTTTCCAATGAAACGATTTCATTGACTTCCCTCGGGCAACTTTCTATGGGTTCCGAAGTAAACCTCGAAAAAGCATTAACCCTAAGTACACGTTTAGGCGGACATTTAGTGAGTGGCCATGTCGATGGTTTAGGTGAAGTGATCGACCTATATGAAGATGCCCGTTCATGGCGTTTTCGGATTAAAGCACCTGATGAAATTGCACATTATATTGCCGATAAAGGTTCGATTTGTGTCGATGGTGTCAGTCTTACAGTAAACAAAATCAACGGTTCAATTTTCGAATTGAACATCGTTCCACATACCATTTCAGAAACAATCATTAAACATTATGTGGCAGGAACGAAGGTAAACCTTGAAGTAGATGTGATAGCACGCTACTTGGAAAGGCTTTTACAAGGTGGTGCGGTTGCACAAACAAGTGGCGGCATTACCGAAGCATTTTTGGCGGAAAATGGATATATAAATAAATGACTTTTGATACGATAGAAGACATTCTGGAAGATATAGCAGCAGGCAAGATGGTTATCATCGTTGATGATGAAGACCGTGAAAATGAAGGAGATTTTCTCATGGCGGCCTCTAAAGTGCGCCCTGAAGATATTAATTTCATGGCGACACATGGTCGCGGTTTAGTGTGTATGCCGATCACGGAGGATCGTTGTAAACAGCTCAATCTCCCGTTAATGGTTTCTCAGAATGACGAGCAATTCAGTACGAATTTCACCGTTTCTATCGAAGCATCAGAGGGCGTTACAACAGGTATCTCTGCCGCTGATCGTGCTTTGACGATCCAGCGAGCAACCGCACCTGATGCAACTGCATCTGATATTGTTCTACCAGGCCATGTATTCCCATTAATGGCACAAGCTGGCGGCGTTTTAACACGCGCTGGGCATACCGAAGCGGGCTGTGATTTAGCGCGTTTGGCAGGTTTGGAACCCGCAGCAGTTATCGTTGAGATTTTGAAAGAAGACGGTTCGATGGCACGTCGTGACGATCTTTTTGAAGTGGCGAAAAAGCATGATTTGAAAATTGGCACGATCGAAGACCTTATTCGTTTTCGTGTTGAAAATGAAAAAACCGTCACTCGCTTACAAGAAAATGTGGTGAATACGATTCATGGTGAATTTAAGATTGTAGCTTTCCAGGAAAGTACACATGCAGACATTCATCTTGCATTGGTAAAAGGTGAGATTGATTCTGAGAAACCCACTCTTGTACGTGTCCATGTTGAAAATGAACTGTGTGACATGTTGAATTTGGAAGAAAAGGCATGTGGCTGGCCATTGCGTGATACGATGCAGATGGTGGCCGATGAAGGTGAAGGTGTGATTGTCGTATTACGCAATGTCACTTCAACGGAAGACTTATTAGCCAAGTTAAACCAGTTTGAACCTCAGGCGGGTGAATATGATGCGCGAAAAGCATCGCCTGCTGAGCTTAAAACCTATGGTATTGGTGCGCAGATTTTGTCTGAACTGGGGGTTAAGAAAATGCGTGTGATGAGTGCGCCGCGTAGATTCCTTGGTATAGCAGGATTTGGTTTAGAAATTGTTGAATATGTTCAAGGGTAGATAGATGTTGCAAGATGTAAATATAATTGAGGGGGATTTTACCTCTAGTGAAGGTAAATACGGTATTGCTGTCGCACGTTTTAACGAGTTCATCGTTGAAAATTTATTGACAGGTGCGGTTGATACACTGGCACGTCATGGTGTTGAAAAAAGCACAATTGACGTTGTCCGCGTACCAGGTGCTTATGAGTTACCATTGGCTGTGCAATGTATGGCAAGAAATGACAAATACGATGCGATTGTTGTGCTAGGTGCGGTTATTCGTGGTAGTACACCTCATTTTGATTATGTAGCAGGTGAATCTGCAAAAGGCCTTGCAACCGTTGGTATGCAAAACAATATTCCCGTTATTAACGGTATTTTAACGACCGACACAATCGAACAGGCAATCGAACGTGCAGGAACAAAAGCAGGTAACAAAGGTGCAGAAGCATCTTTAGTTGCTATCGAAATGGTTTCAGTATTGAAAAATATTCAACATGGCTAAAATATCGCCTCAGCAGGCTTATGTCGCGCAACGTCGTGTTGCGCGCAAACTTTCTTTGATGGCCATGTACCAATGGCAAATAAATGCAGAGAGTTTTGCTGATATCTACACCTACTATCAAGTTGATGAGAGTATGGCAAGTGATTTGCGCAAGGCGGACAATGAGTACTTCAAAGTACTGACTGAAACGGCGATGCGCGATGCCGATGATTTAGATGAGAAGCTCATACCCTTCCTCGATCGTCCATTGGATCAGATTGGTCCGATTGAACATGCGGTGTTGATGTTGGGATTGATCGAATTACGTGATTATCCTGAAGTATCATTCAAGACAGCGGTCAATGAATGGGTTAATTTGTGTAAGAAGTTTGGTCCTGAGCAGTCGTTTAAATTCGTCAATGGTGTATTAGATAAGCTGGGTACAGAGTTGCGACCACACGAAAAAACAGCCTCCTGATCAGGACGCCGATCCGCTATTGAATGTCTTCAGAATTCACCCTCATTAATGACTATTTTCATTGGGATACGCGACATCCCAGTGTATTAATGGGAGTGGGTGATGATGCGGCAATTCTTCAACCCCCAGAAAAAAAACACTTAATCGTTAGTAGCGATACCTTTATCGAAGGCGTGCATTTCCCAAAAGGCACTGCTGCGCATGCGATTGGACACAAGGCATTAGCTGTTAATTTGAGTGATTTAGCGGCAATGGGTGCTGATCCAGCGTGGTTTACGTTAGCGTTGACCTTGCCTGAAGTTGATGATACGTGGTTACACGACTTTTCATCTGGCTTAAAGGAATTAGCGAATCAGTTTTCGATAGATTTAGTCGGTGGAGATACTACGCGTGGATCATTAAGTATTACCATCACTGCGATTGGTTTTGCTGATGAAAAACAGGTTCTGCAACGATCAACAGCAGTTGCTGGCGATAGCATTTATGTTACAGGTGAATTAGGTGCGGCGGCTGCTGGTTTGGCGCATTTACAAGAACGTGTGCAGCTTGATGAGAGAACGGCAGAACAATGCCAGCAACAACTGGATTATCCGATTCCACGTAACGCAGAAAGCGTGATTATCCGTAAATTTGCGAGTAGCTGTATTGATATTTCAGACGGCTTTTTAGCAGATCTTCAGCATATTCTCGATGCTTCTGAATTGGGGGCAGTGATCCAGCTCCAAGATCTTCCTATTATGAAATCGTTGAAGTCCTATGACTCTACGGAAATTCAGAATTTTGCCTTACGTGGGGGGGACGATTATGAACTATTATTCACTATCCCTGAAACTAACGTTGATGCCTTTGAACAGGCAATTCAGCAGAGTAATATGATGTGTTATTGTGTTGGGCATATTGATGCTGCCATTCATGGAATTCAATCAGACAATCAGCAAGTGCTCAGCGCAACTGGTTATAATCATTTTAACGAGAACACATCGTGAAGAAAACAACGCTGTGCGGAGAAGTACTTCGCTCCCCAACCCACTTTCTGGCTTTTGGTTTTGGTTCAGGTCTTTCGCCAGTGGCACCGGGGACATTGGGTACGCTAGTCGCAATTCCTTTGTTCTTGCTCATGCAACCGCTGGCTTTACACTGGTATCTTTTAATTACCGTGGTTGTTGTACTCTTTGGTATTTGGCTTTGCGGGGCTTCAGCGAAGAAGCTGGGTATTCATGATGCGCCTGGCATTGTTTGGGACGAAATAGCGGGTTATTTGATAACCATGATCGCAGCACCACAAGGCTGGATATGGATAATCTTAGGCTTTGTTCTATTTAGAATTTTTGATATTTGGAAGCCTTGGCCTATTGGTCTAGTGGATAGTAAAGTTGAAGGCGGATTAGGTATTATGTTGGACGATGTGATTGCAGGTATTTTTGCCGCAATTGTTTTACAAGCTATTGCCTATAGTGGCGTATTAGCATAGAACCGTTTTATTGGTTTGAAATAAATTTGCAAAGGTTCTTAGAAAAGGTTTAATTATATGTCTGGAAACACATTTGGTCGTTTGTTTACTGTCACTTCATTTGGTGAGAGCCATGGGATAGCAATTGGTTGTATCGTTGATGGTTGTCCTCCGGGAATGGCACTTTGCGAAGCCGATATTCAGGGTGATCTTGATCTCCGCCGTCCGGGACAAAGCCGTCATACTACGCAGCGCCAAGAGCCTGACCAGGTACAGATTTTGTCTGGCGTTTTTGAAGGTAAAACCACCGGAACACCCATTGCCTTGATTATTCAGAATACCGATCAGAAATCGAAAGATTATTCGAATATCATGGATCGTTTCCGCCCAGGACATGCGGATTACACGTACTATAAAAAATACGGCTTCCGCGATTATCGTGGCGGAGGTCGATCATCCGCGCGTGAAACGGCTATGCGTGTTGCAGCTGGTGGTATTGCGAAAAAATATTTACAAGAGCGTTACGGTATTCGTATACGTGGTTACCTCTCTCAACTAGGTCCCGTGAAAGTGGATTCAGTCGATTGGAACGAAGTACACAACAACCCATTTTTTTGCCCTGATGCTAGCAAAGTAGGGGAGATGGAAGCCTATATGGATGCACTTCGTAAGGAAGGTAATTCCGTTGGTGCAAAAATCACAGTGGTTGCCGAAGGCATGATGCCAGGTTTAGGGAATCCTATTTTTGATCGTCTTGATGCGGAAATTGCCCATGCCATGATGAGTATTAATGCAGCGAAAGGCGTAGAAATTGGTGCAGGTTTTGAGTCGGTGACGCAAAAGGGTACAGAACACCGTGATGAAATCACCCCTGACGGTTTTGAAGGTAATGAGTCGGGTGGAATTTTAGGTGGTATCTCAAGTGGTCAGAATTTAGTAGTTCATACGGCATTCAAACCAACCTCAAGTATTCGTATTCCGGGTAAAACGGTGAACCTTGATGGTGAATTAGTGGAGGTTGTTACTAAAGGTCGTCATGACCCTTGTGTTGGCATTAGAGCAACACCGATCTGTGAAGCAATGCTAGCGATGGTTGTTATGGATAGTGTGCTTAAGCAACGTGCCCAGAATCATGATGTTGAAACGGCCTTTCCTGATATCAAAGGCTAGCGAATCAAAGAATAGTATTCAAGTGATACATATCACTTGAATACTGCCATTTAGCTATTCTAATTTAGTTTTTAGATTCTTCTTGTTTTAGATTTTCTTTTTCCTTTTCTTCATCAAGCTTATAAAAATCCCGATTTAAATAAGCCACGACATCATCAACTTCATCATCAAACCAGTTAACGCTCAGTTGGCTATCGCACACATTTACTTTATCTTTTAGCTCTTTAAGGTTTGTAATTTTACTATTTTCTTTGGTAAAAATGTCGGTACTGTGGCATTTCTGGCAATCAGCTTTATCGAAGAGAATCTTTCCATTATCGGCATCACTTTCAGCAATTGCAGTCGCTGAGAGTAATGACAAGACGGTGTATAGCCCCAATGTCATTAGTGTTTTATTCATTTCTTTCTCCAAAATTATCGAGATCTCACTATAGGAAACCTCGTCTTTCGATCAGACCCAAGATCGATTACGCATGTTGTTTCAAATGAGCAATACGGATTGACGCCGGTGGGTGTGAATCATAAAACGCAGAATACAACGGGTCAGGCGTCAAAGTACTGGCATTCTCACGATACAGACTAACTAAGGAGCTAATAAGTTCCTTTGCGCTGGATTGTTCAGCAGCAAAAGCATCGGCTTCGAACTCATGCTTACGTGACCACCAAGACATAATGGGTCCTAGTAAGAAGGTGAAAGCGGGAGATGCCAACATAAACAAGAGCAGTGCCATGTAGGTAGAGGAGTTCTCAACACCTAAGCCACTAAAGAACCATTGCTGTTTCATTAGATGGGCAAGGATAGCAAAACCAATGAAGGTCATGCTCAACGAAACGATGAGCCCCTTGATAACATGCTTATGTTTGAAATGCCCGAGTTCATGCGCTAACACGGCTTCAATTTGCGTCGGTGATAAAGACTCAAGAAGCGTATCAAAGAATACGATGCGTTTGTTTTTACCGAAGCCTGTGAAGTAAGCATTACCATGACTGGAACGACGCGAACCGTCCATGACAAATACCCCGTTACTGTTAAAGCCAGTACGAGTGAGTAATGATTCAATTCGATCTAAGGTTTCGCCTTCTTCGAGTGCTGAGAATTTATTAAAAATTGGGGCGATAAATTTAGGGTAAGCCCACATCATCAATAAAGAGAATCCTGATAAAACAGCCCATGCATAAATCCACCATAAATCTCCCGCTGATTGCATCAACCAGAGAATGAGCGCTAATAGTGGTGCGCCTAGGGCTAAACCTAACAAAGCACCTTTGAACATGTCGCTAAAAATAGTGGCAAGTGTTGATTTGTTAAAACCAAACTTTTCTTCAATAACAAAGGTTCGGTATAAAGACGCAGGTAGGTCGATCAAACTGCCAATAAAGCTAAATCCTAAAATAACGGCCACACCTGTATAAATGGGCCCCCACTCGTAACTCCGGAAAAAATTGTCCAGCCAGTTAAGGCCGCCACCATATAACCAAAATAATAAAATAAACAAACCGGCAAATAACTCAAAACGCCCGAATGCTCCTTTAGTGATAGTGTAATCTGCTGCTTTTTGGTGCTCTTCTAATGTGATCTTATCAGTAAATTCATTTGGAACTGCCGAACGGTTCTTTAAAACATGGCGCATTTGGCGAATTGAAAGCCACATTTGTACCGCGCTAGAAAGAAAAAGGGCAATCAGGAATACGATCGTAAATGTTTGCATATTAAGGAGTGAAACTTGTTAGTATTGTATGCATTGTAACTTATCAGCATATAAATGCCATGACACAAAATAAGGATAATTTGATTTGGATCGACTTGGAAATGACAGGTCTTGACACTTTTAACGATCAAATCATTGAAATTGCTACCGTCATTACTGATAAAGAATTAAATATTCTTGCAGAAGGCCCCGTGATTGCTGTACATCAGCCACAGACGCTTATAGATAGTATGGATGAATGGAATACCAATCAACATGGTAAATCGGGGTTGATTGAGCGTGTGCAAAAAAGTGATTATAACGAAGAGCGAGCAGAGCTGGAGACGATTGATTTTCTTGAGACCTTTGTGCCAAAAGGTGCTTCTCCCATGTGTGGAAACAGTATTTGTCAGGATCGTCGCTTCCTGGGTCGCTGTATGCCGAGACTAGAAGACTTCTTTCATTATCGTAATTTGGATGTCAGCTCGCTTAAGGAGTTGACGCAACGATGGAGTCCTGAAATTCTGAATCAGTTTTCAAAAAAAGGCGCACATCTTGCCTTAGACGATATTTTGGAATCTATCGAAGAATTGAAGTTTTATCGTGAACATATTTTGAAAATTTAGATGTGACTAAAATTCGGGAGTACTATACTTGCTAAGTGACTCAGAAAAGAACGAGCTACTATGAATTTCCAACGCACTGAATGCCCAATTGGGCATGTATTTATTGCTGCTGATGATAAGGCTGTGCACGTTATTGGTTTCGAGCAAAACTGGGATGCAAAGATTCAAGGTGTTGATGGCCTTCAAGAGCAGTCCAATGCGATAATTGATGAAACAACGGAACAACTTCAACAGTATTTCGACGGTAAGCGAGAGACCTTTGATTTACCGTTAAAGCTTCAAGGAACAGTATTTCAGCAACAAGCCTGGCAGGCACTTCAGCAAATTCCCTTTGGCGAAACACGCAGCTACTCAGATCAGGCGGAAGCGATTAATAATCCAAACGCAGTTCGCGCTATTGGGCATGCAAATAGCTTAAACCCGATCAGCATTGTGGTACCTTGCCATCGTGTGATTGCAAAATCCGGTAAGTTGGCAGGCTATGCGGGAGGAGTGGATACCAAGCAGTATCTCCTTGAGCATGAACGTCAATGCAAAGCATAGAATAGAATACTGTGACGTCATTAACAGATGCTATTCAGCATCTGCAACTACCACAAACCGATGAATCCCCAGCCGAGGCACAGAGGCTTTTCCATGGTCGTGGTCATGCCTATCCCGGTTTGCACCATGTAACGGTTGACTGGTTTCCTCCCGTTGTTTTAATCACTTTGTTTGCTGAAGAAGATAAGAAACAGATAATGTGTTTGGCTGAGTACCTTTATGCGCAGCTTCCTGATTGCAAAAGTGTACAACTGCAACATCGCTATCTTCCATCGGGGTCTATTGATGTTTTATTGGGAGAAATGATTGCATCATTAGTGGTGAATGAAGCGGGTTTGACTTATCAGATCAGCCTTGGAAAAGCGCGCAACCATGGATTGTTCCTGGATATGCGTAATGGTCGGCAATGGTTAAGAGAACAGGCTCAACAAAAACGGGTCTTAAATCTATTTTCCTATACTTGTGGTTTCTCTGTGGCAGCCATTGAAGGCAAAGCCTCCTTTGTGATGAATATGGATATGAGCAGCCCGGCATTGTCGGTGGGGCGCGAAAATCATCGTTTAAATAACCACGATTTATCATCAGTACGTTTTGATAAATTAAATATTTTTAAATCTTTTGGGCGCATAAAAAAACAAGGCCCTTTCGATTTATTGGTGTGTGATCCACCCACCTTGCAAAAAGGCAGTGTCGATATTGCCCGTGATTACCCAAAGATTATGCGTCGTCTTGATGAGTTTATGGCTAAAGAAAGTCAGCTTATGTTATGTCTCAATGCTCCAGAGTTAGGTGAGGATTTTATTCTTCAACATATGAAACGATTGGCATCAGATTATCGCCACGTTACAACTATCAAACCACCGAATGTCTATCGTGAAGCTGAAGGGAAAGGTTTGACTATTATGTGTTTTTCTAAACAATAAATACCTCATTTTTTAGATGAATGTCTTGGTGTTAATAGGGAGTGGAAGTAAATGCGTATTATTACAGGATAAGAGTTATTCAAAGTAAGCGTTGTGATCAGAGCTTTGGCATTATTGTTACCAAAGCTCTGACGGCATTTACATCAAAGAATATGCTCGGGCTTTATGAGTTTTTCAGCATATTTCTGTCCCATTTCACTCAGCAAGTCCATCGTGTCGAGGGCATCCATTGCACGCATACGTTCGATTTGCTGATCTGAAAAGTGTGTAATACCCAACTCTCTCGCAAGCCAGCTTCTGTCGATCATGGCGTCATAGCGCATATAGGAAAATAACGGAACATCGCAAAGCAATTCTGATTCAAGATTGCCAATGACACGATCAATATCCCTAACAGGTCCTGTGGCTTTGCCAAACCACTGCATCATGCACTGATTGAGTTCCTGGTTGTCATCCATGACAGACAATACGGCCAGGATGGCATTTTTAGCAGAGTGAAATAATGAGAATTTATCAGGATGAACCGGGATTTTGTTTGCCCAATTTCCTGTGCCTAATGACAGAATAAATAAATTATCTTCGCCTTTATCCCAGTTGTACTTGTAGCCCTTCATGGTGGCAAGCATAAACATTTGCAAAGCAGGATTATTATGTGGACTCACGCCACCATCAACAAACTTACCCATTTGTGTATCGGAGATGGGAATATACTCAGGATCAAAATACACAGGCGCTGCGGTACTGGCACGGATAACCTGTTTCAGGCTGTAATTACCATTGTTGCCTTTTTCAGGAGAGAAATATTTACCATCAGGATTGTTATCAACGACCCAGGAACTTCCGGTATCCATCCGTTTGCCCACAACGCTAAGACCTATTCCTAGTTCAGTCGTATCTCTGATCAACATATCGTCGAAATGCGCGTCCAGAGCTGCATTAATAGGAGCACTATCGAATTTTGAACGGAAAAGGCCGAATCTCAAGGGGTTGCTTTTGAAAATACTTTGCCCGAGATCACGATAAATAGTATCAAGCTCATCTGCCGTTTTACCTGTGGCGATTGCGCCAGCGATAATGGCTCCGGTAGATGTTCCACCCACTAAGTGGAAATAGTCTCGTAATAGTGCATTTGGATCGTTTGTCCGTTCACGAATGATACTTTCAAGGCGTTTTAGTAACTGCACAGTAAATAGACCGCGAATGCCCCCGCCATCTAACGCCAGAATACGCTTTTTACCTTTGCTTAATACATTTTCGCGATATTTTGTGTAATCCATCAGCAATGTCCTTGTTCATGTAATAGGTTGATAGGTTTCCCCGAATGCAGAGCGTGCAACTCTGTAAATCTCATTTTGTTTAGCAAGAGGCGTGACCAAATAATCATGGATTTCAACTTGTTGTTCTTCTCCCCAAGGTGCAAGGATGAGAAAAGGGGAGGTTTGTTCAAGTAGTGATAGAACTTGGGGAGTCACCTCCAAAGCTTTAATTTGCCCTTTCGGTATGTATGCGTCCCAAGAGTCATCAATATTTTTCGAAAATTGATAAAGTCTGGGAAACTTTTCCTTTGGCACAATATACATTTCTTCAGAGCGAGTAAGATTTTTTACAATGTAATCCCCCGCTTCTGCGATATTTTGAGTTTCTACTTTATCGTCAATAATCGTTGTAATTACTTCGGATCCTTCGGCAATATGCGCATGTATTGCCCTAAATTTCTGATAGATGATGTCTGACTCTTTCAATCGAGGCAGGAGAAGAGTTTGTAATTGTGTTTGTGAAACCGTCATGTGAGTGAGCCTGATTGTGAAATTATAGTGTTGCGCGTGTTATTCACCCTGTTAGGGCGGTTTCAATTTTTCTGATCGAAGATAGAAATCATTCTAATGCTCCATTATAGGCAATGAACGAGCAGTTCCGAGTAAAAAAGTGCTGTTTTATCATTGTGATTTTCAATATTAGCGTAGGATGAAATTGTGGTGTCACATGCTTTGATGTTACACGCAATGGGCATCTTTAATATCGATGTACGTAAGCATAGCGCGTTTAAGATGATCATTTTGAAGCATACGTCGTATACTGAATTATCAAAAAAGAAGTCCCAGTTAAACATTTATCGGATAGTGGGCGCATCAAAGTATTAGAGAAATAGATAGATGCGCGTACTCATCACCGGCTCAAGGGGGTTTATCGAGTAAGCATGTCCTGAAAATGCTGCTGGCAGACTCTCTAAAGGTGGAGCTACAAACTGCAAAACGGTGGCGTGCAGGAATTAAGGGGATAGAAAAGTCACCATAGACGCTAGATATTGTCAAATACAACCCGAGTCGAGCCTGAGCTGAAAGGTAATGCCGAAAGAATCCTGAATCAGCTAGGTATGAATACCACGCAAGCAATCAATATTTTCCTAAAGCAAGTTGAGCTTCATAAGGGCTTGCCCTTTGATGTACAACTTCCGCTTAGCTCTGAAGCAACGCCACAGCGGCAGTCTGGCTTACATCAAGGAGTGATGAGTATGAGTGATGATTTTGATGAGCCATTAGATAATGAGTTTTGGTTAGGGAAAACGTGAATTATCTGCTTGATACTCATGCATTTATTTGGTGGGATTCTCAGCCTGAGAAACTCTCTCCACTTGTGCTGGAGGTGCTTGAAAATACCCATAATGATTTGTTTATTAGTGTTGTCAGTTTATGGGAAATGCAGATCAAACAGCAATTGGGTAAATTAAAGCTGAATAAACCTCTGGAAACGTTGATTGCCGAGCAACAGGACGTGAATGGTTTTAGTTTGCTACCAATCAGACCTGCGTATATATTTACGCTATCAGAAGATAGACCCGCTAGCTGCAGCAACATGGGCATTTGGTCATGGCTTGGTGTCTCTGTATTTGGTAGGAAAACTGCCTCTTGGTAAGGATCAGTTTATAGCGTTATATAAAACACAACTCGATAATTACTTGTCGGGGCTGTAATAACATGTTTTGGATTAATGGTTAACAGCGTTAGGGAACCTCTGATTGAGTCCAAACAATATTGGAACCGAGGCTTTAGCTTCGCCTAACATATTGAAAATAAAATACGAAGGGCGGGGCTGAAGTCCCGATTCCAAAAAAATAGACTTAATCAGAGCTTCTTTAACTAAAACTAATAAAGGAATGAGATCATGGTAGCTATCGTGAAACAACGCATGACTGCTGATATGGATGAGGAATTTGTCGTTTTCCTGATTGGGATGCGGATCAATAAATGGTGGAAGGTCCATAAATGGTTGCCTGTATCAATGGCGATGCCAAAGATGATTAAAGAGTTATATGAGAATCCTGACATGGGGTTGATCAGTCAGGAATCATGGGTAGGGCGTACAACGATCATGGTGCAATACTGGAAATCGTTTGAACACTTGGAAGCCTATGCAAAGAATAGAGAGGCTGAGCACTTACCTGCATGGGCGGATTTCAATAAAAAGGTGTCAAATAATGGCGATGTGGGGATTTGGCATGAGACTTATCTCGTGAAAAAAGGATGTCATGAAAGTATTTATAACAATATGCCTCGCTTTGGTTTGGCGAAGGTGGGGAAGCATTTGTTAGTCAGTGATAAACTAGGCACTGCAAAAGAGCGACTTGGGGGAAGTACCGATTGATTGTCCCCATCGTTTGTCAGCTACCAGAATGTATGGTTGACAAGGTTAATCCTATGTATTTTTCAATAGTATCTATTAAAGCAATATATGGAAAGCTTACGGAACTCAAGTTGTGGTACAGTTTATAACAATCTATGAGCTGTAAGGAACCCTATTAAATTATGAGTGGCCCATTAGTAGAACAAGGCTTTGATCTTATGCTGTATGGCATGGGAACAGTCGTCGTTTTTTTATCATTATTGGTCGTTGCCACATGGGCAATGTCTACCGTTATCAATCGCTGGTTTCCAGACAAGCCAGTTGAACAGGCGTTAAAACCTTCAACGTCTATCCCACCTCAGGTGCCAGAAAAGACGCTGCGTATTATTAAAGACGCTATTGCACAGCACCGTCAGCGCTAACGCTTCTTAGTTAACAAGATTGAGATCCCATTTTTATGAGTAAGAATACTTTAACCAGCCCTAAGTCTGTTGGCATAACTGATGTTGTGTTGCGTGATGCCCACCAGTCTTTATTTGCTACGCGATTACGTCTAGATGACATGCTGCCGATTGCTGAAAAGCTTGATAATATTGGCTATTGGTCTGTTGAAACATGGGGCGGAGCGACTTTCGATTCCTGTATTCGCTACCTCGGGGAAGATCCGTGGGATCGGATTCGACAGTTAAAAGCAGCGATGCCTAAGACACCACAGCAAATGCTTTTCAGAGCGCAAAACATCTTGGGTTACCGACACTATGCTGACGATGTTGTGAGCAAGTTTGTAGAGCGAGCCGCGATTAATGGTGTTGATGTCTTCCGTGTTTTTGATGCAATGAACGATTGCCGAAATATGGAAACTGCCTTGAAAGCGGTGAATGACGTTGACAAGCATGCTCAAGGGACGATGTCTTATACGTTAAGCCCAGTGCATGATCTTCAGATGTGGTTAGATATGGCGCGCCGTCTGGAAGATATGGGGTCGGACTCTCTCTGTATCAAAGATATGGCAGGACTACTTCAGCCGTATACGGGCTATGAGCTTGTGACTGAGCTAAAGAAAGTCGTAGATATACCCATTCATTTACATTGTCACGCGACAACAGGACTGTCGACAACCACTTTGATCAAGTGTATTGAAGCTGGAGTGGATGTTGTTGATACGTCGATTTCTTCTATGTCACTGACTTATGGTCATTCTCCAACAGAGAGTGTAGTCTCTATCCTTGATGGTACTGAGTACGACACAGGGCTGAAACTTGAGCCAATGGAAGATATTGCGGCTTATTTCAGAGAGGTACGAAAGAAATACGCGAAGTTTGAGGGATCTTTGTTAGGTATTGATTCGCGTATTTTGGTCGCACAGGTGCCTGGCGGCATGCTCACAAATATGGAAAACCAGCTTCGTGAACAAGGTGCTGGTGACAGGCTGGATGAAGTGCTGGCGGAAATACCTAAGGTACGAAAAGACTTGGGATATATCCCATTAGTTACCCCGACTTCGCAAATCGTTGGTACACAAGCAGTGCTTAATGTATTAGGAGGCGGGCGTTACAATACCGTGACGAAAGAAACCACGGGTATATTACGTGGTGAATATGGGGCGACCCCCGCTCCTGTAGACCCTGATCTTCAAGCTCGTGCCCTTGATGGTGATGAGCTGATAACCTGTCGTCCTGCTGATAACATTGAAGACGAAATGGCTGCGCTTGAGGCTGAGTTAGTCGAAAAAGCGGTAGCTGATAATATTGAATTGACTGAGGGAGAAGGTCTCGTTGATGACGTTCTGACTTATGCTTTGTTCAATCAAGTGGGTTTGAATTACTTAAAGCATCGCAATAATCCAAGCGCGTTTGAACCAGTTCCAACAGGTAACGATAATGCGCTGGTTCACAATGATGCTGGCGAAGAAGTTTATACGGTTAAAGTTGATAGCGAAGAGTTTGTTGTCACGGTAAATAATGGTGGAGACATCACAGGAGTTGCTCCAATGGGTGGGGGTGCTACTAGCTCTACCCCAGTGGCAACAGCCTCAAGCGCACCGATATCAGGTGCTGAAGAATCTGTGCCATCACCGATGGTCGGCAATATTTATAAAATCCTTGTAGAACCGGGGCAACAGGTTGCTGCTGATGAAACACTCGTTATCCTTGAAGCCATGAAAATGGAAATTACCATTGCATCTCCAAGAGCTGGAGTGGTAGCTGACATCTTCATTAAGGAAGGTGATACGGTAGATCAGGGTGATAGTCTGGTAACGTTAAATTAGGGAGCGGAAGCAATGGAACAGTTAGTAGCTCTCTGGACAAGTTCCGGGATAGCACAGTTAAGCGTTGGTCAATTCAGTATGATGCTGGTTGGCCTTGGTTTATTATATTTGGCGATTAGGAAAGGATTTGAACCTTTGTTGTTAGTACCGATTGCGGTTGGTACTTTACTGGTCAATATACCAGGTGCAGGTCTTGATGCTGCGCCCATCTATGATGCCGCCGGACATATGACAAGCCCTGGCGGAATGATGTACTACATCTATGAGATTGGAATTGCCTCAGGTATGTTCCCGCTGATTATCTTCATGGGTGTTGGGGCAATGACGGATTTTGGTCCTTTGTTGGCGAACCCTAAAACATTACTTTTAGGTGCAGCGGCCCAATTCGGAATATTTGCGACGGTATTAGGTGCGGTTTCATTTAGTGCGCTCGGTATTTTTGATTTTAGTATTCAAGATGCATCTTCTATCGGTATCATCGGTGGAGCAGATGGCCCTACCGCGATTTTCGTTACCAGTAAGCTCTCTCCCGAAATCTTGGGGGCTGTTGCCGTAGCTGCCTATTCTTATATGGCACTGGTTCCGATCATCCAGCCGCCGATTATGCGCGCATTGACATCTCCAGAAGAACGCGCTATCAAAATGGAACAATTGCGACCAGTGAGCAAAACGGAGAAGATTGTATTTCCATTATTGCTGTTGTTACTTGTTGCATTATTCTTGCCCAGTGCGGCACCGTTAATCGGTATGTTTATCTTCGGTAATCTCATGCGTGAATCTGGCGTAGTAGAGCGCTTGAGTTTTACTGCGCAAAACTCATTGATCAATATTGTTACCATTTTTCTTGGATTGGGAGTTGGCTCCAAAATGAGTGCTGATAAATTCCTGAATTGGGAAACGCTAGGCATACTTGGATTAGGTGCTGTCGCTTTCTGTATTGGTACAGCGAGTGGTGTCATTTTGGCAAAAATCATGAACAAGTACTCCAGTACCCCAATCAATCCACTGATTGGATCAGCAGGGGTTTCAGCGGTGCCAATGGCGGCACGTGTTTCTAATAAAATTGGTATGGAAGCGAATCCGCATAATCACTTGCTTATGCATGCAATGGGGCCCAATGTTGCGGGTGTCATTGGCTCGGCCATTGCTGCTGGCGTTATGATTACAATGGTCGGAAACCTGTAAGTCTTGTAAATGACTTACTGTAGCGTGACTTGTGGTTGTTCTTAAAATAACCATTATGGGCTTTTAGTCCATAATGGTTGGAAAGAAACTATGCTTCGAGCACAACGAGTTTCGCTATATCCTTTATATCTCTTTTCTATGAGATATCGAAAATTATACATTCTTTCCCTTGTGTAATTATTTTCTAATAAATATAAGTTTTTGATTATAATAATATTTATCTTGACAGATATTGGTTAAGGAAAAGTTTATGGAAAAACATGCTCACAATGATCAGGGAATTGCTGCTCTGACTATGTTGGATATAGCCTTAATGAGACTTATCGAAAAATAGCATTCAGTTAAATTTAAAGGAAAGGCCATGTCCGCTTTGCAAGCCAGTCTCGTTTTGGCGTTTTTAATTATAGTTGCGATAGTCGTTTTTAGTTGGTCTGGGTTTCGTTTAAAGAAAGCGCTCGCTAAGCCATTTATCGCAGAGTGGCAGCTTATCCTGAGACGCAATTTGCCAGTCTACTCACGCTTGCCCAATGAACTGCGTGAGCAGTTGGAACGCAATATTAAGCAATTCCTTCATCAAAAGCAGTTTAGTGGTAGCAATGGACTGGTCGTAACAGATGAGATGCGAGTTACTATTGCGGCTTATGCCTGTCTGTTGTTACTGAATCGAGAAACAGGTGTATATCCCCAGTTGAAATACATCATTATTTATCCCGATGCTTTTCGCGTAGAACGTCAGGAGACTGATGAAGCTGGGCTAGTATCAACTCAGGAACGAGGATTGAGTGGTGAGTCTTGGAGTAATGGCAAAGTGATTCTGTCTTGGGCTAATGTAGTGGAAGGTAATCGGGATTTGAATGATGGTAACAATGTAACCTTGCATGAGTTTGCACATCAGCTAGATGGTGAAAATGGTGCCGTGAATGGTGCACCGATATTAGGTAGTGCAGGGCGTTATGAGCAATGGTCAACTATATTAAGCAAGGAGTTTGAATCATTACAAGAGGCGGCATGGTCGGGAGACAGAGCTTTGTTGAATAGTTATGGCGCAACAAACCCGGCCGAGTTTTTTGCTGTTGTCACGGAACATTTCTTCGAACAACCAGAGGCTCTGGCAAAACAGCATCCAGAGTTGTTTGAAGTGTTTCGTAACTACTATCAGGTAGACCCAGCTGAATGGCATGATTGAAACCTCCTCTATATGGTGTAGTGCTTTTGTTACCCCACTCGCTCAGAATTATTTCTTTGGTATATAGATATCGGTGCAGGTTCCTTCAGCAACTTCAGAAGCAAAATTAAGTGTTTCTGAAAGTGTAGGGTGAGGGTGAATGGTTAAGCCAATATCTTCAGCGTCTGCGCCCATTTCCAAGGCGAGTACAGTCTCGGCGATAAGCTCGCCAGCATTGGTTCCAACAATGCCTGCACCGATGATTTTGCCCGATTCTTTATCAAAAAGAACCTTGGTCAGGCCTTCATTTCGACCGATAGATAATGAGCGACCACTTGCAGCCCAAGGGAAGGCGCCTTTTTCATATTCAATGTTTTCGTTTTTGCATTCTGTCTCTGTTTTACCCATCCAGGCAACTTCTGGATCCGTGTAAGCAACCGAAGGAATGGTACGAGCATCGAAGTATGCTTTATGTCCTGCTATGACTTCTGCAGCAACCTTTGCTTCGTGAGTAGCCTTATGCGCAAGCATCGGTTGTCCAACGATGTCTCCGATTGCATAGATATGTTCCACATTAGTACGCATTTGCTTATCAGTCGCAATAAACCCCCAATCATCGACGGCGACGCCAGCGTTTTCAGCATCAATTAGCTTACCGTTTGGTGAGCGTCCGATAGAGACGAGGACCTTATCGAAAGTATCTTGATCAGGTACTTTTTTTCCACCTTCAAAGTCACACAGTAAGCCTTTCTCAGTCGGTGTGATGGCTGTTACTTTGGTATTGGTAAAGATGTTCTCATATTTCTTTTTAATGCGTCGTTCCAGAGGACGTATGAGGTCTCTATCCGCTCCAGCAATTAAGTCAGGTGATAGTTCAACAATAGTAACGTTTGAACCAAGAGCGTCGTAAACCGTAGCCATCTCTAAACCGATGATACCGCCACCAACAACCAACAGACGCTCAGGAATAGATTCCAGCTCTAGCGCATCTGTTGAGTCCATTACTCGAGGATCATCCCATGGGATAAAAGGAAGCTTAGTAACACGTGAACCCGCAGCAATAATACAATGTTCAAATCCAAGGTTTATTGTGCTGCCATCATTATCAACAATTGAAAGGGAGTGGTCAGAAGTGAATGTGCCGTAACCGTGGAGAATCTCGACCTTACGTTGTTTTGCAAGTTGCTTAAGTCCTCCCGTAAGTTTGCCAATCACGTCTTCTTTGTGAGATCGAAGTTTGTCGATATCGATTTCTGGTTGTGAGAATGTTACACCATGGTCGGAAAATTCGGCTGCTTCGTTGATGACTTCAGCCGTATGTAATAATGCTTTAGAAGGGATGCACCCAACGTTTAGGCAAACACCACCAATGACATCAAATTTCTCAACAAGAATAACATTGAGCCCTAAGTCAGCAGCGCGAAAGGCAGCAGTATACCCGCCAGGGCCAGAGCCGAGTACGACAACTTGAGCCTGCTTGTCGGTTGCACCTGTAGATTCGGTTGCCACAGATGTTGCATCATTTTTTTGAGTTGAGCTAGCGCTTGCTTCAGGTTTTTCTGGTGCAGTTGAAGTGGTAACTGCCGACTCTTCAAGCATGATAATAACGCTTCCCTCGCTAATCTTATCACCCAAATTGACTTTTATTTCTTTTACCGTTCCAGAAGCAGATGAAGGAATTTCCATCGAAGCTTTATCGGATTCAACAGTAATGAGTGAATCCTCAGCTTTAATTATGTCACCAGTGTTTACCAGAATTTCTATAATTTCAACTTCAGAAAAGTCGCCAATATCTGGAGCTTTGACTTCGATAAGATCACTCATGATTAATTGTCTCCTGTGAAAATTCGGCCTGTATTTTGAATAAATATGCAGGTTTGTGCAATATACCTAATAGCAGATTGCATTGAGATTAGATGTTAACAAATAGCAAAACTCAACATCGATGTTTAGTTGGATATTGGGTTTCTATGTAATTGTGATGAGGATGGGCTTACTTTAAAAGGCTAATAATCTCTTCTTTACCTTTTTCTTGAGCGATTTGTTGTGCTGTTTTTTCTTTAAGATCTTTTAGGTCTTTTTTAGCACCATTTGCTAGCAAAAAGGAAATGGCGTCAGCGTGACCCGCTTCAACTGCACTCATAAGGGGAGTCGATCCATCTACATCTTGAATGTTGATATTCACCTGATGTTTTACAAGAGCTTCTAATGCCGACAGATTATTGCTTTCAGCAGCATAATGTATAGCCGTAGCCCCGTACTTATCTGCGAAGTCTAGATTTTTCGTGATAGGAAGCAATAAATTAAATATGTCATTCTGTTTTTTATCTATAGTTGCCATGATTGGAGTCATGCCGTTCTTGTTTGGTAAGCATGGTGCAACAAGGTCACTATATTGAAACAGTGTTTGTACTACTTTGGGATGTCCCGCGTCAATGGCATACATCAGGGAAGAGTTCCCCTTACGATCAGAAGAGCGCACATCTGCTCCAAATTCAAGCAACTGGGCTACAATGATATCATCGCCATTTTTTGAGGCAATCATCAATGAATTCCAGCCTTCGCGTGTTCTGTCGTGAACATTCGCACCAAGCTCAACAAGCATTGCGGTGACAGCAGAATGACCATTTTCAGCCGCGAAGATTAATGGCGTGGAACCATATTTGGTTCTAGCATTAACATTAGCGCCATGAGATAGCAGAACAATGACAGATTCTGTTTTTCCTTCTTCAGCAGCATACATTAAGGCTGTCTTACCAAACTTATCAGATGAATGTATATCAACTTTTTGCTTAATTAACGCACTTAATTTTTCAGTATTGCCCGTTTCAGCGGCTTCTCTGAGTTGCTGGTTTTGATCATCTGTCCCTGCAAATGCACTCACTGTAACCATTAAATAAAAAAGGATGATTTTTACCAGTTTCATATAGTGTGACCTAATAACGATTAAAAGATTTGAAATTAATGCTTATCATCTTCTTCCGGCTCATCAGGTTCTTCGTGAGCGACTCCTTTGTGACAATCAATGCACGTTTTACCTTGTTCTTCCGCTCTGCCATGGCGCTTTCTAGCAGACTTATCTTGTGCGCTAAGATCCATGTGGTCAAATGAATGGCAGCTACGACATTCTCTTGAATCGCTATCTTCCATTTTTTTCCAGACTCGGCTAGCCATATCCCAGCGATGTTTTTCGTATTTTTCCGGGGTGTCAATTGTGCCCGCGATTTCATGGTACACATCTTTCGCAGCTAATATCTTCGCCTTCATCTTAGGGATAAATGCTTTTGGTACGTGACAATCTGCACAGCCTGCATGAACACCAGATGCGCTACTCCAATGGGGTGTTTCTTTCAATTCATTGAGGTTAGTTTGCATGCTGTGGCAAGAAGTACAAAATTCGGTGGTATTGGTTGCTTTGAGTCCTACATTAAATACGCTCATTAGAGCGGCCCCTAAAACCAAGATTAGGATGAAGCTAATTTTACTACGTCCAGCCATTATGATACTCCTCCAAGATACAATAATAATCGACTACTATTTTTATTTGTCTGCTTTTTCAGGTACGAGTTCTTGTTGAACTTTTGGTGCGCTGATAAACCCAGCCCTGAAATCAGGATTTCTCCAATCCATCCGGTCAGCAAGTAAATTTTTATCAGGTTGTAGACGTGAAACATAATCAGAAATAACCCTAAGATCTCTAAAACTAAACCCTTCGATTTGTTTAACCATCTTTTTGTCTGCGTTGCGACGTTTACCTTTTTTAATCCATAACATCTGACGCAGTATATACTGGTAATGCTGTCCATGGATACGAGGGTAGAACTCTGCAGCATCTCCCTCGCCAGCTTCACCATGGCATGTTGTGCAGTTGTCTTTATAGAGTTTCTCGCCTTCAGCAAGATTCTTGCCGATACCGACACTGTTATTTGGAACCATTGGAAGCTTTTCTATATATGCTGATACGTCAGCTAGTGCTTGTGGACCCTGTGCAAAGATTTTTTCTGAAAAAGGGTACATGGTTGGGTTGTCGCGATTATTATTATGTATATCTGCAAGCTGTTTTAAAATAACGCTTTTATGTTGTGATGCAATTTGTGGGAATCTGCCACCCGGTGTTCCCCATCCTTCAGGAGTGTGACAAAGAGCACAGGTGCTATATAATTTCTTTCCGCTTTCTAGATCGGGTGTTAACTCAAGCGCCTCTTTAACCACAGCATCAATAGCTTCTGAATTGGCTTGTGTTTGTACTGGAATCAATAGAGATGAGCCTAAAGTCACCAAGGCAATGAGGAGAGGGATCGTTTTTTTTATCACGCTATCTGTTGCTTTTGCTGGACGGTTTTTTATAGATAAATAGATCATGATACAGTTATATAATTTCCTCAAGCACCTGTGATATGTGTGATCCTAGCAATGGCATCCTCAAACAACGTGGGGTTGTAATACGCTCATTGTGTTAAAACGAGTTGGGTTTAGTATGATGCAAATAAAGCTCTGCAATAAAAGTGGTGGCCACTAAAAACCAAACATTTCGCGATGGGCAATCTAAAAACTGTAGCAAGCGGGGCTCTATATATCAATCAATTTTATATTTTCTGTGTTCTTGTTCATTCAAACAAGCATTTGCTAAATTGATGAGTTTTATAATTCTGCTGAAAAGTGTCAGTGATCTTAAAGTCAGTCATAATAATATCGTGAATGATGTCATTGCGTGCTTTTAGTCATAGTGTGTATCTTTCCATGTGCGTAATGCAGCAAACACTTCAGAAGCATTTTCCAGTGAGTGTTTTACTTGCCCCTCAGCTTGAGCAATGACATGGGGAAGATGGGTACGAATGAATGGATTGCATAGTTTTTCAACGGAAAGTTGGGTTGGAACCGTTGCCTGGTTATTATCGAGTAACTGATGACATGCTTCGATACGTGCGTTTATGTCCTCATTATCAGGTTCTACCCATTGTGCGAACCCTAAATTATCTATGGTGTACTCATGGGCGCAATAAATAATAGTCGTTGACGGTAAAGCTGCAATTTTTTGTAGGGAATTATGAAGATCTTCAAGTGTTCCGTCGAACACTCTGCCACATCCAGAGGCAAAAAGCGTATCTCCACAGAATAGATTGTGACCTTGTAAGTAAGCAATATGTCCCGCTGTATGCCCCGGAACATCCATGACTGAAAGTTTGAGAGTAGGTTTTGAGATGTGAACAATGTCACTATCACCTAAAGCATGCGTTTTGCAGGGTATATTTTCCTTTGCTGGACCGTAAACAGGGATGTCGGGATAATTCTCGATCAGTTTTTCTATCCCGTTGGTGTGATCCCAATGATGATGTGTTATAAGAATCGCTGTGAGTGTTAACTGCTTTTTTTCGAGCATTTCTAACACGGGTTGTGCATCACCAGGGTCTACAATGACAGCGTGTTGCGCATCATGAAGTAACCAGAAATAGTTATCGGAAAAGGCAGGAATCGCGGTGATAGTAACGGACATGAAAAGATCATCATTATGAATAAAGGCACATTATATATTGTATCGGCCCCATCAGGCGCAGGTAAAACGAGTTTATTGAATGCCATCGTTGGCGATATTGAGAATTTGACGGTTTCTGTTTCACATACGACGCGTGATTCCCGTCCGGGTGAAGAAGAGGGTGTTAACTACTTTTTTGTGGACGTGGCTTCTTTTAAGGCCAGTATCGATCAGGGGGATTTTCTGGAGTATGCGGAGGTATTTGGTAACTTCTATGGTACATCCCAACAAAAAGTAGAAGAACTCTTGACTAATGGTCAGGATGTTATTCTGGAAATCGATTGGCAGGGGGCAAAGAAAGTACGTGAAATATTTCCTAAGGCGCTTGGTGTTTTTATCTTGCCGCCTAGTAAAGCTGCATTACAAGAGCGTCTTACTAATCGCAGGACGGATAGTGAAGAGGTCATTCACAAGCGTATGCGTAAAGCTTGCAGTGAAATGCAACATTATGATGAGTACGATTATCTCATCATTAATGATAATTTTACTGTGGCTGCGGAGCAATTGAAGGCTATTTTCCTCAGTCAGCGCTGTCAGTCATTCTACCAGTCACAAAAACATGCCGACTTACTCGTTGAGCTGATTTCTGAATAGATAGTCACTCTTCATGGGGTTGCTCTTCAGTTAGGATTTCTTTTGATTCATCTGACGAGACTTCGTTATAAACGAGGATTTTGTCAGGGTCGACTAGCTCAATGTCTTTCGCTGTTTGCACGGGAATTAAGCAGCGTTTTCCTAAATTGAAAGTAACCGCTAATGAACCGTCAAATAGTTGCTTTTGTTGTTCTTCGTTAACGAAAATGTATTTGATCGTTTTACCAATCATGAAGTTGTAACGAATGGTTCCGTCTTCATTGGGAATCTGATGCTTGTCAATTAAGGCTTTGACTTTTTTGTTCCGTGCCTTCTTCAGTGCCGCTTGTTCTTTTTTTAACCTGTCTTGGTCATGTTTTTCTTGACGTTCAGTCTTGGCTCGTTCTTTATAGAACCTTTCAAGATCGGATTCTGGGCGCTTTGGCTTTTTAGCCGCTGTATTAGGCTTTTTTCTGCTAGACTGAAGTTTGCGTTTAGTGGGCTTCTGCTTTTTTTTCTTTTCAGATTCTACGATTTGTTCTTCAGTCACTAATCCAGCCTGTAGTAGCTGGTCTTTTAGAGAAGATGCCATTGGCAAAGCTCTGTGGTTCAAGGGGGGCGCATTTTCTCAGGGAAGTGCTGGGAATTCAACTAGAATTATGCGGATTCAGTTTTTCTTTTACGATAATTTGACAATGATTCTGAGTCTTGTATAAAAGAATCCCTTAAAAGAAACTAGTGTAATTTAATCTAAAACATACTATTATTAATCAATAGTATATGTGTATTATTTAATGTAAATTGTTGATTCGTGTGAGGGTCATATGTATAAATGGGCGGGAAGAGTCTTTTTGTTTCTGAATATTGTACTGTTTTCTACTGTAGTCGCTTCAGAGAATGTGCTTGCAAACAATATCTCCAGGGCTGAATTCGATTGGTTAATGGCGGAAAATATTGTTCCAGCAGCTCTAGCTCCACAACACCAGCCTAGACTTGCGACACCAACACAGAAAATAGTTCCTCTTAGATATTCTCAGCAGTCAGCTATCACACCCAGTAATTCCACAATGCAAAGGGGGCTCCCCTACAGTGTGAGGGAATTATTGCAGCAATCTAACATTAATCCGGCAACGATGAGTGCTTTTGTATTGAGGGTAGGTGACCGTGAACCGATGATGGTATATAACGAGAATATACCTAGAACACCCGCTTCGGTAATGAAAATTCTAACGACTTATGCGGGTTTGGGAGTGCTGGGCAAGAATTATCGTTGGCCGACAGAAATTTATATGCAAGGAAATATTCGTAACGGCACCCTCAATGGAAATTTAATTGTTAAGGGTTATGGGTCGCCTGATTTTGATAATTCAGATGTTCGAGAAATTCTCAGGAAAGTAGCTCAGCGTGGTATTCGACATTTCAACGGAAACCTGATTTTTGATAATAGCTATTTTCAGGTGGCTAATATCGACCCAGGTAGTTTTGATGGCAAGCCCTATGAAACCTATAACGCTCAACCGGATGCCTTGATGTTTCAGGATCGTACCAGTGAGTTTATCGTTAAAAATGTTGGTGGTCGCGCAAAGGTTTTTTCTTCAACACCTGCTAAGAATGTCATAATTGCTAACAATATCCGTTCGGTGAAAAGTCGTTGTCGCGGTAAAGCAAGGAGTCCTCATATGTCGATTTCTCGCCAAGGTGCTGACTATATAGTGAACTTCTCGGGTAGATATTCAACGCGTTGTGGGCCACGATCCTATAAGAAAGCGATTACGGACCCTTCTAATATGCTGTATTCGAGTTTGGTTAATCATTGGAAGCGTGATGTTGGTGGTAATATCAATGCACGATTTGTTATGGGGACTAAACCTCATAATGCCCAGCTTATTTATCGTCACCTCTCGCAACCGCTGCATACAATCATTCGTGAAGTGAACAAAGATAGTCATAATATAATGGCACGCCAGATCATGTTAAGCATTGCTGCTAAAAGACTGGGAGCACCTGCCAATACGCATAAAGGTCAGCAAGCGATTAACCTGTGGTTGAGGTCTGTAGGTTTGAACTTTCCTGAATTACGCATTGAAAATGGGTCGGGGTTGAGTCGTTGGTCCAAGATCAGTTCTCGTCATATTGGCGAATTGTTATTACATGCTTACCGTAGTCCGAATCGGCAATTGTTGATGAATTCACTGGCTGTTGCTGGAGTTGATGGCACGATGAGAAAGCGCTTGCGTAATACGCCTATTCAGGGGCGTGGTTTCTTTAAGACTGGCACATTACGTGATACCCGAGCCATCGCAGGTTATGTAAGAGGGCATGATGGACATTACTATATCGTTTCGATTTTACAGAATGATCAAGTCGCACGAAGAAGAGGTAAGGCAGCACATGATGCTTTGATTCGTTGGGCTTATTGGGATGGTAAACCACCAAAGGAAGTAGCAACGCTTCGCTAAGCTTATCTAGTGTTTTGTATTTACATACCTTAGCTTGTGTTGAAACGTAGCTTCTCAACTTTTAACGCAAGCTATGCATTTGGAATGTGAATCTAAGCCTAAATAAATTTATCAGGCATCTCATACGACGGGAATATCCTCCTCTATAATATAGCCTTCCTTAATATGCTCTTTTTTAGATTTGAGTATCAGCGCCTCACCTTTGCCTGTAATACTGTAGATGAGTCCTTGACGATAACAGGTTTGAGAGTTTTCATGATCATTTGTGTCTTCCAGCAATTGCGCGAGTTCTAAATACCCTTGAGAATTTGGTGCAAGATTCAGACTGCTTTCGTACAAACTTCTAGCCTTTCCCCATAACTTGTTTCTGCCATGCAAACGCGCTAACGCGAGTAATAAATTAGGATTGCTATCGTGCTCTGCTAGCCATTTTTCCGCCTCTGTAATCGCATGATTGAGGTTTTTATGTTCACAAGTGCCATATACCTCAACCAGGCTGTTATCCCATGCATGCTTATTTAGGGTGTTACTAATGAGTTTCACGGCGTCAGGGCCGTCACCCGCTGCAATTAAGGCCTTAGAATAGCGGAGAATTGCATAAGGTTTGGCTTTTAAGGCTGAGGGGAGTTTCTTCCATTCTGCTTTAAGCTTATGAAGGTCATCCTCATTGGCATACATCTGAAAGACACCTTTCAGTGCTGCATCTTCAAATTGTTCAACTTCGCTTTCTTTGAGGATTTGTTGTTTCGAAGAAGCTTGTAGCAAACTGGAAAGGTTTTTCCAGTCTTCCTGTTGATAATAAGATTTTGCTAAGAGGCGCTTTGCGTAACGATGTTTTGGATGTTCTTCGAGTAAAGTAATCAATCCAGCGCGAGCTTGTTCAAGTTGTCCGCTTGATAGCTGCATTTCAGCTTGAGAAATTGCGACGGCTGTTCTGGCTCCCTTCGTGTTATCACAAGCACATTTGAGGTAGTTATCTCGGCGAGTGTTAGAGTCGAGCAGGTCAGCGGCACGAGCTGCTGCAAGATAATTCAGAAGTGGAACAGGAGAGTTATTGATATCCTCTGTCAGAGTTGTTTCAGCCTGCTCCCAATCTCCCTCCACAAGATCAATCAAGCCGTTGATAAGTAATTGGCTGGACTTTCTCTGTAGACGAAGTTGTTTGCGTTTACGTAGATAGCTTCCTGTATTAATGAGATGGGTAATCAATCGAACGAATAAATATAAGGTAATAAAAGTCACTAGCAGGATAGCAATAGCTTTGGCTGTAGTCATCTCATAGGTATATTCACCCCATCTCAGCACAAGGTCTTCTGGGTGGGTCAGCAAGTAATTAAAAAACCATAATGTGCCAGCAATGACGGCAAGCAGGGCAAGAATATAGGTGATGATCATGGTTTGTTATCCTTGCTGAGGCCGCTCTTGATTAATTGAAGTGCGCTATCAATTGATGGTGCTTCAGGAGTGAGAGACAGTTCATCCATTGCCGATAGTTCTTTTTTCCATGGCATGTTTTGTTCTGGTAAATAATATTTATCCAGCATCTTGTTGATTTCTTTTATTTGGAAATGGAATTCACTATCTTGTCTTTCAAGTACATTCAGTCTTAGCGTGGTAAGGCGTAATTTCATTAGTTGATCTGTGCGTTGTTTATTCGCCAAATTAAGTATTTCTTTCGGTGGCTGGGTGTCTTTGGTAATTGAGATAGAGTTATTCACATAGTTTTTAAATTGAGCTGTGAGGCTTTTGTCTTCCTCGGAAGTATTGAAAATGTTGACAGGCTGAGTGGTGGCTTTCGCGCTAGTCAGCTTTGAGAGAGGCTGAATGCTTTCTTCAATGTTAGTAATCGTCGAAAGTAGCTCCCTAGTGTCAGGTAAGGCATATTGCTCAAGTTGAGAAATATCTTTTATTAACAGTTCACGTACAGGGAGTAAGTCAGCTGATCCTATGCGCAGCAACATTAAATCTGCGGCTTTCAGCAAAGCAAGAGCACCAGTTTTATCGTATGATAGAATGAGACGATTGCGAGCGGATTCCAGTAAAAAGCGGATTTCGGCAAGACGTACTTCAGCGCGTGTCATTCGCGTACGGATCTGGGGTAGTCCTGCTTGTAACAGCGTTAGTTCTTCTATGTGTGTACTAACTGTGCTGGCTGCATAAAGAGTTTCCTCTTTAATAGAGCTGAGCTGTTCCAGCGTTGAATTTAATTTATCGGTGTTTGCCTGAGAGATAGATTCAAAATTTTTGGTTGCTTCCTCAAGTGCTGAGGTATTAGCTTTTGCATCTAGCTCTGATTGAATGACTTGTATCTGGCTTAAAGCGTCCTTTGCCTTGTCACTAATTCTAAGCCAGTGCTTATAACCGACCGTAACACCCAATGCGGTAAAACATAATGCAACGATGGCAAGGTAGCTGGCAAAGCGTGCGGTGCGGGAAGCTGATGGCTGATGAGCATCAGAAGTGGGATCTGTGCTTTTAGACTTATCAGAATAATCAAAGGGATCGTTCAACGGTTTTTTATCCACTTTATTAAGGTTTCGAGCATGCATTCATCACTTGGGTTTTTAGCAATCACAAGTGGATTAGCTATGTTCATATCTGTCAAAGCATCAGCGATGCGTTGGCTCCCGACAAGTAAAGGTTTGTGCTTAAACACGACGCAATCTCTAAAAAAATCAAAAAGGTAGTTTGCACTATCAAAACTTGTGATAGCGATTATATCAATTTGTGAGCTGTTACAGATAGAATTTACAGATTTTACTGAGTGAGTGGCGATCTTTCTCTCATAAACATCATATGTTTTAACACGTGCGCCTCTTGATTTTAACGTATTTTCAAGTGTTTTCCTTCCATCGCAGCCCTTAATAATCAAGATGCGTTGCCCTTGAATGTTTTGCATGGAGGGTGAAGCAAGCAAGGCTTCACTATTAAAGGGAGGGTCGGCAATAAGATCGACTGTATATCCGGATGAGCTAAGTGTTCGTGTTGTTTTTTCCCCTATTGCAGCAATGCTGCATGCAGAGGGAAATTGACTAAGATTGAAATGGTTCTGTGAGAAAGTGACAGCATTGGCACTAATAAAAATCACAACATCAAGTTGTTTGATGTCTATTTCATGAAGATGCGAAGGGGTAGTCGCTGAGATTTCCATGGTTGGAAATCGAAGTGAATGGATATTTTTTGAAGTAAGCAGCTTGCAGAAATGATTGGCCTGATGTTCAGGCCTCGTAACCATTACGCAATATTTTTTAGTTACGTTCACCGTTAGGCAGTAATACCGACAGAATCCAAGGCAGCTTGACCACCTTGCTTCAAAATCTCTTCTGCTACTGCTGTGCCGATTGCAACGGCATCCGCTCTATTGCCAGATGCACTTGCGCGATAGACTTTTGAACCATCGGGAAAACCAACCAAACCGCGCATGGATAATTGATCTCCCTCTAGTTCTGCATAACCTGCAATAGGCACTTGGCAACCGCCATTGAGTCTATTGTTCATGGCTCGCTCTGCGCTAACGCGATCGAAGGTGTCTTGATCAAAAAGCGGAGCAATAATGGCAGCAACTCTTTCATCGTCAACGCGACACTCAATACCGAGTGCACCTTGACCAACGGCTGGAAGGCTTTTATCGGTAGAAATGCTTTCCGTAATACGCTCACCAAAACCAAGGCGTTTAAGGCCTGCACTGGCTAAAATAATGGCATCAAAGTCATCGTTGTCGAGTTTGTCGAGACGTGTATTAACGCTTCCGCGGAGGTCTTTAATTTGTAATTTTGGAAGATACTCACGAAGCTGAGTTTGACGGCGCAAACTACAGGTGCCAATGACAGCATCTTCAGGTAACTCTTCAATGCTGTTATAACGATTTGATACAAAAGCATCACTTGGGTCTTCACGTTGCATAATAATGGGAAGATGAAGCCCTTCAGGGAATGCAACAGGAACATCTTTCATCGAGTGGACAGCTATATCAGCGTGCCCCTCTAAGATACCTAACTCAAGTTCTTTAACGAATAAGCCTTTACCGCCAACTTTGGCGAGTGGAGTGTCAAGAATTTTGTCACCCTGTGTAGACATGGTAACGAGTTCAATTTCAAGCTCAGGGTTATGTTCTTTTATTTGTCTTGCGACTTCATTGGCTTGCCATAGTGCAAGAGGGCTTTTACGTGTTGCTATGCGAAGAATGTCTGACATTTTATACATGTATAACAAAAGAAAACGACTTTACGTGAAAAACATAATGAATGCCAGATTAGTGATTTGTCGCTGATGGCTTCGTTGCTATTTCTTGCAACTAAAAGATGTAAAGCATTCCAACTACAAATGCGAGGATGAAAATAGTTTCTTTGACTGTGGGGTACATGGTTGTTTCCTTAATGTATTATGCTTGCTATAAGTACGGGTGTTGCCTGGAATTAGATGGGTCATATTTGCAACATATGTGTTTTTTAGTCAACAAAATCGCAAAATCGTTCCACAATAGGTCGTTATTTTACGTAAATTATTCAATTATTATTTTAGTCTGGGCTATGTTCATTGTTACGTGCTAAAAAGACTATCTAAGTGTAGTTCCCGATTACTCGCAAAAGGAAAATTATGAATGCTCAACAAGGGATCATAGAAGAAATCCCAACTCTTTCTCGCTATCAGTTTTATCGAATGCTACCGGATGCCTCGCCATTAGCGGCAATTACCATGCTGGCTACATTTGCGGCGAAAGAAAATATAGTTATAGGTTTCGGACAGTCATTGTTGCATTTTTTGGATGTTAGTGTCCCTTCAATGCGCAATATGCCCGAATTTGAAGGGAAGGGGATTGATGTGCCAACCACACCCTTCGCATTGTGGTGTTGGATCCGTGGTGATGACCGGGGTGAGTTATTGCATAAAGCGAGAATGGTTCGACAAACGTTAGCAGATTCATTTGTTGTCGATAAAGTTGTGGATGCTTTTAGCTATAAAAAAAATAAAGATTTAACGGGTTACGAAGATGGTACCGAGAACCCTGAAGGTGAAGATGCACTAAAAGCCGCATTTACCAAGAGTGATATTGATGGCTTGGGTGGATCCAGTTTTGTTGCCGTGCAACAGTGGATGCATGATCTTGATGCCTTTGATGCGCTTACCCCGCAACAGCAAGATCATACCTTTGGACGCGATAGAATAAGCAATGAAGAATTAGATGATGCGCCTGAATCAGCGCATGTAAAACGTGCTGAGCAAGAGAACTTCGATCCACCAGCTTTCATGTTACGACGATCAATGCCATGGGCGGATGGCGATTCAGAGGGTTTGGTGTTTGTTTCCTTTGGGTGTTCATTTGATGCTTTTGAAGCAGTAATGCAGCGCATGGTCGGCTATGATGATGGTGTTAAGGATGCTTTGTTTACTATTAGTCATCCAGTAACCGGAAGTTATTTCTGGTGTCCGCCAGTGCATGAGGGTGAGATTGATCTTCGTTTATTATCCAAACAGAATATTTGAAATAAAAAAGCCCCGCTTAAGGGGCTTTTTTATGAAAGATGCAATGGGGGGAATTAACGACCAAAAAATTTGCTAGCCATACCAATTGCACCAGAAACGCCACCGATAGAGTCAAGAATAGATCCGCCGCTGCTTGCGTTATCAACCATTTGTGGTAGTGCATCAGCGAGACCACCTGCTGCTTCCTCATCTGAGACGCCCAGTTGAGATGCGAATTCAGAAATCTTATCTGAGCCTAGCATGCTGGTAATTTGATCAATAGAGATACTCTCGTTTTCTCCATCTCCAAGCCAAGACTTGGCGATATCACCTAGTCCGCCAGATTGCATACCACTAAGAAGGCTGCCTAGATCAAGGCTGCCTTCGTTATCATTTCCACCTAGTAAACCGCCTAATGCTGAGGTTAGCGTGTCCGAGTTTAAGTTGCTTCCCGCATCGCCACTTAATTTGCTGCTTGTAAAGGCGCTTGCCCCCATTTTTACTATGTTACTGATATCCATGACTGTTTCCTTTGAGAGTTGATTATGCGCTAGGGATTCGAATTTTCTGACCTGCGAAAATCAAATCAGGGTCTTTGATAACTTCTTTGTTTTCTTCAAAAATTTGTTTGTACTTATTGCCGTCACCATAGAGCTTGTCAGCAATTTTCCAGAGGCTATCGCCTTTCTCAATTTCATAATACTGTACATCTACATCAGAAGTGGGCGCTGTTAGGCCTTCCGCCCGAACTTCAGATATCCCCATCGCGTTACCTGTCATGAGAATGGCTTTTTCAAGGGCGCTTGCCGATTCGGCTTCTCCTGTAATGGTTGCTACGCCATCTTCGACGCTGACATTTAAATTTGATACGCCTGGATTGTCTTCAGCAATATGCTCCTGAATTTTTTCACCAGCCTCTTCTTCTTTATCGAAAAGTTTTTTGCCGATATTGTGTGCAAAATCGAATAGACCCATGGTTTGCTCCTTTGATGATTGGGTTGTTTTTGTGATGATTCTGTTATGTTTATGAATCCATTAGATTATATACCAGACATGATTTTTTGCTGGAATAAATGTATGTGTAGCATGTGCGCATTTAACGCGATATTTTGAAGTCTTGAAGTGTGTAGCAATCACAGATAAGTACCAAATTTCACAAAGCGTTGTCGCCAGTACTGTTTGTCCATTTGATCCACTTTCACTCTTTTACTGCCTGTTGAGGCATGAATGAATTTTCTATCACCAATGTAGATGCCAACATGATTAGATTTGGCGCTTGTTTTAAAGAAAATCAGGTCGCCGGGAAGCAGGCGTGATATATGAATGGTGCGGCTAGCATCTCGTTGTTGAGCAGTTGTTCTTGGGATGCTAATACCGCTATTTTTATAAACTGTTTGGGTCAAGCCACTGCAATCCATGCCATTGCTTGTGGTGCCACCATAACGGTAGGGAACACCAAGGTTTTTATAGGCGTTACTAACTAGCGTGCTTCGTACAGGCGAGTGTGATGATTGTTGAGGCGTGTAGTGTGGCGTTGAATTTGTGTCGATGTTTCGTGTTTGTGTCGAACAACCAAATAGCAATGACGACATTAAAATGACGCCGGAAAAGCTTATTTTTGAAAAACTACCTTTTACCATTTTTGTTATTTTTTTTATGGAAGGGATGGTCAAGGCGCACCTAATCCCACTTATTTTTAATACATTATGCGCCTTGAACTCCACAAGAATTTACTCCTCAGTTTTTTGGATTGCTCATCATGTGTGACGAATGGTGTTGATTTGTAGATTAAAGACAAAGCCTATGTAAAAGAGTTCTAAAAAAAAGAAAATTTGATAACAAAAAGTTCATTTCTAAGTGGAATATCACGTAGAATCACCGCACAGATAAATGTGTAGATGTGATCGTGATTTCAACCAGGTTTTTAGTTTTGTACGAATTCCGTGATTCACGATACATTTGCATAAAATATGGTCTTATTAATCATTGGCGCGTAATATGTTGAAAAATAATATATATACTGTTAGAGGTTTATGAGGGTCACATAGAGATTTTTATGACCTAAGATGCTTCGATAATATATGCAGGGAACTTTGTCCCTGATAACGCTATCAATGAAAAATGAATGTAAATAAAAACGCTAATACCAATAATTGGCTTTCTGCTGTGATTGGTAAATAGGCTACAAGGAAGATTACTTACGTGACATCTGAGAAATCAACGACGTCATTTTGGGGATTACTTTTAACAGTATCTTCGAACATATTTCGCGTATTTCGTATCCTGCTTTTAGTAGGGATTATCTTGGGAGCATTGTTTGCAGCTGCTTACGTGCTTAAACAGGATGATCGTGTTCGCACTCAATTTGAAGGTAAACGCTGGTCGTTGCCAGCCCGCGTTTTCGCGCGCCCACTAGATCTTTATGAGGGGCAGACACTATTTGCCAATGACCTCGAAAAAGAACTTCATCTTTTACGATATCGGAAAACATCAAAGCCTGTCGCTACGGGTCAATACAGCCGTAAAGGGAATTTTTTCAAAATACATACGCGTGGTTTCCAGTTTGCTGAGGATGTCGAGCAGGAGCGCTTGATTAGTATTTCGATTAGCAAGGGTCGAATACGCAGCCTAAAAAACCTTTCATCTAAAACACCTCTGAACCTCATGCGTCTTGAGCCGATTCTGATCGGTAATTTCTATCCCTACCATAATGAAGATAGAGTATTGGTGCGCTTGACAGAGGTTCCGCCCTTACTCACGGAAGGGTTGGTCGCTGTTGAGGATAAGAATTTCTATAATCATCTGGGGATTAACCCAACCTCAATATTGCGTGCTTTGATAGCGAATGTTCAAGAGGGAAGAAAGGTGCAGGGTGGGAGTACATTAACCCAGCAGTTGGTCAAGAATTACTTCTTAACCAATGAGCAGTCATACAAACGCAAAGCCAATGAAGCCACCATGTCTATGTTACTTGAGCTTCATTACAGCAAAGATGAATTGCTTGAAGCGTATATGAATGAGATCTATCTTGGTCAAAATGGGCAGCGTGCTATTCACGGTTTTGGTTTAGCCTCTCAATTTTATTTTGGTATTCCTCTCCGTGAACTCAGTGTAGATCAAGTAGCTTTGCTCATAGGAATGGCAAAAGGCGCGTCTTATTATAATCCTCGCCGTTTTCCTAATCGGGCATTGCAACGTCGTAATCTTGTTTTAGATATAATGGCCAGAGAAGGCGTAATGAGTACCGAGCAGGTAGCTCAAGCGAAACAGCGTCCACTGGGTGTTAGCAAGTCTAGACCCTCTAGTACCAACCCATTTCCGGCATATCTTGAATTGGTGAAATTACAATTACGCCGAGATTATCAAGAGGAAGATTTGCACAATGAAGGTTTGCTTATCTTTACGGCAATGGATCCTATTGTGCAATTACAGGCTGAGGATGTCTTACGTAATCGTGTTCGTAAATTGGAGCGAGGTGAGCGTATACCGAAGGGGAAACTTAACGGCGCAATGGTTATAAGTAATGTACAAAATGGAGAAATACAAGCTATTGTGGGTGGACGTGAGCCTCGCTATGCTGGGTATAATCGCGCTATAGATGCACGACGTCAGATTGGTTCTGTGATTAAACCTGCCGTTTACCTTGCCGCACTCGAACATTCTAATAAGTTCAACATGTCTACACGCATCAGTGATGCGCCCGTGGTGGTCAAAGTAGGGCGAGAATATTGGAAGCCACGTAACTATGATCATCGTGACATGGGTGGCGTACTTTTTTCGAAATCCCTGATTTTGTCACGTAATACGCCAACCGTGCGTATTGGTATTCAAACAGGCTTGGACAAGGTAATTGATACCATCCATGATTTAGGTATTCATTCTGAAATACCCCCGTATCCGTCAATCCTTTTAGGTACTTCAGAGTTAGCACCGATTGAGGTGCAACAAATGTTTCAGACGCTTGCCTCAGACGGAACCTATACACCTCTTCAAGCTATTCGCAGTGTTATGGATTCCTATGGAAATACTTTAAAGCGTTACCCATTGAATGTTAAACAAGTTGCTTCGCCCGAAAACGTTTATCAAATTACTTATGCGATGAACCAAATTACTCGAAACGGCACGGCTAAATACCTATCTAAAGTATTACCTGCCTGGAAAAGTTCAGCGGGTAAAACAGGAACCACTAATGATAAGAAGGATAGTTGGTATGCGGGGTTCACCGGAAAGCATGTGATTACTGTTTGGGTGGGAAGAGATGATAATAAACCGACCAATTTAACGGGTGGCTCTGGAGCCCTTAAAGTTTGGGCTGACATGATCAGGGTTTTACCAACCAGACCATTCAAACCCGTTACACCGAAAAATGTGAGGTGGGTTAAGATTGATAAGGATTCAGGCTTACTTTATAACCCAGCCTGTGGCACGTCAGTTTCACTTCCGTTCTCTGCGAAAACAATGCCAAAGCGAAAGCGTAAATGTTCTGTACCCGTTGTACCTTCTTCTGGGGATCGACCAACGTGGCAGCGTCCTAGTTCACCAAAACCCGCACAAGATCAAGATCGTCCGGTTTGGCAAGGTTTTGGACAATAAATTAAAACGTACTTATGAAAAAACTATTATTGCTATCTATTTTAGGGTCAGTAGCTTATTTACAGGGGTGCTCTACGAGTTATGCGCCAAGAGAGGCGGCGCGTAACCCAAATCCACCTGTACCTGTCGTTGTCAAACCTAACCCACGTCCCCCTGTTGTTAGGCCGACAGTAACGAATCGACCAACACCAGCACCAACAATAAGACCTCCTCAGGTGGTAGTTCCACGGCCTGCTGATAAGCCTGAATTAACAGCGAATCCATACGACAAAGTACCCAGTCGAGTGAATGCGACAAGTTCTGCTCCGGCATCAACAGCATTATCACCTGCGGCTGCTAGCTTGTATAAGCAGGCGAAAGTAAACTTTTCAACGTTGCAGTATCGGTCGGCTGCCGAAAAGCTTGAGAGAGCTCTGCGGATTAATCCAAGGCATCCTGATTTATGGAATTTATTAGCACAAGTCCAACTACAACAGAATGATTACTCGAATGCCATTACGATGGCTGAAAAATCCAATTTGTATGCGGCTTCGGGTAGCGCGGTAGAAAAACAGAATTGGAAATTAATCAAAGTAGCTAGTCAGAAAACTGGCAATATAAAACTTCTTAAAAAAGCAATTCAATATGAGCGACAAAACCCTTAAGTCATCTGTCGATTGGCAGTCCTTATTAGGTGAAACGGGTCCTCTAGCAGAAATCATTGAAGGATTTACTCCAAGAGAGCAGCAACAGCAAATGGCTGAGGCTGTAGGTGAGTGCATCACCAATTATCAGACAGCGATTATTGAAGCGGGTACGGGCGTGGGGAAAACTTTTGCCTATCTTATGCCGGCATTAGCTTCTGAAGGGAAAGTTATTGTCTCTACGGGAACAAAAACACTCCAAGATCAGTTGTTCCTTAAAGATTTACCGATTGTAAAGAAAGCATTAAACAGTAGTAGCAAATTAGCGTTGTTGAAAGGGCGTGCGAATTACTTGTGTCTTTACCGCCTCAAACAAGCTTTACATGATGGAAGCTTTCACGATAAGCGCAGCTTGAACTATCTGCATCGTATTGATGATTGGGCTACGATGACGGCCTCTGGTGAAGTGGTCGAGATTACAAGCGTTCCCAAAGAATCAGAAGTTTGGGGGAGTGTGACTTCGACGGTTGATAATTGTCTCGGCGCTGATTGCGAATATTATAACGATTGTTATGTGGTTAAAGCACGGAGGCGCGCTCAAGAAGCTGATGTTGTGGTCGTCAATCATCATCTGTTTTTTGCTGATATGGCATTAAAGGAAGAAGGTTTTGGTGAATTACTGCCCAATGCGAGTACTGTCATTCTTGATGAGTCGCATCAAATACCCGAAATAGCCTCAAGCTTCTTTAGTGATACCTTTAGCAGCCGTCAGGTTCGGGAGTTAGCCACTGATATTATTGCTGAGGCGACCGTCATTGGTGATATGCCAACGTTACGAGATACTGCACGAAACGTTGATAAGATAGTGCAAGATTTACGTTTGGCTATGGATAAACCGGGTCTAAGAGAGCCTTGGTATAAAATACGCAATAAACCAGCGATTATCCAGGAAATGGATAATTTATTAGAGGAGATGGAGGCGTTAGGAGAGCTACTAGCAACATTTGCAGAACGTAGTCAGGGCTTGGAAACGTGTTTAGAGCGTTGCCAGGTTTTCTTGGTCAGATTGCGGAATATGCAGGTGCCCCAAGACAATGCTGTACAGTGGTATGAAACGTTTACCCGTTCATTTAGTTTGATTTCAACTCCTTTAGATGTTGCAGATACTTTCCAGCGACAAATATCTGCATTGCCTTGTGCATGGGTTTTTACATCAGCAACCTTGTCAGTTGATAATTCTTTTCAGCATTACTGTCAGCGTTTGGGGATTACGGCTGATAGGGAATTACAGTTAGATAGCCCATTTGATTACTGGCATCATTCACTGTTGTATGCACCTCCTAATATTCCTGAACCACAAGCCCATGACTTTGTAGAAAGTGTGGTTGATGCGGCTTTACCAGTCATCGATGCTTGCCAGGGGGGAACTTTCGTATTGTTTACGAGCTATCGCGCACTCAACGAAGCCGCAGAACGTTTCAAAGATGAACTTGATGTACCCATTCTTGTACAGGGTGATGCGCCTCAACATGAAATGATCGAAAATTTCCGAAAATTAGGGAATGCAGTATTACTTGGAACGGGTAGTTTCTGGGAAGGTGTCGATGTGCGTGGTGAAGCTTTAAGTTGTGTGATTATTGATAAATTGCCCTTCGCTTCTCCCTTTGAACCTGTGACCGAAGCACGTATTCAATCGATTAAAGACAACAATGGCAATCCGTTTTATGACTTCCAAATTCCGCATGCGGTAATCACCTTGAAGCAGGGTGTAGGGCGTTTGATTCGTGATCATAATGATAGAGGAGTTTTGATGATTTGTGATCCTCGGTTACGCACTCGCAGTTATGGCAATATTTTCTTGGAAAGCCTACCGCGTATTCCACGTACTCAAAAGATCGAAGTAGTGAAACGTTTCTTTGCGTTGCCAAATGCGGATGAAGAGACTTAAGCTCCTGTAGATTCATAAGAACAAATCACCTAAAGTAACGTAATGACAACTATTCTTGCTATTGAAACTGCGACCGAAGCGTGTTCGGCGGCTCTTTTATATAATGATGCTGTGATTCATGAATATGAAATCGCACCGCGTATGCACACTCGTCTTATTCTTCCTATGGTTGAGAAATTGCTTGCGGAGGCAGCCATTACACTCGCTGATGTTGATGCTATAGCCTTTGGTAGAGGGCCTGGAGCATTTACAGGTTTGCGTATCGCAACAGGCGTCACGCAAGGGCTGGCGCTAGCGCATGATACTCCCGTGCTTCCTGTTTCAACTTTAGCTGCGATGGCCTTAGAAATGGCAGAGCAACATGCGGATAAGGAACACTTTTTAGTAGCTGTTGATGCGCGTATCAACGAAGTTTACTGGGGGCACTATAAACGACAAGGAAATAGTGTTGTCTTAGTCGAGCAAGAGCAGGTAATCGCTGCGGATAAATTAGCGGCTATTACACTAGAAAACTGGCTTGGAGTGGGTACAGGTTGGTCTGCGTATGAAGAATCCTTCCAAGCATTAAATCAAACTGCTGAAAATGATATTTACCCAGAGGTTTATCCTTCGGCAAAGTATATTGCATTGCTTGGCAATGTAGCTTTTGAGGCAGGTAAAGCTTTGCCTGCTGAATTAGCTCAACCTGTATATCTTCGGGATAAAGTGGCTGATACCATTGCTGAGAGAGAGCGTGCGAAAAAAAATGCTTAAAGCACTTGCCGATCTTCTGACTAAGCACGATGCTATGGTTGTTACTGCGGAGTCTTGCACGGGTGGTTTAGTTGCAAAGCTAATGACCGATATTGCTGGAAGTTCTCAATGGTTCGATCGCGGTTTCGTCACCTACAGTAATGAAGCGAAGCACGATATGTTGGGTGTGTCGTTAGAGTTAATCGAAGAGCATGGGGCAGTTAGTGAAGTTGTGGTTGCAGAAATGACCAACGGTGCTTTAGAAAACTCACAAGCAACCTATGCTTTGGCAATTAGCGGAATTGCAGGTCCAACGGGTGGTTCCCCTGAAAAACCGGTAGGTACCGTTTGTTTTTCTTTTCAAGAGAGAAACCAAGAACCACAGCTTATCACCCAACATTTTACGGGTGATCGAGTGCAAGTACGTAGAGCTGCGGCTGAATTTTCTATCCAGAAAATGCTCACTCTTTTAAAGCATAGCTCAATGAACATTTGATACTTTTTTGTCGGTTTTTTGTCTAAAAAATTGGAACATGTCACGACATCAGGAAAAGCTGTTTCTGACATGGATGAGATACCCATCAATCCGATAAAAACCATTTTGTGTCAGTCACAAGTATGAAATAATCCCACACTAAATCTCAACTAAGGAAATTCTGTGGACGATAATAGAAAAAAAGCGCTTGCCTCAGCATTAGGTCAAATTGAAAAGCAATTTGGTAAGGGTGCAGTCATGCGTATGGGGGATGCGAGTGCGAACCGCAATATTGAGGTTATTTCAACAGGATCTCTTAGTATTGATATCGCACTTGGTGTAGGTGGTCTTCCTAAAGGGCGTGTTGTAGAAATTTATGGTCCAGAATCATCTGGTAAAACAACCTTAACCTTGCATGCTATCGCTGAGTGTCAAAAAGCGGGTGGTACAGCAGCATTTGTAGATGCTGAACATGCACTTGACCCTGTTTATGCGCAAAAGCTGGGCGTGAACATTGATGATCTTCTGATATCTCAGCCAGATACGGGTGAGCAAGCACTAGAAATTACCGATATGTTAGTGCGCTCAGGTGCCGTTGATATGGTGGTTGTAGATTCCGTTGCAGCATTGACGCCTAAGGCAGAAATTGAAGGTGATATGGGTGATACGCATGTTGGCCTTCAGGCTCGTTTGATGTCACAAGCCCTGCGTAAACTAACCGGTAATATCAAACGTTCTAATACGATTGTCGTATTCATCAACCAGATTCGTATGAAGATTGGTGTGATGTTTGGTAACCCTGAGACGACAACAGGCGGTAATGCACTGAAGTTTTATTCATCGGTACGTATTGATATTCGTCGTATTGGCGCGATCAAAAAAGGCGATGAGATTATTGGTAATAATACTCGTGTTAAAATTGTCAAAAACAAAGTTGCTCCCCCATTCAAGCAGGCTGAATTTGAGATTTTGTATGGGGAGGGTATCTCTTTTCATGGTGAATTGATTGAGCTAGGCGTACAACTTGAGCTGATTAAAAAAGCGGGTGCATGGTACAGCTATAAAGATGCGAAGATTGGCCAAGGTAAAGACAATGTTCGAAATTATCTAAAAGATAACCCGGAAATAGCTGAAGAAATAGAAACAGCGGTTCGTCAAGCGTTCCTGCCAACAGGTGATGCAAAAGCAGATGTAAAAACAGATGAGAAAGATGGAAAAAAGGCTGGAAAAGAAGATAAACCATCTTAATCCAAACGCGCCGTAAAGATGCTAAAAAAAGAAAAATCTCAACGGCGTTGTTTGGATGTTGCTTACGGTTTATTGGCCCGACGAGAACATTCTCGTTCTGAGTTACAGAATAAACTCGCGCAACGGGACAATTGTGCTGAAGATGACATCGATGAATTGCTTGACTTGCTGGCTGCGGATAATATCCAAAGCGATGAGCGTTTTGTCGAGTCAATGGTACGTTCTGCGATTAACAAAGGTCAAGGTCCTGTCAAAATCCGTTATAAGCTCCAAGAGCATGGGGTGGATAGTAGCTTAATTGCTATATATCTGGATAATGCAGAGGTTGATTGGGGGGATGTTCTCCATCAAGCCCGATGTAAACGATTTGGTGATACCACACCCAATGATTATCCCACACAAGCTAAACAAAGCCGATTCCTTGCGGGGCGAGGTTTTTCTGCAGAAATGATCAATAAAGAATTTATTTATGACTAGTAGTGCCGATATACGTAAGCAGTTTCTCTCCTTTTTTGAAGAGAAAGGTCACTCAATTGAAGCGTCAAGCTCATTAGTGCCTGGAAATGATCCCACCTTGTTATTCACCAATGCAGGTATGGTGCAATTCAAGGATGTGTTTCTTGGAACCGAAGCTCGTGATTTTACTCGTGCGACGACTTCACAGCGTTGTGTGCGTGCGGGTGGTAAGCATAATGATCTCGAGAATGTCGGTTATACGGCACGTCATCACACATTCTTTGAAATGTTGGGTAATTTTAGCTTTGGTGATTACTTCAAAGAAGAGGCTATTACTTATGCTTGGGAGTTTTTGACGGAAGTCATTGGCCTGCCAAAAGAAAAACTTTGGGTAACGGTTTTCGAGGAGGATGCTGAGGCTGAGGAAATCTGGCTTAAGAAAATCGGTGTAGACCCAGACCGTTGCTCTCGCATTGGTGCAAAAGATAACTTTTGGCAAATGGGTGATACTGGCCCATGTGGTCCTTGTACGGAAATTTTCTACGATCACGGTGCTGATATCTGGGGTGGCCCTCCTGGAACACCAGAAGAAGATGGTGATCGCTATATCGAAATCTGGAATCTCGTATTTATGCAATATGATCGTTCTAGTGATGGTACTTTGAATCCGTTGCCAAAGCCTTCTGTTGACACTGGTATGGGCCTGGAAAGACTTGCTGCTATTTTGCAGGGTGTCCACAGTAATTATGAAATCGATATTTTTCAGAATCTCATTAAAGCGGCGGCTGAGCAAACCAATACCACGGATTTAGATAATAAATCGTTACGTGTTATCGCTGACCATATTCGTTCAACAGCATTTCTTATTGTAGATGGTGTTTTACCCTCGAATGAAGGGCGTGGCTACGTGCTTCGTCGTATTATTCGCCGTGCTATTCGTCATGGTTATCAGCTTGACCAGCAACAACCCTTTTTCCATAAATTAGTCGCACAGCTAGTTGCTGAAATGGGTGAGGCTTATCCCGAATTAACCACTGCTCAAGAGCATGTTGAAAAGGTCTTGTTGAAAGAAGAGCGACGTTTTGCTGAAACGCTTGATCAAGGTATGAAGATTCTTGAAGCAAGTATCGCTGACCTTGATGGAGATATTATTCCAGGTAACGTTTTATTCAAGCTTTACGATACCTACGGATTCCCTGTTGATTTAACCGCAGATATTGCGCGTGAACGTAATCTCAATATCGATAAAGACGGTTTTGAAATAGCGATGAATGAGCAGCGTGATCGTGCGCGAAATGCGGGTAAGTTCGCCGTTGATTATACGGATAAATTAGAGGTTGAAGGTGAAACAGCCTTTACGGGTTATGATCATGCTGATGGCTCAGCAGTGATAGCGCAAGCCTTTGTTGAAGGTGCCGCGGTAACAGGTTTGGAAAATGGTCAGCAAGCTCAAGTTGTTCTAGATACAACGCCATTTTATGCTGAATCGGGAGGTCAGATTGGCGACCAAGGTGAGCTGAAATCTGCAACGGGTACGTTTGTTGTTGAAGATACCCAGAAGCAGGGCGATGTATTCGTTCATGTTGGAACAATGACGGAGGGTTCAGTCAGCGTAGGTGATCAGGTTCAGGCAACAATTGATGAATCACGCCGCCAAGCTATTGTACTAAATCACTCTGCAACACATTTAATGCATGCAGCTTTACGGGATGTGTTAGGTGAGCACGTCGAACAGAAAGGCTCTCTTGTCAATGAGCAGCGTTTACGCTTTGACTTTTCGCATTTCGATGCCGTTACTTCTGAGCAGCTTGCTGAAGTAGAACAGATTGTAAACCAGGAGATTCGTCAGAATGCCACGACTGATGCAGCGGTTATGTCGATGGATGACGCAAAAGCGCGCGGTGCAATGGCCCTTTTTGGTGAGAAATATGGTAATGAAGTGCGTGTGGTTAACATTGGTTTTTCTACTGAATTATGTGGAGGTGTACACGTTCAGCAGGCCGGAGACATAGGGTTCTTTAAGATCCTTAGTGAATCAGGTATTGCTTCTGGTGTGCGTCGTATTGAAGCTGTCACTGGTCAAACAGCTCTGGATTGGGTTGATCAGCAAACGAAAGTTATCGATAACGTAGCTAAAATCACTAAGTCTAACCGTGACAATGTTGTCGATAAAGTTACTAGCCTTGTTGATAAGAATCGACAATTAGAGAAAGAAGTTCAACAGTTAAAAGGCAAGCTTGCTTCTCAAGCTGGTTCTGATATGGCCTCTCAGGCGGTTCAAGTGGGCGATATACAGGTGTTAGCTGCTCGTCTTGACGGAGATGTGAAAACACTCCGCGACACCATGGATCAATTGAAGAATAAATTAGGAAAAGCCGCTATTGTACTTTCTGCTACCAATGGTGAGAAAGTAACATTGATTGCGGGTGTTACCAAAGCTGAAACCGCACAAATCAAGGCCGGTGAATTAGTCAATCATGTGGCACAACAGGTTGGTGGTAAAGGCGGTGGTCGACCTGATATGGCGCAAGCAGGCGGAAGTCAACCCGAAAACTTGGATGCGGCATTAGCATCGGTTTTGGACTGGGTAAAGAAAAGGATTTAAAGCAAAGTATGGCACTTATAGTACAAAAATATGGTGGTACCTCGGTTGGTACACCTGAGCGCATTAAGGCAGTTGCTGAGCGTGTTATTCGGTGGAAAAGCAAAGGCAACGATGTTGTTGTCGTTGTATCTGCAATGTCGGGTGAAACCAATCGTTTAATCGGCTTGATTAATGCAATTTCACCATCAGGATCTGCGCGTGAAAAAGATGTTATCGTTTCAACTGGCGAGCAAGTAACCATTGGTCTTTTGAGTTTGGCACTTCAGGAACAAGGTTGTGACGCTAAATCTTATACGGGTGGTCAAGTTAAAGTACTTACCGATAATAGTCACAGCAAAGCGCGGATTGAATCCATTGATGATTCAGCCATTCGTGATGATCTTGCCGCAGGTAAGGTGATTGTTGTTGCTGGTTTTCAGGGTGTAGATGAGCAAGGTAATATTACAACTCTAGGGCGCGGTGGCTCCGATACAACGGCGGTTGCATTAGCCGTTGCGTTAAAAGCGGATGAGTGCCAGATCTATACGGATGTTGATGGTGTCTACACTACCGATCCACGTGTTGTACCCAATGCTTCGCATATTCCGAAATTATCTTTGGAAGAAATGTTGGAAATGGCAAGCCAGGGGTCGAAGGTATTGCAAATTCGTGCTGTAGAGTTTGCGCACAAATACGATATGCCAATTCGTGTGCTATCGAGTTTTGATAAAGATGAGAATTGTAAGAGTACGCTAGTAACGCGTGAGGAAGATATTATGGAAAAAGTCATTGTACGCGGCGTAGCTTTTAATCGCGATGAAGCACAATTAACCATCACAGGGGTACCAGATGAACCTGGTGTTGCACATAAGATATTAGGACCTATCTCAGATGCGAATATTGAAGTGGATATGATTGTTCAGAATGTCGGTAGTGACAATACAACTGATTTTACCTTCACGGTGCATCGCAATGAATATGATAAGGCGAAAGAGATTTTATGTGAGACAGGTAATAAGCTAGGTGCCCGTGAGTGTAGTGGTGACAATAAGATGGCGAAGGTGTCTATCGTCGGTGTAGGTATGCGCTCACATGCCGGTGTTGCGGCTACCATGTTTGGTGCATTAGCAAAAGAGGGCATCAATATTCGGATGATTTCAACATCAGAAATTAAGGTGGCAGTTGTTATTGATGAGAAATATCTGGAACTAGCTGTTCGTACCTTGCATGATGAGTTCGATTTGGACAAATCATAGCGGCTCTAACAATGAGTTTATCTTAGAAAAAGCCTATGGATGGTTGTTATCGTTCATAGGCTTTTTGCTGCTTGTGTTTAAAAGAATCTCAATGCCTGATAGAGAGGTACTAGCGGTTTTATGTCATAAACACAACAAAAATTTACTCGAATCGACCGTTTTTTATATTGTATATTAATGAAGATAAACTTGATAAATAGCTGTTTTATAGTGCTCTTATTTCTAAACTGAACCTTTGTTCAGCATCCATTCAGGCTTCCTGTGTCACATTTAAGCAATCAGTTAGAAGTTCTGGGCGAATGCTAAATTAGTTGGCATCACAGGTAAATGGTCAAACAATGGAGATAAAAGGATGTTGATCTTAACACGCAGGGTAGGCGAGACGTTAATGATAGGCGATGATATCAGCGTAACGGTACTAGGAGTAAAGGGAAATCAAGTGCGTTTGGGGATCAATGCCCCTAAAAATGTGGCTGTTCATCGAGAGGAAATCTACAATCGAATTCAGACAGAATTTGATTCTCAAAATGAAAATAAAGAAAGTGTGAATTAACACTTTACCTTATTGCAATCCAATTGTATCCTAGCGACCTCATTTGATTCACGGAGAAATGGCCGAGTGGCTGAAGGCGCTCCCCTGCTAAGGGAGTATGGGTTTTATCGCCCATCGAGGGTTCGAATCCCTCTTTCTCCGCCATTTCAAGCTCAAAGCTATCTCAGCACAATACTTTACATTGTTGCTTTTGCATATTTTCCCCAACAAAAATGCATAAACCACCTTACCTCCGTTTATCGACATTCTATTTTTTCTTCTTTGCAGCATTAGGTATTTTTTCACCTTATTGGCCTGTCTATCTTAAAGAGAACTTAGCGTATTCCCCCATTGAAATTGGCCAGGTTTTATCGGCCTTTATGATCAGCAGACTCGTTGGTCCTATTCTGTTTTCATCACTAGCCGATAAAACATCACACCGTATTAATGTTATTCGTTTGGGTAGTTTTGCGGCGGTAGTTACTTTATCTGGAATATTCATCAATGACACATTCTGGTGGGTATTACTCATCTCCTTTCTGTTCGGTATTTTTTGGAATGCTGTGTTACCACAATATGAGGCTTTTACACTGAATCAATTGGGTGAGCAAAGTAAGCGATATAGTCTGATACGGGTGTGGGGGTCTATTGGCTTTATGTTGGTTGTGATTGCCTTCCCTAGAGTAATGGAAACAGCAACGTATGTTCCACATACGATCATTGTCTTGTTGGTTTTAATGACTCTATCATGCTTTTTGGTGAATGATGAAGCTGTAATTGAAAGTCAAAGCATCAAGGGTGCTACGGTCTTATGGGATATTTTGAAGAAACCTGTGGTGATTGCCATATTATTAGCAGGCTTACTTCAGTCGGCAAATCATGGAGCTTACTACACCTTCTTCACAATCTACTTAATTGAGAATAATTACAGCGCCTCTTTTAGTGGTGTCATGTGGGCATTTGGGGTGCTCATTGAAATATTTTTATTTTTAGTGATCCATCGATTATTGAACCGATTTAATCTGTCATTGTTATTTGCTTTGTCATTGTTGCTTACGGCTATCCGTTGGTTGTTGATGGCGTATTTTGTTAATCATGTGATGATGTTGTGGTTTATTCAGGCTTTACATGCAGCAAGCTTTGGTTTGTTCCATGTGTCTATGATGCATCTGATTCATCATTTCTTCCCAGCGCAATTTCAGGGCAGGGGACAAGCTCTTTATTCGGGGCTGAGTTATGGCTTAGGTGGGGCGATCGGTAGCTCGATGAGTGGTTATCTATGGTATCATTCTGGTAGTACAATCACCTTCTTGGCGATGTCTGGATTAGCTCTTGTTGCTTGGTTGATTGCCCTTATATTCATTAGGAATATCTCTGAAAATACGGTTAAACAAACGTGATACAAGATTTGACAATTGAAGGCCTATCGGGAAATGCGAGTGCGCTTTTTCCTCATTATCATGCTTTTGATTCAATCGACTCCACGAATGCCTGGTTATTGAATCATAAGATTCCAGGATCTATTTGTATCGCGAAGGAGCAAACGGTAGGCAAGGGTACTAAAGGACGTCAATGGTATTCTGAGGCTTCAGGTAATCTTTATTTCTCGTTTTCTCTTATCCATCAGTTCAAAGGGAATAATAAGAATCTTCCTCCATTAAGTTTGCTTGCTGGGCTTGCTTGTTGTGAAGCACTTGAGTGGCTTGGCATGCAAGGGCAGGGTATCAAATGGCCAAACGATATTTATTGCAACAATAAGAAGCTTGCAGGGGTTTTAGTTGAAGCTTCCTATAGAAATAGTTATTGGGTAATAGGAGTTGGCATGAATGTACAAACTGCTCCCGCTATTCTTAACGGGCAGGAAGCTACTTATATTAATGAATACCTAGATGTGCCAGTGACTGCTGGGCAGATTGCTTCAGCGATTTTAAACAGCTTTACCACTTTATATTCTGATCCTGAAAATTGGTTCGATAAGTGGGCGAAGTGGGACATTCTTAAGGGGCAGGATATTTTGTTAGTCACGAGCAAACATCAAACTAATGCAAAGATCCAAGGTCTAAATTCACAAGGTGAGTTAATGGTCGAGATTGAGGGGGAGCTAAAAGCTATCTCCTCAGGGGAAGTATCCATTCGGGAGTTTACACAAAAAGATGCCTGAGCCCATCGAAATCGTTCTGTTAATTGATGCTGGTAATACGAGAATAAAGTCAGCACGTGTCGTCAATGGAGAGTTGCGAACACTAACGCCTGTCATACATACAAAAAGTAGTGCACTGGAGGTTTGCCAGCAGTTGTTGGAAGATCAACATGCTACAGTCTTGTATGTCTCTTCGGTGCTGGGTGTGGAGTTTGCGCGTTCTGTCAAAGAATATTGCCATTCTTTACAGATGCAGGTAGTTTTTATGCAATCGACCTCACACGCTTTTGGTTTGAACAATGCTTATCAAACGCCTGAAAATCTTGGTGTTGATCGTTTTGTGGCGATGCTGGGAGCCTTGGATTTGAGTCTGCCCTCAGAACTCATCATTGTTGTTGATGCAGGTACTGCTGTCACCATCGACATTATGACGAAAGAGGGTAAGCATCTAGGGGGGATTATTTCTCCAGGACTGCAAACGATGTTTGCCAGTTTGCATAAAAATACTCAACTAGATCAGCATTCTGCTATTAACTTTAACGCCTATAAAGGTCGTTACTATGCAGACAGTACGGATGATGCGATTATTCTTGGTACCGTAAATACCTTTATCGCGGGCATAGAATATACTGTAGAACAAACAATAAAGCAGTTATCGAGTGATGTGAGTATCATTTTAACGGGTGGTGATGCTGAACTTATTACCGAAGGTTTATCATTGGATTGTGAAATTCATCCTGATCTTGTATTACGTGGTTTGCAAAAAGTTTATAATCACGAGCAAACATTGATTCATGTATAAAATGCGTAAATTATTAATTACATTGGTGGTATTAAATATTTTCTTGATTTTCATGAATGTGGTCAAGAATGTCGCGTATACGGATGATTATCCGCTCACAGAAAAAGATATTCCACCGTTAGAAGTTATTAGAGAAACCCCACGACTTGGCTATTCTGCGCATCGTGCTACAGGTGCCAGCAGTTGTTATACTATTGGTCCTTACTACAGTGAAAATACAGCACATTCTCTTGCTGGAAGTATCCGTAAATATGGCTTGGAAGTGACTATTCGCAGTATGCGTACCAAAGAGACGCTTAACTATCTGGTATATATACCTAATATCGAATCTGAACAGGAAGCTAAAACCATTGTAAAGGATCTCTGGAAGCAGAATGTCGATAATGGGAAAGTCGTGCCGAAGGGGCCACATAAAAATACTGTCACTCTTGGCTTTTTTAAGACTTTAGATAAGGCTAAACGTCAAACTGAGTATGTCCGTTATTTGGGATATGATGCACGTTATACAGGTCGCAAAATTGTCAAGCGAGTGTATTGGATTGATTATGACGAGCCACTGGGGACAGGAACACCTGTTATGACATGGAGTAATGATATTAACCCCGATGCCAATCCGCAAATAATCCCACGAACCTGTGATCAACGAGCGTGGTATGGGAAAGGGGCATTTGTTAATGTACCACCAGAAAATCAATAAATATCAGCTAATAAGCTTAATCTGTTTTGTGAGTCATTGAGTTTATAGGGAGGTTTTTCTGTACAAATTTAATAGCAATGGTGCTTGCAACAAGCTATCATCCCGCAGCTACGTGCATCCCTTAGATTCGTTGTTACGTAATTTGGCGAGAATGAATAATTAAAATCCATAAAAAGGAATGGGACATGAAACGATTAATAGTACTGGTAAGTTTATTTTTGTTTTCATTTTCAGCTTGTGCAGTTGGGAATGAAAAATCATCGCAATCGACAGGAGATAAAATGACTGCGAATCCTAAAGTTTTAATTGAAACTACATTGGGTAATATTACGTTAGAGTTAGATGCAGAGAATGCCCCAAACTCTACAGAAAATTTTGTAGCCTATGTAAATGATGGTTTCTATGATGGAACAATCTTCCACCGTGTTATTCCTGGTTTCATGGTTCAGGGTGGGGGTATGAACCCTGATATGTCTGAAAAAACAACGAAAGCAACGATCAAGAATGAGGCTAACAATGGTCTTAAGAATGACCGTGGTACTGTTGCTATGGCTAGAACTAATGAACCGCATTCGGCTTCATCACAGTTTTTTATTAATGTGAAAGATAATGATTTCTTAAACTTCAAAAGTGAAGACATGCGCGGCTGGGGTTATGCAGTATTTGGTAAGGTGGTTGATGGGATGGACGTGATGGACAAAATTGTTGCCGTTGAAACGGGCAATAATGGTTATCATCAGGATGTTCCAAAAGAGTCAATCCTTATGAACAAGGTGACTATTACTAACGCTGAATAGTGCCTCTCAAGCATCTCTCTGGTTGAGAGAGGTGCTTGTTTCTTATCTTCTAGCTGGTTATTCCTTATGACTCAGCCATCTCCTATTTGGTTTATCTCTGATTTACATCTGGATATAAGCCGTCCTGCTGTTACTTTGCAATTTCTACAGCTGCTAAAAAACCTTGAAGAAAGCAATACGCAATCACTGTATATTTTGGGCGACCTTTTTGAGTTCTGGATTGGTGATGATGTACTTGACCACTCGTTGGGAAAACCTTTTATCCCCATTGTAGATGCACTGCGTTCATTAACTGACTCTGGTTGTGAGATTTTCTTCATTCATGGTAATCGTGACTTTATCCTGGGTGAGTTATTTTCAGAGCGAACAAGCATTCAAATGCTTCCAGAGCATCACATTATTGACTTGTATGGCGAGCCCGTACTTATCATGCATGGTGACACTTTATGTACTGATGATCATCAGTATCAAACATTCAGGGCGATGAGTCGGACAGCCCAGTGGCAGGAGCAATTACTGTCCTTGGGTGTTCCTGAACGAATCAAGCAAGCTATAGCGATGCGTGAAGAAAGCACTAAGACTACACGAGAACAGAGTGACGAGATTCTCGATGTCAATCAGAGTGCTGTTGAAGCAGTAATGCTTGAGTATGGCGTTAAGAGGCTAATTCATGGGCACACACATCGTCCAGCAGTTCATGAATTTGAGTTAGAGAGTGGACAGCCAATGCAACGCATTGTTTTAGGTGATTGGTACGATCAACAAAGCCACCTGAAATACGACTCAGGTGGCTTTGAGTTATTAGCAAATAATGTAACGCAGACGTACCGTTTCTAATTTTTTGTATTTAAGAACCAGCGTGATTCTTCAAAAAACCGTTGACATGCCCTAAGAACTTTTCAGCCTTAATATCCCCCACTAAACGATAATCTTCATGCTCCTTACCTTGCGTATCATAGAACATGATGCCTGGTGGGCCAAATAAGCCAAAACGTTTCATTAAGGCTTTATCGTCATCATTATTGTCAGTGACATCTGCTTGAAGTAAGACGGTTTTACTGAGGGCTTGAACCACTTGTGGGTCTTTAAACGTCGTGTGTTCCATTTCCTTGCAAGAGATACACCAGTCAGCATAGAAATCTAGCATAACGGTTTGCTTGTTTTGCTTTGCATTCAATACCGCTTGATCAAGCTCAGCTAGTGTGCGAACACGTTTAAAAACAAGATGGCTTGCGGCTGTGTTTGCAGTAGCAGATGAAGAAACACCCACAATGCCTTTCAAGGGTTGCAGCATACTCTTACTGCCAGCAGCGACACCTAACATGAGGATAATACCGTAAATCAGTAGGATAATTCCTAGCCCTTTCCAAAGATAATTCCACGGACTTGTACCTTCGGGTAACGCGCTAACCGCCTTCATATAAACCGCAGATACAATGATCAAGATGGCGCTCAAGAGCATAATGATTTCAAATGGTAGAATGCGTTCAAGCATCCAGATTGCCAGGCCGATCATGAGTACACCAAATACTGCTTTAGTAGCATTCATCCATGCCCCAGCTTTTGGTAATAGTTTGCCAGCAGAGGTTCCGATTAAAATAAGTGGAATTCCCATCCCTAACCCAAGTGCAAATAAGGCTAAACCGCCAAGAACAGCGTCGCCTGTTTGTGCGATATAGGTAAGCGCTGCAATCAATGGTGCTGTTACACAAGGCCCGACAATTAGGGCAGAAAGTACGCCCATAATCGCCGCACCAATATAGCTTCCGCTTTCTTGTTTATTACTGAAATCATTTAATTTGGATTGAATGCTGGCGGGCATTTGGAGTTCATAGAAACCAAACATGGCCAGTGATAGCAATACAAATAATGCAGCAAATGAACTAATCACCCATGGATTCTGGAACATGATTTGCAGGTTGGCTCCACTAAGCCCCGCTATAACCCCAACGACGGCATAAACCAGTGCCATGGGTAGCACATATGCTACTGAGAGTAAGAAAGCTTTTTTGGTCGTGATTGTATTACCTTGTCCAGCAATGATACCCGATAGAATAGGGATCATAGGGAAAACACAGGGGGTAAAAGCAAGCCCAAGACCCAATGCCAGGAACAACAGAATGATGCCTATTAAAGAACCATTCTTGATTTCATTGAAGAGTACATCTTGTTCAGATTCTGCTGGCTTGGAATCTGCAGTAACTTGTGACGTAGCATCTGTTGTTGATGTTGTAACTGTTTGGGCAGAAGTATCAACTGCAGCAACAAGACTGCTTAGTGTTAGCGTATTCTTTTTCTTTTGTGGTGAATAGCAAATTCCGGTGATTTCAGAGCAGCCTTGATAACGAGAAATAAGGGTGAAATCACCTTTTTCTCCACTAATAACGGGCACGGTGACACTAAAGTCTTCCTCATAGACCATTGTATCGCCAAGATATTCGTCCTTCTTTAATTTTGCGGTAGGGAATATCGGTGTTCCCAGTTTGGCGGTACTTCCTTCATCGATAGCGAATGTAATCTTCTCTTTATAGAGGTAGTGGCCAGGCGTTACTTTCCAAAAAGCCGTTATCGAACTTCCTTCGTTACTAACAAAGTATTTAAAAGCCTCATCCGGTGCTAGGGGTTCATTACTACCAATACTGGTGATGCCTAAGTTTTGCGCTAAATTTGAAATGCCAGCAGCCGGTTTGGCTGTTTTTGTAATACTTTCAGGTACAGCGGGTTTGGGTAGTGATAATGTGAGTTTCTTATGTTGTGGCGGAAAGCAAAGCCCAGCTTCTGCACAGCCTTGGTAACTCACCTTAAGTGTAAGCTCCGGAATGGCGGCAGTGGTCTGATAAGGAATGGTAGCAAGCACATCATCATGATGAACATGGACTTCGCCCAAGTATTTATCTTTCTTATATTTACCGGCCGGGAGTTCCGGGGCACCTAGTGTGGCCTCAGGGGTTTCCACGCTGAAACCAAATTTTTCCTTGTATAGGTAGTAGCCATCTTCAATTGCCCATTTGACCTGAATATTATCCTCAAGTATTTCTGCAGAAACTTTGAATGCTTCATCAGGGTGAAGGATTTCATCTTGGCTTAATAAACCATAGGCATTGACGATAGCTAGAAGTGAAATAATTGCAGCGAATATCTTTATTTTCATTGTGTAATTCGTAAATGGTTAAATACGTGGAGCCGATTATACATGCCTGATAAAACAGCTATCAGTACTATTTTCGAGGCAGGTAGTCTGGCATCTTTGGGACAAGCCCAAGTGTTAGACATAGTACGTGATCTTGTGAAGAATAGATCAAAAAATAATATTACCAATTTACAAAAAATCAAGAGACATAACAATTAGGCAAAATAGTGGAGGGGCTTGGTAGTTTCCACAAGATGGTATAAGCCTCTGGTTTATGAATAGCGGCTATGTTTGATAGTGAGAAAGGGAGACGCGCATTGGAAAGCAAATGATGTATTAGTGATACCCATCAAACAATGGAAGCATCGCATTAAACCAACGCTCTGCCATTTTCTCTTCACCACTTTGATTCGGGTGAATACCGTCGCTCAAATCACTGTTGTAGAAATCTGAATAATGGTTAACCAGAATGATGGGCGAATAATCGGTATACATACTGCTTCCCAAGCTTGCCAGCCTGTCATTAAGATCAGCGATTGATTCGTTGGTATCGTTATTTCCGGTAGGTACTATTTGTCCTAACAGGATTGTGATATTTGGATTTCTTTGGCGTAGCACATCAATCGTTTCTCGAATATGATCTACAGCATGATTGACGGAATAGTTTTGCAACATATCATTAGTGCCTGCATGAATGAGAACCATATCGGGAATGCTCATATTGTCCAGACGAATAGCTAGTGAAGCGGTTCCGCCTGTTCCATAGAGAATTTCATCAGTGCGATATCCAGAAAAACCATCGTGCTGAGTATCTGAGAATATTGAAGGCCTATTTTGGCTACCGATAAAGTCGATATTAACTGAAGAGTCATCCAGCGTTTTTTGTTTTAAGCGATAACGATAGCTGATGCTGTTGTAACCATGTGTAATCGAATCACCCAGTGGTAACACCTTAGCAGTTTGTCCTTGAAAATCCGCATAAATTGATATAGTTACCTCTGCTGAAACCTGTGAGCTTCCATCTTCTGAAAAATAAACTGCATTGAATTGATATTGATCAGTGCTTGAGTCAGGCATGATTTTCAAAATAATAGCCTCATTATTATCGATGATAAATTCACTAACCTCTTGTTGGGAGTCTTTGTAATACAGTTTCTTTGTTGAGTAAGTACCATTAACTGTTAATTGCCCAACTTCTGAGTCGATTGCAGTTGATCGCCGTAAACTGAAGTCAGCATTATCAACTGACGGAGGAGGTAATGCAGTTGGGGTGTTTCCAGCAGGATTTGTGTTTGTTGTGGTTTGTGAAACGGGTGTAGGTGGTGGGCTGTTAGAGTTTGCAGAGTTACCCTCACCGCCACAAGCACTTAGGAAAAGAGGTAAAACCCAAGCGACAAGCCGCGTATTTCTATTTGTTATCATTTTTGAATTCCGTTTCATGTGAATGCTTAGGGAAGGCTTCGTAGAAAACACTCCGATTAAAAATTGTCCGTTATTGAGGCGCAACCCTCTGAATATAGCCCAACTGAAGCATAAATGTTGTGTGAATTTCTATTTAACGGTACATCCTCCAGAATGTAACAGAGTTTTTTTTCGCAAACTTGGCGAGAGAGCACTAAGCGTTGATATTGAACGATAAAAACGATCTAAATCATTATCACATTGCTTTAAATGCTCGTTAAAATTAGAGACTAAATGGTGATAAGTAGAAACGATAGCAAGTCGAGGGTTATTGACGGGCTTTTTAAACCAATTGTCATAACCGTTGTACGCATGCTTTTGTTTAAACAAGCTATAACGCATCATTAAGGTTGCATATTCAGCTTTTTTTTCTTCTAACAGGCTTTCTTTAGATTTATTTTTTTGTTTAAAAATCCGCCTTAATTCATCAGCAGTATGCTCAAGCATTTCCGTAAACGCAGTCCGTCTGTTCAAGTAAATCTCGTAGTTTTGAATATCCTGTGTTGTGCCATGGGTTTCCAGCCACTTGCGAACACCATATTGCCCGATGGCACTTGCGAATGCCTCGTTAAAGTTGCTGTCATCTGGGAAATAGACTTTTTGATGGGCTAATTCATGGAACAGGGTTTCAAGTAAAAAATAATCATCGTATCGAAGCATGGTGCTAACCACTGGATCATCAAACCAACCTAATGTTGAATAAGCAGATGACCCTGCGATATAGGTTTCTAGTCCTTGTTGATCTAGTTTTTTTGCGTAGTGTTCAGCATCTGTTTTTTTGAAATAACCACGATAGCTTAAACAGCCAACGATGGGAAAACAAGATGGGGCAGGGGTCATACTCAACGGTTTTGTGGCCACCACATTCCATGTAACGTAAGGACGTTTTAGGTCACTATAATGACGATAGCTGCTATTAACGGGTAAGTGGAGATGCTCACGGGCAAATTTCTTCGCTGATACCACTAATTCAAGTTTGCGTTTTTCTTCAGGGGCAATATCAGTCTTGTTGATTCGCGTGCTAATAAGTTCTCGCTTATTCATTAAGTCGAGATGTCCGGTTCCCATTTGCTGATAATAAGAAAGCGTCTCACATCCCCCAAGAATGAATGAACTAAGAATAATGACAAGCAAAACAGGTATGTTAAGGTTGTGACCATGAATCATACAACGTGTCCTTGCCAATCTGGCAGCAATTTCGATAAGTGTTGTGAGCCCTATTTTCAGAAGAAAAGTCCAGCGACAGTTGAGGCTTTAATGCGCTCACGCTATACAGCTTATACGCTTGAAAAATGGAATTATATCTATAAAACATGGGCCAAGGATACTCGTCCATCATTACCCTCATTACGTCAGTTAGACAAGATGACATGGTTGAATTTGAAGATCTTACAGAGTTCCCAAACAGAAGCTGAGGGGACGGTTGAATTTATAGCGAGTTACCAAGGTGCTCAGGGAATTCAGCAGATGCATGAAATCAGTACATTTGTGAGAAGCAAGGGGCGCTGGGTTTATCTTGACGGTGATTTCAACGCTCAAGTTGGTTAAATGATAATGAACAGGTGTTGGTTAGTTGATTCGAGTATTTATGTTTTTCGTGCCTGGTTCCAACAGGGGGAAGAATTCGTTGATGTAGATGGCAACTCGGTTGGTGCTGTACATGGCTTTATTGACTTTGTTGATAAGCTCATGCGGACCGAACAGCCTCAGCATATTGGATTTGCTTTTGATGAGAGTCTTAGTAAATCGCACCGTAAAAACCTCTACCCAGATTATAAATCCAATCGACGCAAAGCTCCTGATAACTTGCGCTATCAATTTCAATGCTGTCGAGAGTATCTACGGGTGTCTGGATTAGTTGAGGCTGCCAGCAATACCTACGAGGCCGATGATGTTATTGCTACATGGGCAAACCATTATCGACGCAAGCAATTTGCCTATCATGTTATTTCTGCGGACAAGGATCTTGCCCAGCTAATTGGCGTCCAGGACACATTATGGGATTACGGCAGAGATCAGCCAATTAACGAAAAGAAAATTACCAAGCAGTTTAAAGTCAGGCCAGACCAAATCGCTGATCTTTTAGCGCTAGCTGGAGATAAAGCAGATAATATTCCTGGTGTTCCAGGAGTGGGTATGGCAACCGCGGCTAAATTGCTCATAAAGTTTGAAACTATTTCTCAGCTTTTAACGTCTATTAGTGACATTGGTAACATGAAGTTTCGCGGCGCAAAACAGATTCAAGAGCTAGTCAGTAAGCATCAGGAAGCTATTCTGTGTTACCAGCAATTAACAAGACTACATGCTTCAGTGCCTGATATAGCAATGGATTTGCAGCTGAACTCTGAAGTCAGCGCTAAAGAAAAATTATTGTTTCTGCAACGAATAAACAAGTAACCTTACAGCTTTTCTCATCAATAAACAGGATGTTCAATGATGAAACCCTATTTCAGTATATTTGCACTCTTTTCCCTCATGTTTTTGGCGGCTTGTGGTGGGAATGGACAGTCCAGTAACCTCGTTACTGCACCCAAACTAAACCCGGAAAATACGCAGGGTGGTTTTCAAAGTATTAGCACGGCAATACGCCACTCTAAAGCAAGCATTCAACAGACGTTGGATACGGAGTTGGGTGATTCTAATACCAATGTAGCGAGATATGATGTAGATATACAGAAGATTGAATATCTTACTCCTGACAGGAGTGGTGTTTTACAAAAAGCCTCTGGTGTTATTGCTCTCCCAGTTAAGACAACGACGAGTCCACTGCTTAGCTATCAACATGCAACCATATTCAAAAATGCCGAAGCGCCTAGTAGCGTGATGAATGATCCATCTAAGAGCATTGAAACTATTATGGCATCGCAGGGTATGATAGTGGTGTCAGCTGATTATCTTGGATATGGTTCTACGCAAGGCCAGTTACATCCTTACTTATTACGTGAATCATCAGCTAATGTTGTTATTGATCTTATCCAGGCCGCACAAGACTGGCTAATGTTTAAAGAGATTGAAACAAGCAATGATTTGTTGATGACCGGCTATTCCCAAGGGGGGTATGTCACTATGGCTGCTTTTCAGCAAATTGAATCTGCAGGTAATAATTTGGGGGTATCTGCGGTGACTATGGGAGGCGGGCCGTATGACTTGACGACTACGCTTGATGAGCTATTACGAGGGTTGAATATCCCTTCATTCTTGCAAGATTTTGTGAGCGATATTCTGGCCGATACTCTTATTCCGAAAGATGCAGATGTAGTGATTGATCGAACTTTCCTCAATCGTTTTTTTGCAGGTGATACGCAAGATAATGTCCATAATTGGCTCCCAAGTATTCCTGTTAAGCTTTTTCATGGTGAAGATGATGAGATTGTGCCCGTGGAAACAGCCTATAGCACACGGGATACCATGCAAAGTTTAGGTGCGGATATTGAATTGGTTTTGTGCACAGAATCTCCCGCTGAACACAGAAATTGTGTACCTGAATATATTAACTACACTTTGAACTACTTTGCCCCTTATTTATAGGACTTAGCTATGAAGCACTTGCTGTTAGCCGTTGCCACGTTTATTTATCTTGGAGGAAGCGTAGCATTTGCCTTCGAGCCATCAGCACCGCCATATCCAAAGGGGGCGTTTCCTGACAACTGCTCGATTAATCAACTTCAACCAATAGCGGAAACGTCTAGAACTGAAACGGATTATAAAAGTCAATATACGGCTAAAAGCGGTGCTAAGTCATATAGCTTAACGATTGACATGGATTATGGTGAAAAAACCTTTGGGCTCTATGCAGGACTGTCTTCTGGCAAACAAGAACTCATTCGAAAGGTGATGATTGGAGATTACCCAACGTATATTGATCAGGTATACAGTGGCTTTCTCAATGAGGATAAGCAACTGGATTTTATCGTTAATATGCAAGCTGGTGATAAAAACCTGATGGGTAATCGCCAGCATAGCTATTTTATACTCTCAAAAGGTAATCGTTACGCGGTCAGAAAAATCACCAGTTATGCGTTGGAAGATAAGGATTTTTATGACTATACGCAAGATGACAGATGTGAATATTTACATTTGTCTTTTGTTAGCGACCAGACCCAGCATTATTGGGTGTATAACGTATTACAATTCATTGATGACAAGATCGTGATAAAGAACAAATTGAGTCGCTATTTCCCCAAGTGGGTGACTTTCGACAATACTGATAAACCAGTAACGATTGATGTGAAACAGAAGCAACGATTATGGCAGGATTTCATTCGGAAAGACGCTTTTGTTGAGGAAATATCCGAAAAGTGAGCTGCTGGTCTTAGGCTAGCGGTAAGGTAAAGAAAAAGGTACTTCCTTCATTTTCTTTACTCTCAAACCATAGCCGACCGTTATGCGCTTCGATAATGGTGCGGCAAATCGAAAGTCCAACTCCTAAGCCATCTTCTCCTTTGGTAGAAAAAAAAGTATTAAAAATATCCTCTGCTTCATTATTGCTAATGCCTGAACCTGTATCATTAATTTCAACATGTAGAATGCGACGTTTACTGTAGATCCTAACGGTAATCAACGAAGGGCGATCAAGCGTATTTCGCATGGCATCGATGGCATTTTGAAAGAGGTTTAGAATAACCTGCGTCATTTGAATGCTATCAACTTTCACCATTGGAATTGGGTAATCAAATGATTTTACGACCCGAATGTTTTGCTGATAAAGCTTATGCTGCAACAAGGTGATAACATCATCGACACATTGTTCAATTTCTACTTTTTCAACCTTTGGTTGTTGTTTACGTAAAAATGAACGCATACGTTTGATGATCTCAGAAACACGTTGCGTCTGTTCCTTGATAGACTCTAAATTTTTATCGATCTTTTTGTTTTCAGGCGTTTGCTCGATCATTCGTTGCGTAGCGGCAGCATATAGCTGAATCGCTGCTAAAGGCTGATTTAATTCGTGGGCAATACCTGATGCTAGCTCTCCCATACTATTCACTCGTACAATATGTGCTAGATCTTGTTGCATGCGTAAGGTTTCACGTTCAGCTTTTTTTCTTTGTGTTTCCTGAAAACTGATAATGTGTGCCAAGAGGATAAGAATGGATGCTGTTAACATGACTGTGACAGATTGCAGTAAAGCCGCCCCAAATCGTTCCGAATAAAAATTATATTTGAAACCCAGGTAGGAAACCCAGCCCAAGATAAGTGGTAATACAACGATTACGGGCAGCATGTTTCTAATAAGAATGGCACCGCTGGAGTTACCTGAAGCAATTTTTAGAAACCCTTCATTCGTTTTTAGAAATAACATGCTTAAACTGAGTAGAATAAAAAGCAGTGATTCAAAAAAGGTCATGCCAATTTCTTTAGTGTATTCGAGTAGCGTTCGTTGGTTGTAGATATAACCGTAACTCACCGTGATGATCATGGAGATGATAAATATCTGGGTGATTTGACTGGTGTATACGGTATAAAAATTTCGAATATAAAGCAGTAAACAGCTCAATGAGAAAAGAACCAATGCAGCAGCCACTTGAAATGTCAGCGGTTTGGGTGTGTCCGTTGTAGGTAACAGGCTCAGGAGATAAGCATTGATTGAGAAGTCTCTATTACTGAAAGCGACAGAGCTAAATTCAATACCCGCGATGATCATGGCGAGTAGCACAAGAGAAATAGTGTTTATTTGTTGGTATTTTTTTTCCTGGAGTGTTTGTAATAACAGGGAGTTCGCAAGTAATAAGAGAACGATGCTACTTACTGGGTAAATGTTGTTGGTAATAAAAGGTGTTAGATTTACATATAATGCGGGCTTGCCTGTTAGCCATGCAAACAGCGAAAGGACAGAAAACACGTACACCAGTAAAGCGAGTACAGCAGCAATTTTTTGTTTTTTATTGGGCACTATGGTGGCTTATGTTGCTAATACGGTTTAATTCTATCGTAGCTGTTCTATTACAAAACAGTATCGGTGTTTGGCGCAAAAAAGCCCGGCGAACCGGGCTTTTATTCATGATGATTATATCTTTATTAGAGAGTATAACCGCGCTCTTCATGCTCTACGATATCAAGACCTTGAGTCTCAGTATCACCATCACAACGAATACCTGTAATCATTCTAACAATGATGAAAATGATGACAGTTGCGATCAATGTGTATAGGAAGGTTGCTCCCACACCAATTGCTTGAACGGTTAACTGTTCACTGATAGACGAAATACCATCTGCAAAGCCTTGACCACTGAACACCCCGAGTTGCGTCGATGCGAAAATGCCTGCTAGCAAAGTTCCTAAAATACCCCCAACACCATGTACCGGGAATACATCCAAAGAGTCATCAATTTTAAACTTTTGCTTAATAAGTAAAGTCGCATTGAAACACACAATACCAGCAAGGAAACCAATAACGAGTGCTCCAGCAGGGCCAACAAATCCAGAAGCTGGGGTAATGGTACCAAGCCCTGCAACCATACCTGTAACGGTGCCTAGTGCTGTGGGTTTACCATATTTAATCCACTCGATTAGCATCCAGGTCATGGCGCCTACTGCTGCTGAAATATGTGTTACCAGCATTGCCATTGAAGCATTACCGTCAGCTGCCAAAGCACTACCACCATTAAAGCCGAACCAGCCAACCCAAAGCATACCTGCGCCAGTCACCGTCATCGTCAAGTTGTGGGGTTTAACGGCGGATTTGCCAAAGTCTCTACGCGGCCCGATCATAATTGCAGCAACTAATGCGGCTACACCAGCGGTTATGTGTACGACAGTACCTCCCGCAAAGTCGAGCAGTCCCATTTTGAATAACCAACCTTCACTTGACCAAACCCAATGCGTAACAGGTGCGTAGACAAGAATCATCCATAACGTTGAGAATAATAGAACGGCTGAAAATTTAGTTCGTTCTGCAAACCCCCCAATAATGAGGGCTGGGGTAATAATGGCAAATGTCATTTGGAACAATGCGAAAAGCGATTCTGGAATATCCCCAGAAAGCGTATCTTCACCAATATTGGCAAATAATACATTGCTGAAACCACCAAAATAGGGATTACCATTAGACGTATCAAAAGCAATACTATATCCAACGACCACCCAGACGATGGAAGCAATACCAGCAATGGCAAAACATTGCATGAGAATGGAAAGGATGTTTTTTGAGCGAACCAAACCACCATAGAATAAAGCAAGACCTGGCAAGGTCATAAAGAGTACTAAGGCTGTTGCAGTAAGAATCCAGGCGGTATTCGCGCCATTGATCTCATCTGCAAAAGCAGACATCGAAAAAATCGATAAAAAGATAAAGGTTAAAAACTTATTCATTAGACTTCCTAAAATGTAACGTTACAGCGCATCTGTGCCAGTTTCACCCGTACGGATACGAATGGTTTGTTCGATTGTCGTGACAAATATCTTTCCATCGCCAATTTTGCCAGTATTGGCAGCGTTGGTGATAACTTCGATCGCTTGATCAAGAACATCCGTAGACACTGCTGCTTCGAGTTTTATCTTAGGTAGAAAGTCGACGACATATTCAGCGCCTCGATAAAGCTCCGTGTGGCCTTTTTGACGACCAAATCCTTTAACTTCGGTAACAGTTAACCCTTTGATGCCAATGTCAGAGAGTGCCTCTCTTACATCATCGAGTTTGAACGGTTTAATAATAGCGGTTATCAGTTTCATATTTTCTCCTTAATGAAATGAGCATAAAACGGATGAGAAGTATTCGTATTTTGCTCACAAACCGCAGTAAAGAATACCTTTTACGATGCATTGATACAATGATGATATGGGGTCAACAGAGTGAGGGGGGCGTCTTGCGTTGATGCAAAAGCGTGTAAATATAAGATTTAGTGATAAGTATCTTAGGTAGATATTTGTTTATTCGGGGAAAACATCTAGCACTTTGGTGGGTGTCACGCTGAAATCATGAATCTCTATTCTGATTCTATTTTCAATATTAGCGGAAATATTAACGGTAAACGCGTTAGTTTTATAAAAAACAGATGATTCTTTAAATGAGGAGTAAAGACTTTTGTCGGTATTTTCCAACAATTGTTGTATCAATAAGTTGAGAATCCTGGATTGTAGAGCAACTGAGAAATCAGAGTCATCTGATTGGGATGATGGCTCGTTGGTCAGGGTACTGAGTCGAATATCCTTAGCCAGTGTTATTGTAGATTGAGTGTGAGTGAATGAAAGAACGGGAAAGCTTATAACCAAGCTTGATACAAATAATATCAATAATCGAATCATTTTTTGTTTTAAATACAACAGTTGGAAAAAAGTCTGATTTTCGGTGTTGGCATATTTCATAAGATCATCTCTGTGTATTTATAGACAGAGTGCTTTATATTTCATGGGCTTAAAACTGGCATTGTGACAATAGTCGGTATTATTTTGATCAAGGGTCACGCAACAAGTAAAAAATAAGTTTTTTCAGACTGTTGTCAAATATGAGAGTGTGTAAAAAACGATCGGCGAAAAATTGTGATTTTAGTCAGGTTGTGACATTATCGTGTTGCACATATGCAACAGGGGGAGATGTTCATTACACTCATACTGTTAATGAACGTCCATGGCTTATTGTTGCTATGGGGAGCAATATCTACTTTTAGGAGAAAAATTATGAAAAATAAAAAAATTCCAACCATAAGTTTGGTTGCATTGCTTACTGTATCTTTTTCGTCAGTAGCTTTAGCAGGTAATGACACATATTGGACGAGTTCTAACGGTAATGCGCTGAAAGATGGCTCAGGTCAATGTGTACATGGGGCTCTGGGCGAAGGTGGTTTGGAAGCTTGTGGTGCAGCACCGGCTCCAGAGCCAGTCAAAGAAGTGATTGCTCCCCCTCCCATTGTAAAACCGACTCCAGTTATAAAACCAGTTATAAAACCAGTACCAAAACCAAAACCAAAACCTATTGCGCCACCACCAAAGCCAAAGCCTCAAACGTTCGTTTTGAATCTTAATGAATCAAAAGGTGCTAATTTTGGCTTTGATAGTGCAAAGTTGAGTGCAAAGTCCATGGGTGAATTAGACCAGCTAGCGAATAGGGTGCGTACCTCACGTGTTACACCAAGCTCCATCTCTGTTATTGGACATACCGATAGCATTGGTAAAACGTCTTACAATCAAAAATTATCTGTACAACGAGCCCAGTCTGTCGCGAATTACTTGTCTACTAAAGGCATGAATAGAGGAATAATGCGTGTTAACGGTATGGGTGAAACAAGACCCGTTGCTTCCAATAAGACAAAACCAGGTCGTGCCCAAAATCGTCGTGTAGAAATCCGGGTAACAGGTAGTCGCACAGTAACGAGATAAATCATATCTCGCCACATGTATTCAAGTTTTATTGTGGTTTTATTATGAAAAAGCCAGTAATGTGATTCATTACTGGCTTTTTCATACCCGGTGTCAATTGCACTTTATAAC
>CACVAY010000138.1 GCA_902727985.1 uncultured Thiotrichaceae bacterium | reverse complement strand
TCCAAGCCACTCGATCAGGGCATTATTGATTTAAAATCGTTAATGACAGTGGCTGAAGATCAGACATCATTTTTTGAAATGGCTAATCTATTATCAATCCCAAACCCAGAAATACTTCATGACCGAGAACTTTGGAAGCTTTGGTTAAATGAAGACTACGATGAGGTTGGGGAGTATTGTTTACAGAAAGCCAAGATAACTTCGCAACTCTACCTCCGCTATTTTCTGGGCAATGGAACACTGACGAAAGCACAACACGATCATGAGGTTGAACGATTATTTACATGATGAATCAGACTCATTGCAGCGTTTATAAAGAACCTCTGATCAAAGTCTAGACAGTCTTGGAACCGAGGCTTTAGCCTTGCCTAATAAACTGAAAACGAAGGCTCTCCAAGGTAGCCTTTCTACATAAATTTTAAATTTGCTGAGATACTATGAAAACAATAATAAAAAACATACTCATAACCAGCGTAGCGTTTGCGCTATTCTCAACGGCGCATGCCAAAACAGCCCTCGATAAATTACAAACTATCGACAAATCCAGCCTCTACGTCATGAGTAAAGGCCAGCCGGTATTTAATGATAATGCCAATCAACCCCTCATACCTGCCTCAACCATGAAGCTGATTACGGCATGGTTGGCACTCCAAAAATGGGGAGAGCACTATCGTTTTTCTACCAACTTCTACCTTGACCCAGCAACGAATATCCTCTGGGTAAAAGGCAGTGGTGACCCTTATCTTGTATCCGAGGAATTACAGGAAATTGCCCTCGTGATAAAACGAAAAGGCTTACGTTATATCGGTGGAATAGGCTTGGATACAAACTACTATCAGCAAAATATGGTGATGCCAGGAACAGGTACTACCAATAACCCTTATGATGCTGTTCCATCAGCGGTTGCTGTCAATTTTAACTCCATCAATCTAAAAAAGAAAAATGGCAAAGTGCGCTCTGCAGAAGCACAAACACCGCTAACACCAATTTCTAAAAGCATGGCCAATCGGTTCAAAAAAGGCACACTGCGGGTGAATACCGGGCGTGATCCACGTACCGGAGAAAAGTATTTTGCAGAAGTGCTAGCGGCGATGTTACGCCAACGTGGTGTAACGGTGGGTAAGCAAATTATTGGAGGGCGAGTACCCGTCAATAAGGTTTATTATCGCCATCAAAACAGCCGCACCTTAGGCGAAATGGTCAAGCCCATGTTGAAATATTCCACGAACTTCATTGCCAACCAACTGGTGCTGAACCTTGCAGCAGAAACCTATCATCGCCCCGCAAACCCCGCTGATGTGAAACGCTATATGCAAACACAAATGCAACAACAATTTGGCTGGCAGGGCATCACCATGAATGACGGAGCAGGCTTATCGCGTGCCAACCGCGTATCTGCGAAACAGCTTGTTGAACTGCTCAACGCATTCTCAAAGTATCGCCACCTCATGCCAGAAATTAAACCGGGCGTATATGCAAAATCTGGTACATTGAATCGCGTTAGTACGCTTGCTGGTTACGTGGTTAAAAACAATGAATGGAAGCCGTTTGCTGTGATGATGAATCAAACTGTGCCCTATGGACTGCGCACGCAAATTGCCCAAGAGTTACGTCACCAAGTCAACTGATTATCGAGCTCTGACTCTGATGCAAGAGACTATAAAGCTGCTCTCTTCAAAAAACATGCTCATTACAGGATACACTTTTGCATAAAGCCTCCAATATTCTCATAAGGGGGCTGCTTGTTATCACCACGGTGTTATGGCTCACCAGTTATACTCGCCATACCGCAATAGGCATTGATCACGACGTTGAACAGCAAGACAGGATCTTGCACAAGTATTATCGAACCAATTGGACAGGGCATGGTTCGATTTGGATAGGGTATGGAAGTTTAATAAAGCCCGATGATTCTTCACAGCTTCTTGAAAAGTTTGATCTGGCGGCAGCATTCTTCCATCGAAAATACATATCACTAGAAGGCAAAAGCCAAACAGGCTGGAATAAACTGGGTTTTTGGTACATCAATAGCTCGGAACCAAGGCCTGTTTTTTGGATAGGAATACCCAGTTGGTTACCTGTTCAATTACTTGTCTTACTCTTGTTTGCTCAAAAGAAATATTTAGTTCTCAGGGAGAATAACTGAAACCTTCCCTTCCCAGCTTCCACCCAGTGTTCTCGGTGAAGAAATCTCTTTGTAAAGCGACAAAACAGCTACAGGCTTTCCGTTGATGCCAATACAAACGGGTTCCTTATCCTCTTGAAGCTGTGTTATTAATTGAAGCAAGTTTTTTTGTGCATCAGAAATATTCGTAATTTTCATAAGATAGAGTCTATAACAGAAGCTGCTATCTCATGAATTTAATTCAAGAAAATGCAACTTAATGATAGGATAAGGGAACGCGCAACGCGAAAGCGTTTTATTGCTGGTGAACATGAAAATAAAGCGAAAGAGATCTTGAAAAACACCACAAGTCTACTACTAACAAATTAGCCCTTTTCAAAAAAAAATTGCTTACAATTTGTACAGCCATTCCCGCTGATGTGTGAAACCGAGCCGAGCGAAACAAGTACTTTATGAGGAGCAAAAAATACCACTCAAAGCCTGCTGCTTTGCCTGAAATCTGCCGTTGTTCTGCCGCTTAATACGCTG
>CACVAY010000137.1 GCA_902727985.1 uncultured Thiotrichaceae bacterium | reverse complement strand
TGAATAAACTGATCCCCTACAGCATGTTGTTGCTGGGTGGATTAATCTTGCTCATCGCTTTATTCAGACTCATTCGTGGCAAAATGAAGATTGAAGCAGGCCGTTCCCATATCAAGGTTCCCCGTTTCACCCCTTTTCAGCGTCTAGTGCATTGGAGTGTCGCCATCTTGTTTGTGACGCTCGCTTTCACCGGTCTGATTCTGACCTTCGGACGTGATGGATTGATTCCTATTATTGGCAATGAGGCATTTAGCTGGATCGCTATTATTGCTAAACGCATTCATGACTTCGCAGGCCCTGTTTTCTCAATCATGATTGTCGTCATGCTATTCACCTTCATGAAAGGCAATTTCGCCAAACTAGTCGATGTTAAATGGCTGGTAAAAGCCGGTGGCTTATTCGGTGGTGGACATGTCAGTGCAGGCCGTTATAACGCTGGCGAAAAAGCTTGGTATTGGTTTGCCATGCTCGCTGGTGCAGTTGTGGTCGTCTCCGGATTAATTCTAGATTTCCCTATTTTTGGTCAAGAGCGTGATTTTCTTACCCTTACACATGTATTTCACGGCGTTGGTGCAGTCATTATGATAGCGGCCTCATTCGGACATATTTATATGGGTACGATAGGTGTCGAAGGAGCCTTTGAAGCCATGCAAACTGGTTATTGCGACTCAAACTGGGCGAAGGAACATCACGATATCTGGTATGACGAAATGGCAGAAGAAGGAAAAATTGGCAAAACGTTTGAAGAACTCAGTGATCAGGAAAAAATGGGGAGTGCTCATTCTGGTACATCAAAAAGCAATCTGACTACTTGAAATAACTTAATCCCTCAGTCTCGATGATGAGGGATCCTCAACAATCCCCACCTCCTCTCTCATCTTTCAGAGTTACTGGCTTATTCCCAGTTTAACCGAATATCCCATTTTGTAGTGGTCAAGTATTTCCGTACAAAACTACAAGAACTTTATTTCGCCAATTTTCTCTCTTTCTCCAGTGGTGCTACATAGTCATTTGAACTATGAACACGATGATTGTTGTAATACTTTATATATTGATGAATGTCCTGCTCAGCTTCGTCAAAAGATGCATAGCCACCCTTTGGCATCCATTCGGTTTTAAAGCTTCTAAAACAGCGTTCCATTGGAGCATTGTCCCAACAATTACCTCGGCGGCTCATGCTCTGTCTCATTTTGTATCGCCATAGCTGTTGAATAAAGGCTTTACTCGTATAGTGACAACCCTGATCTGAGTGAAACAGCATTTTTTTAGGTTTGCCTCTTGCTTCATAAGCGACTTGTAGTGCCTTGATGGTAAGTTGACTATCGGGGCTTTGTGAACAGGCCCACCCCACTATCCGACGGGCATAAAGATCAATAACCAAGGCAAGATAAAGCCATGATGATCCTGCCCAGATATAGGTGACATCACCACACCATACCTCATTAGGCTTGCTCACATTAAATCGTCGATTCAAGATGTTGTCTGCAATATCTGATGGTTTTACAGCAGGCTTATAACGGTGCTTTCCAGGTTGTTTGCTCTCCAGGCCCATCTCACGCATTAAGCGACGAACTTTGTAGCGCCCTATCGTTTCACCTTGATGTTGTAAGGTGCGACAGAGCGTTCGGCTTCCTGCTGCCTGTCGACTTTCATTAAAGAGTTGTTTCATGCTGATTTTTATTCGTTGTTCATTTACGTTTATCTTCTGTTTTTGCTGGAGATAATAGTTATGTGAGCTACGTTTTATTTCAAAGACCTCAAGGAGTTCTGATTGTTTGTAGTGCTCTCTTAATTCATCCGCTATCTGGTTCAGTGATAGCTGTCCAACATTAAGAGAGCTGAAGCCTTTTTTAGTATTTCTTTCTCCCTTTCCAATTTCTTTATCTTTGCTTTTAGTTGCTGTATTTCTTGATGTTCCTCCGTGAATGCCTTTCTATTGTCGGGGGTAATACCAGCACGTTCTTCTCGCAGTTGCTTAACCCAATGACTCAGTGACGATTTACTAACACCCATGGCTTCTCGTGCTTCCTTTTGGGTGTACCCTTTATCCAATACTAATTCAGCTGCTTCTCTCTTAAATTCTTTTGTATAACTTGTTGCCATGCTTTACCTCCAGTCTGCTTGATGAATGATCTAGAGTTCTTGTGATTATGTACAGAATTATTAGACCACTACATTTCTGCGTTTTTTCTTGTGGCAATACAGGCACATCTTCGTTAATGCGACGGTAAACATTGTTTGCTGGTTTGAGATTGGCATCTCGCCCATGGATGAAGTCTTGGTCTTTTACAATGGTCATATAGGCTTTATTTAAGTCTAAAGCGCGTCGTGGACTTGGGCTGATAAGTTCGTAGACATCGGCTGCACGTATGGCTTCAGTATTTAGTGTGCCATCTGCATTAAAGTATTTGGCTTTCATTTCTGCATTTTCGCGGAATTCATCACCTCCTCCCACAACACGTAAATAGTGTTCGATTTCTCCTATACCGAGTTCACTATTTTCATTGGGTGCATCAGGCATGTTTTTAGTATTATAGGACTTACGCATTGTAGAGTCGATAATAATCTGTTACTACACAAGCTATAATGAAAACACCAGAAAAAAGTCAATGAGAACTATTACCCGCCCACCAACAGCCCGTTGCACGATGCCACTTTA
>CACVAY010000136.1 GCA_902727985.1 uncultured Thiotrichaceae bacterium | reverse complement strand
ATAACAACAAGTTTTTTCTAATCCGCACTGGTAATCCAAAGTAACTCATCACGCTCTGTGAAAACCTCCTGTTGTTGATTCAACAAATTAGCTCCCAATGTATCAGCTAGTTGACGTGATACGGTTATGAAGGTTTGCAAAGCCGTTTTAATCTCCAGAGGAACAGGTGTTTCGAAAATAACCGAAAGACCTGGCGTAACAGAGTTTGCTAATTCGTCAGGAACAAGCGTCCAGGGAGCGACACCATTGGCTACTCTGAATAAACTGTCTTGTGAGTCATTGATGAGATAATGAAAAATATCCATATCACCGAAACTAAGGTTTTGTTTAGACATAGCTTGCAAAATAGCACTTCCATCTAGCTCTTGATTTTCTGGAGCCGAAATAAAGAGTACATACTGTTTTGCGATTTGGGGTTTTTTTTCCTGTTTTTCTGTCTTCTCAGTGGGTAACTTTTCATTTTGAATGGAGGTGATTGGGCCTGTTTGTGAAACTGTCGCATCTTTAAAAGAGGCATTAATGGTTGGCTTATTCGATGAACCGCCGTCTTTCGCTGGGAAATCTGCCTTGATTGAGGAGAGTTCTTTACCGTTATCGTCTGTGTATAAGGGTATTTTGTGTTTGCTATCGACAGGGTTATAAGTTCTTGTGAAAACGCGGCTCATCAAGAAAAGACCAATGAGTACGATCAGACCAATGATCATGATGAAAAGGCTAGTAATATCCAAAATAGTTCTCTAGTGATTATTGTTTAACAAGTTCAGCTGCATCTGACACATTGACGCTTACGGTTTTTGACACACCCATTTCACGCATCGTTACACCCATAAGATTTTCCGCAAGTTCCATCGTTGTCTTGTTATGTGTAATGAAGATGAACTGGATGCGAGAAGACATATGGCGAACTAGTTCGCAGAATCGTCCAACATTAGCCTCATCTAAAGGTGCATCGACCTCATCCAGCATACAAAATGGCGCAGGATTGAGTTCAAATATAGCAAAAACCATCGCCACTGCTGTGAGTGCTTTTTCACCACCGGACATGAGGTGGATGTTGGTAATACGTTTACCTGGAGGCCTAGCCATGATCATCACGCCCGTTTTGAGTAAATCCGTATCAGTGAGTTCAAGGTAAGCTTTGCCTCCGCCAAATAAACGCGGGAACATTTCCTGAACTTTGGTATTGACCTTTTCAAAGGTATCCTTGAATAAACTTCTCGTATCCTTGTCTATTTTTGCGATAGCTGATTCAAGTGTTTCTAGAGCTTCCGTAAGATCCGTGTTTTGCTGATCAAGATAGTCTTTGCGCTCAGCTTCTTGCTTGAACTCTTCAATAGCCGCCAAGTTAATCGCGCCCAGTCGCTGAACTTTACTGATAACTTGCTCTAGTTGTTGTTGATGCGTATTGATCTTTGCGCTTTCAGGTAAATCTTTTTGGATATCTTCCTGTGTACAGTCTGTCTCAGCAAGTTGCTCTTTTAAAGTGGTTTCTCTTACACAAGATTCCTGCCACTTAAGCTTCATCCCTTCTAGTACAGAACGCACTTGTTCAAGTGCTTGTTCACCTTGCAGACGTTGTTCGTTGAGTTTACGAATATCCTCATCAAGTGTTTCAGTCAGCATACGTGCTTGTTGTAGCTTTTCTTCCGCTTGATGACGCTCCGTTAGATACGTTTTTAATTGTTCCTGCAAATCATTGTCATCAGCAACTTGTGTTGAAGTTTGCTCAGTTTCTAGCTGTAGTAATGATTCTTGTAAATTCTCTAAGTGGACCGTTGTACGCTCAAGTTGTTCTGCGTGATGGTGTACATTGGTTTTTAGGCTTTCTATTTGAATAGAAAGTTGTTGATCAAGGTTCTGTTGATTGCGATATTGTGTTAGATGTTGTTCAACAGCGAGTTCCAGAGCATGCTGTTGTTCAGCCAGTTGCTGTTTATCAACATCCATTTGTTCCAATGCAGTAACCGCTGCATTACGCTTCTCTGTTGCTTCAAGATGCTCTTGCTGCAATTCTTCAATGTCTATCGCCAGCTCTTCTTGTTCAGCGAGCATACGAGTCTGGCCTGACTCCAGCTGTTCCATGCGATCTTGTAAGGAGCGCAATTTACTCTCATGCAATGTGAGTGAACGATGAGATTCATTGTTTACTTGTTGTAGTTGGGATAATGACTGTCGCATCTCCTTACTTTGTGCACGAGCAGCAGCTTGTTCATCTTGCATGGTTTGCAAATTGCTGGTTTGTTCTGCAATGCTTTCTACGAGCTGTTCAATCTCTGTGTTACGTGCAAATACTGATTGCTGATCCGCTTGCAATGATTTGATGTGTAACCAATTTGCTCCAAGCCAAAAACCGTCTTTACAGATAATTGATTCATGGGGCGCTAATGTGTTTTTGTGTTGTAAGGCGTCTTGAAATGAATCTGCACAATAAATACCATCCAGATAACTGACAAAAGCTTTTCCACGAGAGATTTTACTGAGTAAGGTCGTACCTACAGAACTTGAAGAGTTCGGAGATGATGTGGCCTCTTCAACAAAAGTAAGGTCATGCTTGGGTAAATCAGTGAATAGATGGTTTGCATGATCAATACTGTTTAAAGAAATTGCACTCAGCTGTTTATCTAAAACGGTTTCAAGTGCTAGTTCCCAGCCTGGCTCAATCATAAGTTGATCAGAAAGACGCAAAGCATCATCTAACTGATGCTGGCTCAACCAATGATTCAGTTGCTTGTTATCTTGCCCCGAACTGGCTTTTCTAAGAACTTCCAGAGATGCTAAACGTCCTTGATTATTACGGAGTTCAGATTGCCATTGATTAATTGTTTTATCACGTTGTTGAAGCTCTTCATGCAATGTGTCCAGCGTTCCTTGATGGGTTTGTAACTGGAGTTTGTGCTCTTCTTGTTGCGCTTGTGCGAGTTGTTGAGCTTCTAATTCAGCATCATATTGCGTAGTAAGATCGTTATTGGCACGAAGCTCAAACTCGGATTTGTTCTTTTCCAAACGACTTTTACTGTGTTGCAAACGCTGCTCAATTTGCTCCATACGGGCACGCTCAACTTGCGCGGTCTGAGTAGGTTCTGCGATAGCATTTTGCATCGTTTGCCAATCAGTTTGCCAGTTTTTTAGTGCCTCAGTAGCATCGTCATAGGTTTCTTTATAGCTTTCTAAGAGTCCCTCAAGCTCAAGTCGTTGCTGTTGTTTTTCTTCAAGCTCTATTTCAACTGTAGTGCGCTTTTCTCCATCCTCTTGAAGATGACGCTGCGCAACAGCAATGTCTGTAGAGAGGTTTTCCTGCTGTTGTCGAAAGCGGTGCTGGGTCTCTTTTTGATGCTGTAGTGTTTGTTCAATACGTGAAATTTCTGCGCCGATTTTATAATACTCAGCTTGATGTGTATTTTGCTGATCATAAGCCTCGTTATGTTTAAGGCGTTTCTTTTCAATAAAGGATTCACTTTCACGAACGGTAGAGATTTTTTGCTGCTGTAAAACGCCTTGTTTAGCAATGTCTATTTCGTGGGTTTTAACCTTGTCTTGTACCTCATTCAAACGAAGTACTAGCAACTCCGCTGTTAAAAGCCGTTCCTCTTTCTTATAGGACTTGAAGCGCTCTGCGGCACTGGCTTGACGTTTTAGCTGTTTTAAGTGCTTATCAATTTCCTCACGAAGATCACTCAAACGATCAAGGTTTTCTCGGGTATGACGGATACGGTTTTCGGTTTCACGTCTACGTTGGCGGTATTTGGAGATGCCAGCAGCTTCTTCGATATAGACACGTAATTCTTCCGGTTTCGCTTCAATCAAGCGAGATACCATACCTTGTTCGATAATTGCGTAACTACGTGGGCCTAGTCCAGTACCCAAGAAAATGTCGGTAATGTCTTTGCGCCGGCATTTTGAGCCATTCAGAAAATATTTGGATTGACCATCGCGCGACACCTGGCGCTTAACACCAATTTCAGCATATTTAGCGTATTCGCCACCTAATGATGCATCACTATTATCAAAGACTAATTCTACTGACGCTTGGCCAACCGGTTTTCTATCAGATGACCCATTAAAGATGACATCTTCCATGGAGCCACCGCGCAAGTGCTTAGCTGAACTTTCACCCATGACCCAACGTACCGCATCAATGGTATTAGATTTACCACAGCCATTCGGCCCAACAATTCCCGTTAGGTTGCTAGTTAAGTCAATAGTGACAGGATCAACAAAAGATTTGAATCCTGCAAGTTTGATTTTGCTTAGGCGCACTCAGTTTGTTCCACTAAAAAGAGCCGCGTATCTTAAACAACATTTGATAGAGACAAAAGGTTTTCTCGGCATAACCACCGTTTCATTATGATGAATAGAATATTAGAGACTTTTATTTATAATGCGCTACCATTGCGCCATTAGTGGGTGGACGTAGTGTTTACCCCATCAGAACGATAAGGAAATATGCATAATGAGTACGACACAACCTTCTAAAGAATTAGAAACATTCCCGAATCCGAACACTGACATCGATTATACGATTCGAATTACAGTGCCTGAATTTACTTGTTTGTGCCCAAAGACTGGTCAGCCTGATTTTGCTGAACTGAAAATTGAGTATATTGCAGATGAAAAATGTGTAGAGCTTAAAGCGCTGAAACTCTACATGTGGTCATTTAGAGAGGAGGGTGCTTTTCACGAAGCGGTTACTAATGAAATTCTCGCCGATCTTGTGAAGGCTACAGAGCCTCGTTTTATGCGCCTGACGGCTGACTTTTATGTGCGTGGTGGAATTTATACAACAGTGGTTGCTGAGCATCGTAAAGAAGGTTGGGAAGCACAAACACCTGTGTACTTACCATAAGCTAAAGGCCAGTGTGCAGAGTAAGAAAAAAGGTAAATAATGAACATTAAGTATTGACATATTAGAATATTCTTATATACTTCATTTCAAGTCAAACATATACACAAATTGCTTGGAGATTATTATGAAATTACAAACTATCGCTTTCGCTGCTGCTATCGCTCTTTCAACTACGGCTTCTGCTGAGTTCTTCGATGGTATGCAAAATGGTGCTGGCAACGGTCAGGCTTACGGCAACAGTTCTGCTTGGTCAAAAGGTAACGGTAATGGCTCTGGTAACGGCGCTGGGAAATTGAACGGCTGGGGAACAGGTAAAGGTGATGCAGACGGTGAAGTTGATTTCTCTATGAGCTTCAAAGGCAAAGGCCGTACAGCGATGGACACTAAAATGTCTGCTGATGGTGAAGGCAATGTAACAGGTAATGGTCTTGCGGATTTCGCTGGTGCTGGTAATGGTGCAGGTAACACGCTTGCAAACGCCAATGTTGCTAATGATACAAATGGCATGGGTACATTTCCAATGAATAACAATACGCCAGTATTCATCCCTGCTCCACAGGCGGCAGCTCCTGCAGTAAAAACTGAAAAGTAAACACGGTATAGTAGTTTACTTAAGGAAGCTTTGATTAAGTCCACTTTTTTGGAATCGGGACTTCAGTCCCGCCCCTCGTAGTTTATTTTCAATACGTTAGGCGAGGGCTAAAGCCTCGGTTCCAATATTGTTTGGACTTGATCAGAGGTACCTTAAAAAGCCCGCTGCATGAAATGTAGCGGGCTTTTTTGTGTTTGTATGTATTGATTCACAATTTATAAAAAAACATAAAAAAAAGAAACTCTTAACAGCTGAAGAAGTACGCGAAAAGCCCCCCTTTTTATTAACTTTTTGTTCATTATTTATTCATGTTGCAATCTTGGGAAATCTATCTATAATATTTGTGAGTGCTTATTTTATAAACAGAAAGGCATCCCGTAAGAGTGTGCGCTTATGTGAAAAAATAAGAGTGTCAATTCATCCATATCCTAGTGAGGGCGAAGAAATGGAATCAAAAGATTATTGTCCAGATTGCAAAACATTTAATATCAAACGAGTTCATAGAGGATTTATTAAAAAGAAAATCCTGATGATGGATCCTACTTACTTATGTAATAAGTGTGGGAGTAAATTCACTATAGAAAAGATGGATAAAAACCCTACGCGAATCATGCCTGAATTATTACAATAGGCGTTTGTTTTCTGGCTTTGTTAGGTATCTATCAAAGCCAGTTTTGCAGATAGTAGATAAATTGTCCTTCTGAAGATTTGGAAGGGCCATGTACTTTTGCCGCATAACGCTTTTTATCAGGCGCTTCAGCTGCGGCAGCTTCTTCCAGAGAATCAAAAAGAGTGACACAGCTCGCTGGGAAGCGCGTACGTTTTTTTCGTGGAGCATAAATAACGGCGAATTGGAAATCCGAGACATGAGTTAAAGGGTCATTTGGTACCATTCCGCGCATTATTTATACCTTTTTGTAAATGAGATCCCAAACACCATGGCCTAGTTTCAAGCCGCGATCTTCGAATTTTGTTAGAGGGCGGTAATCAGGACGTGGAGAAAAGGGAGTGTCGCTAATGCTTGTAAAGTCAGGAGCAGCTTCCATTACTTTTTCCATATGTCTTGCATAATCTTTCCAGTCCGTCGCCATGTGGAAAATACCCTCCATCACTAATTTTTGGGCAATCAGGGTTGTGAATTCCAGCTGTACGATACGGCGTTTTCTATGTTTTTTCTTATGCCAAGGGTCTGGGAAAAATAGTTGAAAGCGATCAATGCAGCCATTGGGAACACGATGTTTTAGAATTTCTACCGCGTCATCATCCATCACTCGTACATTACTAAGTTGATGTTCTTCAATCAGTCGTAATAGATTTCCAACACCCGGACGATGTACTTCAATACCTATAAAGTTACGTTCAGGATATTCAGATGCCATTGTTGCTAGTGAACTACCGTTGCCAAACCCAACCTCAAGTGTAATTGGGTTCTGTGTTGGGAACAGCGTGTTCATATCAAGCACTGAGTCACCTCGCTCGATTCCATAATGTGGCCATAATCGTTCAAGAGCATCATGCTGTGCACTGGTTATCCGGCCTTGGCGCATCACAAAACTGCGAATGCGGCGTTGAATAGTTTCAGACATGATTAAAAGAAGGTTCCATCGATAGGTGATGAAGCAGAGGCATAGCGCTTACGTGGCATACGTCCTGCTTTGAAAGCCTGTCGACCAGCAATAACCGCATTTTTCATGGCTGAGGCCATGAGTATTGGGTCTTGTGCAGCGGCAATCGCGGTGTTCATCAGAATGCCATCACAACCTAATTCCATGGCAACGGCTGCATCTGATGCGGTACCAACGCCCGCATCCACCAAAATAGGCACATTCGCATTTTCAATGATTTCTAAAATGTTATAAGGGTTACGAATACCCAAACCTGAGCCAATGGGGGCGGCTAAAGGCATCACAGCAACACAGCCAATTTCCTCTAGTTGCTTTGCAATCAATGGATCATCGTTGGTGTAGACCATAACATTGAAATTATCTTTAACCAGAATCTCAGCGGCTTTGAGTGTTTGGATCGTGTCAGGGAAAAGTGTTTTTTCATCACCCAACACCTCAAGCTTTACAAGATTGTGTCCATCGAGTAATTCTCGAGCAAGGCGACACGTTCTAACTGCCTCCTCAACGTCATAACAACCTGCTGTATTAGGAAGCAGTGTGTATTTTTCAGGAGGAAGTACATCCAGAACATTGGGTTCATCAGGGTTTTGCCCAATATTTGTGCGTCGAATGGCAATGGTTATAATTTCTGCGCCAGCAGCTTCTGTCGCCAAACGTGTTTCTTCGAAGTCTTTATATTTGCCTGTACCAGTCAATAATCTGGATTGGTATTCTTCGCCAGCAATTACGAGAGTATCTTTTTGTATCATGTGTTTATCCGCCACCTATTGCGCCTACGATTTCCACTTCATCACCTTCACTTAACGTTGTGCTTGAGAATGTGCTGCGTGGTACGAGTTCCTGATTGACTTCAATCGCTATGCGCTGATTAGTCAGTTCCAGTGCAGTGACCAGCTGCTCTACAGTCTGTTGATCTTCTACACTGCGAGGCTTTCCATTGAGAATGATGTTCATCGGCTGGCAAGTCCTTTATAGAATAAGCGCGGATTATAAACGGAAGCGAAAACGAATAGCTAGTTTCCGGCGCTATGGATGTGAAATTTGATCATTTTACTTGATGTCCGGAAATATTATTGATGCCAAAAAATACATGGGTTAATGGTGACTCGCTTTTATGAGTGGTAGACTGAGTAAAATTCAATAAAGACTATCTCTATGCGAAATTTAATTTTATTCATTGCCTACATAACATATTCTGTTGCGTTTGCGACCAATGCTCCGCAGAGCCCTGCTACAGATAGACAAGAAGAACAGTTACAAACGGTAAATGTTGCGGCCTACATCGGTATGAAAGTCGATGTGTTGAGTGAACAATTAGCAGCACAAATACCTGATGATATAACGGTTGGCCAAGGGATTCTGGTGACGGGTTTTGGTGAAGTATCACCGGGTAAGGATGCGGGGCTTCAGGAAAATGACATTATCATTTCTTACAATCGAAAACCGCTGACTCATCCAACGGTATTTATTAAGCTCGTGCGCGAAGATAAGCCCGATAATATGGTGAAATTAAAGATTGTGCGTGGTGGTGAAGTCTCAAATATCAATGTCAAACTGGGCTCACAAGAATATCCATTAACTGAAAAACAAATGGAATACCGTCAAAATATGCTGGGTAAAGGCTATGATGGACTCATGGTCAAACAATTTGATGACGATGACTTTAGCGCCGCTATTCGTTATCTGGCGCCAGATGGTATCGTACGTAGTCATACCTTCAAGGGAACATACGCAAAGATTAAATACGACGTTGCCAATGCAAATTATATCTCAGTTCCCGGACGTCAAGCTATTATTGAAGCGGTTAGTGAGCGTAAACGCAAAAATGATGGTTGGTTCGGTAAATGGATTCCATTCAATGATGGTAACTTCTCACCTGACTCATTCAAAACCTTTGGTTTATAGAAACCGTTACACAGAGTATAAATGACCAAAATGATAGATACCTCTGTCATGTTTTCCAGTAATTTTTAGGATTAACGATGAAATATCGAATTTTTACGCCCGCAATTGCTTTGTCAGTTCTTTTTGCTTCCACACATTTGACGGCTAAAGATTGGTCATACGAAGGGAATACAGGGCCTGCTCAGTGGGGAGCATTATCCGAGGAAAATGTAGCTTGTCATTCGGGTAAAAACCAATCGCCAGTGAATATCGAAACCGCGAAAGCGGTAAATGCCAATTTACAGCCTATTAAATTCAACTACGGTATGTTAATGCCACATGAAATTACAAATACAGGCAAAGCGATTCGGGTCAAACTGGGGATGGGGAGTGATATCTTGGCTGATGATCAGGAGTTTGAACTCAAATTTTTCGAATTCCACACGCCGAGTCAAACGATGGTAAACGGTAAAGCATTCCCGATGGAAGCTCTATTCCATCATGAGACTAAAGACGGAGAAGTTGCTATTGTTTCAATGATGTTTGTGCCAGGCGAAGCAGATCATACAATCAATAAATTGTGGGAACAGTTACCAATGGAAGCAGGGAAGTCAGAACGCTTGTCTGCAAAAGCCTTGCGTCCTATTGAGATGACACAAAAGTTGGATAGTTATTATCGCTATAATGGTTCATTAACCACACCACCTTGTACAGAGGGTGTTCGTTGGTTTGTACTTAAACAACCCATGAAAGTATCTGCTGCGCAACTCACGAAAATCAAAAAAGCCTTAAAAACACCAAACAGCAGACCTGTTCAAGCGTTGCATGCTCGCCAGATCTTCGAATAGGGGCTTAAGTGGATTGCAGGAGTGCTATCTGCAATGTTGCGATGAAGTTCATCACAGCATGTAGGATGATTGGTGTATACAAGGAGCCGCTTTTTAAGCGTGCATAGCCAAGAATAATACCGATGATAAAAATGGTAAAAATCTCGAAAAACTCATATTGAATGTGAACTGCTGCCCATAAAGCAGCAGTCAGTAACACTGCTCCGAAATCCCCTAAGCGGGTATGTCGAAACCCTTCAAGCATAAACCCTCTCACTAATATTTCTTCGAAAAGCGGGGCGGCGACAACCAGTGTTATCCAGAGAAGTGGAAGTGATCCTGCGGTTTCATAAATATCAGTCATCCAGGCAGGGATGTCACGTTCAAGATAGCGTGCCAGAAATTCTGAGGTCACAGCGAATAGCAGCAATACACCCAGCCAAAAGAATACAGAAAGTATGCGTGGAGGATGTAGATGGAGGTAGTCGGTAAGGGTATTTATCTTGCGAATTTTTACAAACCAGAAGGTCATCAACACGCCAATGATTGCCCCTGGAATAAAGGAAACAATGACGCCTTTCCCAGTATTGCTCAACTCCAAGGCATAGTTAAGAATATCGGCCGAATCATTGCCAAAGGTTGCAAAGTAACTAAAAACGCCAATGCCAATGATTTGACCAACAAGAAAGCCTAAAAATATAAGTAGGGTAAAGCCAGTAGTAGACCAAGGGCCCCATGGGATATAGCGTGTTGACATTATTTTTAGTTCCTTCTGCTATTTGTGCTACGTGTGATTAGATGCTGTGTGGAATATTTGCGGTATTAATGCCAGCAGCATCTGCATCCCCACAATATTCATTGGCTGGAACAGCAATATCGATTTTTGCTGGTTTTGGTAAATTGAGCTTGTTCATTTTCTCAATGAATTGCTCTTTTGTTACACCTGCTATATAAGGATTAATGCCTTTCTCCTGCGCAATATTGCTGACTCTGCGTCCATTGTAATCATGACCGGGGTAAATGAGGAACTCATCAGGATAAGAGAGTATCTTTTGGATGCTGTCATAAAGCTTTTCATTATCACCTTGTTGGAAATCGGTTCTACCGCAAGCATCAATCAGTAGCGCATCACCTGTGAAAATACGATTTCTCCATCGGTAAGTTGTACATCCAGCAGTATGGCCTGGTGTTGCTATTGCATACAGCACTTCATTCCCGAAATGCATGACTTCGCCTTCATCAATTAAAATATCACCGCAAGTTAGCCCAGAGTCTTTACCCGAAACAAATTTCGCATGAGTGGCTTCTTTTAGAGCTTTGGCGCCCGTTATGTGGTCAGCATGCACATGTGTTTCTACAATGTATTTAAGTGTTGCACCTAATTCTTCCAGAGCTTCCAAGTCACGTCCGGCTTGTCCATAAACAGGGTCAATAATTACGGCCTCACGAGTTACTGCATCTGCAAGAATATAGGTGAGTGTTGATGTGTCATCGTCAAATAGCTGTTTAAAGATCATAATGAATACCGATTATTAATATTAGTGTTATCTAATATAGTGGTGGTATGGATCAATTGCAAGACAAGCTATTTAATCAGTTGTGTCAGAAAAGCGTCAGTCAGGCTTGAGAATGATTGGGTGTTGATGCGCAACAGCAGACAAAAAAAAGCCCTATCATGAGAGATAGGGCCGGATCCTTTTTCAATTAAGCTTCCTTGCAAGCAAAACAGGAAAACTAATTGCCTGTTGTAACCTTAAAAACGCTGGTTAATAGCATTGGTTGACTAAAAAACAAATTTTTCTTAATGCTAGCTTAACGAGATGCTATCCGCCAAGCTGGTTTGCGGTGATATTCTGATTAGCAGCACGTGCCAATTGGCCTGGAGTTTTCCCGGATGAGTTGCGTGCATAACGATTAGCTCCCATACTTAGCAAGGTTTGTACTGACCCTGTATGACCAAAACGGGCAGCAGTATGTAAAGGCGTCCAGCCTTGTACCGTAGCAGCATTCACATTCGCACCCGCTAATACGAGTTGTCGAATTGTCCCTGCATTTCCCACAGAGGCAGCTGCATGTAATGCTGTTTCTCCATTTCCATTGGATTGATTAGGATTTGCGCCTTGCTGCAAGAGTAAAGCGACTTGCTGTGCATTCCCACTTTTAGCGGCATTAAATAGTTGTGACGATGCCTGTGCCGAGCTCATCCTATTCTGAACGGCTTGTGGCTGTGGAGCAGGATTATAAGATGCCCGCACAATTCTTGGTTGAGATGGAGCAACAGTGCGATTAGCAACGGTTCGAACCGGTGGTCTAGTGAGTGTACGAGTCGGTGGTGGTGTAGCGGCTGGTTTATGGTTTTTTTGTACACCTCGCGATGCAATTGCATTGGGTGGACAAGTGTTGTTGGTACGCCTTAAAGGTAGTGCAGCAGGGTATTTCTGATTTTTAGGTGGTTCTGCTTCTGGGTATTTTTTAAAACGATTTAAATTTAACGCTGATGTATCAAAGCGCGGGATGTTCATCGAGGTGTTATTACTACTACAGCCCGTAAAAATGATGGTGCTGCTAAGTAGGAATAGAGGTAGTAAGATTTTTTTTTGCATGATTCTTCCAATAGGATCAAAAGCCGTTACTGGAAGCTTAATAAAACCTGAATTAATAAGCAAGGATATAGCTGGGTCATTGATGTAACTTATTATTAGAACGTATTTGAAGCAAAACCAGCTCACCTAAAAGGGAGGTTCCTTTGGACTACCCGATTAGCTGATATTGGTAGTTTTCAGCAAATTCAACAACTAACACAGGGTATTATTGTTAATTCAGTGAGTCCCAATTTGGGATTTTTTTATTTTCTTGAACAGAATCAAGTATGTTATTTACTCTTGATTTTAAAGAGGCATAACTTTTATTTGCCATTCTTGCTTCAATTGTAGAAAGAGATTCAAGTTGGCTGATTTGTGTTGTTAGTAAATAATTAGCTAAACTATTCATTGACACACCTTGAAGTTGAGCCTCTGACTCTAAGCGTTTTTTTAGATCAAGAGGAACTCTGAGGGTAACAACCTGTGTTTTACTCATTGTTTTTTCTCCACGTCTGATAAAATTTTTTTGGCGTTACTACGGTGAAACCGAACCCTTTAAGCTCACCCTTTTTAAAGTCACGAATATTTGATGTAACAAGGTATTCACTGTTGCTAGCAAAAGCACACTCTACAAATAAATTGTCTTTTTCATCCGTTAAATTAGGGCGAAGCCTAAAATATATTTCATGCTTATGAGCGAGTAGTGCCAGTAAATCAAGGACATCTTCTACTTGCTCTCTATTAAATTTTGACTTCTTGAGTATTTCATCTCTTTTAGTTACATCATCATATTCCAATAACACATTTGTAGATAAAGCAAGTTTGAGCTTTTCAGCGATTATTAACCTCAATATTTGATGAGATGCGCCATTCTTACTCAAAAGAGCGGCTATTAAAATATTTGTATCAATAGTAACGACCATGTGTCAATGATAGCGTATATGAATACAGCTTTCTACTTTTCGAAGAGATTGTTACTGTTCAGGGGTTTGCAGCTAACGAGGCTGTAGAAAAACCCTATAATCTTGAGCAGAATCGCGGGATCATAAGCCGGACGACCATTGTTATCATTCTTGTAAAGCGCATCAAACGCCGATAAATCAAGCTTATTATCGACCAGATAATGTAGTGCATGTTCAAAAGTGCCGGGCTGAATCTGATCCTGAAAGTTAAT
>CACVAY010000135.1 GCA_902727985.1 uncultured Thiotrichaceae bacterium | reverse complement strand
ATCAAACTGATGCTAAAGGTGAGTTATCCTATCAGGTTACGGGGAACTCGGGCGGCACATGTGTGATTGCTGTCAATGCATTAGGAGCCGAGGATGAGCAGGCGATTGAAGTTTCTGGTGATGTATTTACTTTAGAGGCAAAAAACACTCCTCTGAGTTTAGATGATAAAATTGAGGTCAATTTAAACGCTAATAAAACGCTTACATTGACTCTAAAAGAAAATGACACCCCTAAGTCAGCTGAAACGATTACCCTGAGTTCGACGCGTGGAATACTAAGAGAGACTGGAAGTGAAAGAACAATTACATCTGTCATGACAAATGATGCTGGTGAAGCAACATTTGATATTAGCTCTAATCGTGCTGGCAGTGTTGTCATCACTGCAACTACGAGCAATGGACTAACGGCTGTTATTGATAATTTAGAATTTGTAGCTACAGAAGCAGCTTACCTTATTACACAAGCAGACCCTTCACTTATTAAAGCATCAGAAAGTAGTACCATTGTGTCTAAGGTGAGAGACTTTAGCGATAATCCGGTGAAAAATCAGCGTGTCTTATTTTCTGTTAATGACGTCGTAAATGGTGTTTTAAGTTCGTCAGAAGCTTTGACTGACTCTTTAGGGCGCGCGAGCGTGGTTTATACCGCAGGAAATGCAACCAGTGAGAAAGACGGGGTCATAATCACGACGTCTTTAGCAAATAGTTTAGGTCTAGCTGATATTGTTAATGATACCGATGGGAGTAATACCGTTATAACAACCCTCACGGTAGGAGGAGAGGCAGCGCGAATTGCGCTCGGTGGGGATAATTTGGTTGCATCTAACGGTGTTTTTTACCAGAAAGACTATGGTGTGATTGTTACAGACAATGCGGGTAATCCGATCGCTAATCAAAGAGTTGACTTTAAGGTTAATCCGATCTGGTATTATAAAGGTGAAATGGTTGCAGTTGATACGGATAATGATGGAAAAGCAGACAAATGGGCTGTTAGTTATTCAAGAAAAGCAGATGGCTCAGTAGGTTGTCCTGCTGAGGATATTGATTATGATGGCACTTCTGATGTGACTGAAGACTTTAACGGAAATGGTGTTTTGGATGTTATTAATGAAGATTATAACAATAATGGTATTTTAGATGAGGGTGAAGACTTTAACGGAAATGGGATCTTGGATATCAATGCATTTACAGATGAAGATGTAAATAAGAATGGTTTTCTAGACACACACGAAGATGTAAACCGTAACGGTATTCTGGATTTTGAAGATATTAACGGTAATAATTTTCTCGACACCGAAGATACAGATGGTGATGGTTTATTAACTATTGAAGATGTAAACCGTAACGGTATTTTAGATGATGGAGAAGATATTAACGGAAATGGAGTCCTTGATACGGAGGATACTAATGGAGATGGTATCTTACAAACTGAAGATACCAATAGAAATGGAGTTCTTGATACGGAAGATACGAATGGAGATGGTATCTTACAGACTGAAGACACGAATAGAAATGGTTTCTTAGATACTGATGAAGATCTGAATAAAAATGGTGTATTAGACACCACTAGTACCCTGGATGCTGCTGAAGATATTAATCATAATGGAAAGCTTGATCCCACCAATGCCGCAGCAGTGCTCACTGGAAGTGGCGTAACAGGGGAGGATGGCAGTCTTACTATTAGCATTCAATATAACAAAAGCGAGGCATTGTGGAGTGCGCAGCGTTTAACCGCGACAACGTTTGTAAATGGAAGTGAGTATATTGAACAGACAGAGTTTATTTTAGATATTGCTGCTGATGATATTTCTAATGTCGAAACTTCTGCGCCCAATCAGAAAAGCCCTTATGGATTAGATGCAGCTTGTACTTCTCCCTACTAGTTAATGCTAAGTGTATTTAAAAGGGTAAAGCAAGGCCATTTGCTATTTTTATAGAAAGTGGCCTTTTTCTTTATGATAACGCATAGTTATTATCGAAAGATAATAAACAGCATGCCCCACTAACAGTATTGATTTATAATATCGCCACAAACTTATAGGGACTTTTTATAATAATATGAATTCAAAAATTACCACAGCAGTTATTCCAGTCGCAGGATTCGGCACACGTATGCTTCCAGCAAGTAAGGCAATACCAAAAGAGATGTTACCCGTTGTTGATAAACCACTGATTCAGTATATTGTTGAAGAATGTGTAGCCGCAGGTATCGAACAAATTGTTTTAGTCACTCATTCAAGCAAAGCCGCCATTGAAAACCATTTCGATACCAACTTTGAACTAGAAACCAGTCTTGAAAATAAGAACAAGACAGCATTGCTGAAAGCCGTTCAAGAAACGATTCCTGATCACGTTTCGATTACAGCGGTTCGCCAGTCTGAAGCAAAAGGTCTTGGTCATGCTGTTTTATGCGCACACCCTGTAGTGGGTGATAACCCTGTTGCGGTATTGTTGCCTGATGTGCTTATCGACAATATGGAATCTGATCTGGCTAAAGATAATCTTGCTAGAATGCTCAGTGATTTCGCTGGCAACGAGCAAAGCCAAATTATGGTAGAGCCAGTTCCAATGGAAAAAGTCAGTAGTTATGGTGTTGTTGATATCAGTGGTGTAACTGTTAATGAAGGAGAATATGCGCCAATGACAGCAGTAGTTGAGAAGCCTCCTGTTGAAGAAGCACCTTCTAATTTATCAGTAGTTGGTCGTTATGTGTTGTCAGCAACAATCTGGGAGCATTTACGTAACACACCACGTGGTGCTGGGAATGAAATTCAGTTAACAGATGCAATTGCGATGTTGATGGATTCTGAAACGGTGAATGCCTGTCATATTACCGGTCAGAGTCATGATTGTGGCTCTAAAGAAGGGTATATGAAAGCTAATCTTGTGTATGGCTTCCGACATCCAGAAATTGGTGAGACCTTAAAGGCTGCCGCAAAAGGTTTGATCTAATCACACTATAATATTCAGTAATTCTTGCTAAGGCCGCTAGTTAATAGCGGCTTAGGCATTCGTCAGAAGGAAACTATTTTTTTAACATTCTCCAATAACCATCAACATAACCTTCAATTGGCTTGAAGTTAGTTTTATAATTCATCTTTTTACAGTCTTCAATCCAATATCCTGGATATAAATATTTCTTTTTTAGTGTTTTTGCATACTCAAGCTCCCACATAATCGCGAAAGTACCTAAACCAATTTTATTGCCTATTCCAGGCTCAAAGAGTGTATATACTGCGGATAGTTCGTTTTCAAGTACATCGACAACAGCTACACCGATCAGACGTTTATCCCAATGAAATTCGAGATAGTGTGTATTACACCATTCTGAGCCGAAGAATTCTTCTACTCCGTCCGTGCTGGTATTGGCATGACGATCCTGAACGTATTGCTCATAAAGTTCGCGATATTCTTCTTTAAAACCTTGATCATTAACTAAAACAGTAACCTCAGAATAGTTTTTCTTCCAATTCCTGCGTTGGCTGCGATTAGGCATGTATTCATCGACAATAATGCGTGTGGAGATGCACTCCTTACAGGGCGCGCACTGTGGTCTATAAACCTGTGAGCCACTTCTTCGGAATCCGCATTTAATAAGATCTGCGTAAACCTTATTATCCATATCGAAATCAGGGTCAATAACGCAATTACGAGCGATTCTTCCCGGAATATACGAACAGGGAAACTGTGCGGTAGAGAAAAACTGTAAGGGCTGAAGAGATTCCATGTATATAATTGATTGCATTATGAAAAATAACTATTTTCATGATTCTGGTAAACATTATCACAGGGTGTGATATGCATTAGTTTACCAATGTTTAGTGTAGTGGAAGTTATGTAACGTTAGTTATTGAAGTCATTTTAACGATTATACGGTATCACAAGCAACTTGACGAATATTGAAAACACGGAGTAGTGATAATGTGCCAGTGGTTTGATGCTCACGCAATATGAAAAAATATTGCGTGAGAAAAACGTTTATACTACGAAGCCCAAGTGCTACTGCTGATTGAGAAAGTTATAAATACTAGCCGCAGGAACCAGACCAGGTTGCATTGCTTTTAATTGGCCATTTGGAGAATAAATAAGGTAAGTGGGTGTACCTGTTAAACCCTCATCAGCTATTTGTTTTAAATAGCCATTCATTTCTTGAACTGAGGATTTAAGTGTAGGGAAGTGTACCTTGTGACGCTTGTTAAAAGCATTAATGGCATTTTTGTTCGTGTCTAGCGTAACGCCTACAACGGTGCTATTTGGAAGTTTGTTTGCAAACTTAACGAGATCAGGCATGGCGGTATTGCACATCTTGCAATCCGATTTCCAGACTTGAACAACAAGCCATTTTCCTTTACCAGCATATGATGATATATGTGATTGTTCACCCTTAAGGTTGGTCATCGCTTGTGCTGATGAAACTGCAAATGCTGATAAAATAACTGCTGCGCCAAACGTCTTTTTCAAGATTTTTTTCAATTGAAACTCCTAACTTTGCCCAATAAATAATGAATATGTTTTTGTTATAGTTCTTCTGCCCGAACATTAACACATTCTTACTGTGAGGCGAACAAAAAATATACACCTAGATGACTAAATGTACAGTATATTACTGATTATTTGAAAAGAGCATCCCACTTTATACCTGAATGAGGTTTGTGGGCGACGATTATTACTTATTGGTAGGAACCGTCCGTTAGGTGGGCAGTGGTTTGAGTATCGAGAGATTACACCGATACTCAAATTGTTCATTGTAAATACTATACGATAGTCGTCGGGTAATTCAGTCCAGAGATTTTTTTCACCTGTGATAACTTATTGGCAACAGCAATAATCTCGGCAAGTGTTTCTTGTGTATCCAGGTCATGCTTGTCCACATCATTCTCATAGCGCTCAAGATATATTCGCAGAGTTGCGCCTTCAGTTCCTGTTCCCGATAGGCGATAGACGATACGTGACTCATCATCAAAGATGATTCGGATACCCTGGTTTTCACTGATTGAGTTATCAATAGGATCATGATAGGCAAAGTTATCAACTTTGTTGATACGTAACTTGCCAAACTGAGAACCGGGAAGCAGTGGAAGACTTTGTTTCAAATGCGCCATAATTTCCTCGGCTTGCGAGGTCGGGATCGCTTCATAGTCATGGCGTGAATAATAATTCCTACCATAATTGGCCCAGTGTTGACGAACGATATTCTCAACTGAGTCCTGCTTAACTGCGATGAGATTTAACCAGAATAATACTGCCCAAAGGCCATCTTTTTCACGGATATGGGAAGCTCCTCCACCAAAGCTTTCCTCACCACAAAAAGTAATCTTGTCGTTATCTAGAAGATTACCAAAGAACTTCCATCCTGTTGGTGTTTCATAACATTCGATACCCAGTTTCTTAGCAACTTTGTCAGCAGCTTGACTGGTTGGCATCGAGCGCGCAATGCCTTTAATACCATCCTGGTATGCTGGGATTTTATCTGCATTAGCAGCCAATATCGCGAGGCTGTCACTTGGGTTCACGAAGAAGTAATCACCCAAAATCATATGGCGATCACCATCACCATCAGAAGCGGCACCAAAATTGGGTGCCGAATTTTTGGCAAACATTTTGGCAACCAACTCTTTCGCTGTCGTTAAATTAGGATCAGGGTGTTTACCACCAAAGTTCATCAAGGGCTGAGTGTTCATCAAGGCTGAGCGTGGTGCCCCTAAGCGGTTTACAAAGATGTCTTCAGCATATGGTCCAGTCACAGCGTGCATGGCGTCAAAGCAGAAGGTGAAAGTATCTGAGGCAATCAAAGCGGTGATTTTTTCGAAATCAAACAGTTCTTGCATAAGATCTGCATAGTCTGTCACTGAGTCGATAATCTCGACAGTCATTTCGTGGAAATCAAACGTGCCAATTTTATCAATAGAAAATCCATCTATCGCCGATGATGTTTTGTATTCGGTAATATTTTTTGATGATTCAAAAATGGAATCGGTGATTTTTTCTGGAGCAGGGCCACCATTTGAAACATTGTACTTAATACCAAAATCACCATCTGGGCCACCAGGGTTGTGACTGGCTGTTAACAAGATGCCGCCCGTAGCCTCGTATTTACGAATAACATGCGACGTTGCAGGTGTTGAGAGTAACCCGCCTTGTCCCAAAATCATTTTTTGAACACCATTGGCATAAGCCATACGTAAAATAATCTGTATAGCTTCACGATTAAAATATCGTCCATCGCCACCTAAGACTAATGTCGAACCTTCTATTTTTTCAATGCTATTGAATATGGATTGAACAAAGTTTTGCAGGTAGTTATCAGCTTTGAAATGTTTGACGCTTTTTCGTAATCCTGATGTGCCTGGTTTTTGATCATTAAAAGGAGTAGTTCTAGTCGTTATAATTTCCATAAGTCTCAGATGATTTTTATTAAAAAAATGATGTGTTACGATAGTTTAATGTTAGCCAAAACGAAACAAAAAAAAGCACAATTACATCCTCGGAGTTTTGCCGATTTGATGGAAATGTATGAATCCAATTATATACGCCTACGCCTCATTTGTGGAGATATTAGACAAATACAATCAGGAATGATTTTGGCTGAAGGGGATTCTATCCCCATAGAGCTAAAAGTCTTGGAGCAATCTGCCCACACGACGACGTGTATGTTGAATTATATTTTCGATACGGAAGAAGCAACGCGCCGCCCAGACCTGGTGGTGCGTATTTATCATGATTCACGGCAAGCTGAGGTTATCAGCAAGCAATGCAAGCTGACAGGAACACGGAAAAAGTCTAATGATCATTCGTTGCAACTGGATGAAATGTTACTGTGCCGTTGGCGATTGAATCGTTTTTTACATAAATGGTTAGGATATATGCGTTATCAAAAGCGTCATTACCAAGCACTTCAAAAATCTGAATAACGCCTTATTCTTTTTTATCCGTACCAATCTTGCCTTCTTTTCCGGACAGCAGGTTCTGAATATTGCTTTGATGACGCCAGAAAATAAGTACGGTCATTACCGCAGTACCGATTGCAAACGGAACACTAGCGGAAATAAAATAGAAGAATAACGGGGCTAACAACGTCGCCACCAGTGCTGAAAGTGATGATATTTTCAGAACTTTTGCAACAAATAGCCAAGTAGCTACAACCGCAAGCCCCGCCCAGAAGTGCAAAGCAAGGTATACACCAATGGCAGTCGCAACACCTTTCCCCCCCTTGAAATGGTAGTAGACGGGGTATACATGCCCAAGAAAAGCTGCTACTCCTATCATCATTAACCATTTATCTTGCAAGCCTAATGCATGCCCTACTAAAACGGGTACAAGTCCTTTGAGTATGTCGCCTAATAAAGTAAAGAAAGCGGCTTTCTTACCTCCAAAACGTAAGACATTGGTTGCACCTGGATTTTCAGAACCGACGGTGCGTGGGTCTTCTAATCCCATCAGTTTACACGTAATGATAGCAGTTGAAATTGACCCTAAAAGATAAGCTATAACGACTAATAGAATGTGAAAAAATAGGTTGTCCATACGTGCAAACTCATTATTTAGGATAGATGTAGCTGAAATCTGTGATTAGTGATGCTCATGAAAAATCATGGGTAATCTGAAAATAGTTGCGTACAATTCGTAATCTTAGCAATTGGAATGATTTAGTTGAACAACAGATTGATAAAATTTTCTGGAGCAGGCCCGACCGTTTTGCTTATACATGGTTGGGGTATGAACAGCCAAGTCTGGGCCGATATCGGTAAAGCACTAGAAGAAAATAATACCGTGGGTTATGTTAATTTACCGGGGCATGGTGATGTAACAAACGTATCACTTGAGTCTCTGAAGCAAATTGCAGATTTACTTGCCGCAGAAATCTTACAACCTGTAACGGTTATTGGTTGGTCATTAGGTGGTTTAGTAGCCCAAGCATTGGCAAAACATCATGCTGATGTGTGCACAAAACTAGTGCTTATTGCTTCAACGGTTTGTTTTAGACAGCGTGATGACTGGCAAGCAGCAATGCCGCAAGATGTGATGGATCGTTTTCAGCAATCACTCGAAAGTGATTACGAAAAAACCGTTAAACAATTTTTAGCCTTACAATTTATTGGTACCAAAAATAGCAAACAGTTTAGTCGCCAGTTTCAAGAGGGAATTTTGAACTTTCCACCGAACCCACAAGCGCTTAGACAAGGTATGCAGTTACTGCTAGATACGGATTTACGCCCCTATGAATTGGCATGTGAAATGACTTGGTTGTTCGGTGCAAAAGATCGTATAGTGCCCGTTGCTGCAGCGGAGGCAATTCAATGTCTTTACCCACACTCTACGATTGAAATTTTCAAAGACGCCGGACATGCACCTTTTATATCAGAACCTGAAACCGTGTTATCAACACTCAAAGCAAAATTACCATGAGTAAATCATTTTCCTACGATTACAAGCAAGTGCGACACAGTTTTGATCGTTCAAGTGTCACTTATGATGAAGCGGCGATTTTACAAAGAGAAGTTGCTGATCGTTTATTGGAACGTCTCGAGTATATCCAGAAAAGCCCCGAGCTCATTTTGGATCTTGGTTCTGGCACGGGTTATGTCACAAAAAAACTCTTGGATCATGACAAGCAAGCCTTCCTAACTGCAATCGATTTGTCTCCTAAAATGTGTCACGTCACAAAGCAGCAAGGTGGGTGGTTCCGTAAGCCTCAAGTGATTTGTGGTAATGCTCAGAGTTTGCCTTTTAAAGATAATGCCTTTGATTGCGTGATTTCGAGTTTAATGTTGCAGTGGTGCGATGATCTTCAGCAAACCTTTACAGGTATCAATCGTGTGCTAAAAAGTGAGGGTTTATTCTCATTCTCAACCTTTGGCCCTGATACCTTAAAAGAATTAAATTTGGCTTGGCAGGATGTTGATGATCAGGCGCATACTCACCCTTTTATTGATATGCATGATGTGGCTGACACCTTGTTAACAGCCGGTTTTGAACAGCCTGTTGTCGATATGGAAATGATTACACTCACATACAGCAGTGTGCAGCTACTTCTGAAAGATTTAAAAATGATAGGTGCTAATAATGCACTGACGACAAGACCCAAAGGATTAACAGGTCGGCAAACGATTCGAAAACTCGAAAAAGCTTATGAAAAATTTCGTACTAAAGATGGTTTATATCCACTGAGCTATGAAGTCATTTACGGACACGGTTGGGGGAAAGCTTCGCTTGAAGATAAGTTGGGGGTGGGGAAGGTTGTTGAAATTAAGTCGGTGGGTTAAATTTTGATCAGCAAAGAATAAAACAACCCCATTCGACGTTAATCGAATAGGGTTATGTAAACAACAATTAGACTTAAACTGTTGCTTCTACTTCGTCAGACTTTTCAGTATTGTCTTTCCAGCTAAGCTTGATTTTATCACCAGCAGCACCCTTTACAGAGAATGCCAGGTAAGGGTTCTTAGAAACAGAACCGTTCCAATCAGCTTGAAGAACCTGTGTACCGTTCTTGGTAATAACTACTTCCTGAATATAATGCGCAGGAATTTTTTCGCCAGTCTTACTGTCTTTACGAAGACCAGTTTCCATTGGGTGCTTGATCAAAGCTTTAACTTGGATCATGCCTTCTTTTTCTTTTGTACGTAATTTAATAGTGCTCATGATTATCTCCTGGCTTAACCGCCACAGCCGCCTTTAGTTACTTTAACAGATACGTGGTTTTTGTACGTCTTTCCACCCGCAGTAACCATCGCGATTACGTCTGAAGTTTTACCCATTTTGATGCGACTCTTCACATCAGCAGCAGCACCTTCACCCAGCGTAAAGGTTGCTGTCAGAGGTGTGCCATTTTCAGCAACTAGAAGGCTGATTGTTTCCGTGCCTTCGATTTCGCTTTTGATTTGAACAGGAACAACCATGCCGTTCTCAGCGATTTCTGGTGCTTTGATTTTGATTTTGTCAGATGCTTCAGCTTCACCAGCACCCATTGCAGCGATGGTTGCATCCATGCCTTTTGCTTCAAATGTGTCAGCTGACCATTTTGCCATTGCAGCAGGTGCTGCGATTCCAGCAACACCCGCTGCTAGAGATCCTTGAATAAACATTCTACGTTTCATACGTGTACTCCTCATTAAGATATGAACGAAATCGATTATTCAGGAATATAGGCTGAGTTACTATTGGAAAATGTAGGAAATGAGATTGGGGTTTTCCCCTAAAATAGCCAGTGTTGTACGGAAAATAAGGCGCTAGGCTCAGGTATCAGGGCTATCAATACTCAATAGCATACGCATCAAATCGGATAAGGTTTTTGCCTGCATTTTCTCCATCACCTTCGCTCGATGTGCTTCAACTGTTGATTGAGTAATGCCTAAGTCAAAAGCAATCACTTTATTGCGCTTACCAGCAACTACTTGCTCCATAACCTGTGTTTCACGGTCAGTTAGAAGATCAACGCGCTCTTGGATCACCGCTTTGCGTAAAGCCCTGCCACGTTGGGTCGCATCAATTTCAATCGCTTTATGAATGCTCTCGAGCAGTAACTGATCATTAAAAGGTTTTTGGATGAAGTCGATGGCACCATTTTGAATCGCTTGAACAGCCATTGGCACATCACCATGCCCTGTAATAATAATCACAGGTGGTGATAAAGGGAAAGTTTGTAAATGCTCTTGGAGTGCCAAGCCGCTCATCCCTGGCATACGGATATCTAACAGTATGCAGCCGGGTATCTGTGCGTTGAATTGCTCCAGATATTCATTAGCACTTGCGTAGACGATAACGTTCAGTCCAATCGAGACCATAAGACGACGCAGCGCATGACGAACTTCGTCATCGTCATCAATGATAAATACGGTTTCAGTATCCTGCATACAAACTCTCTAATGATGAATGGGTAACTCAAAGGAGAATACCGTATCTCCTGGTTCAGAAGAAACACGGATTCGACTACCATGAGCTTCAATAATACCTTGTGAAATCGACAACCCTAAACCCAGTCCTGATGCTTTGGTGGTAATAAAGGGATTAAATAGCTCATCTTGCAGTTCTTTTATAATACCAAATGCATTGTCAGCCACAGATATTGTAACGCGTCTATCACTTAGCCTTTTAATGATAACACTTAGCGTGCGATCTTCAGCAGGTATCTCAATTAGCGCATCTGAGGCATTACGAAGAAGGTTGAGTAAGACCTGTTCCAATTGTATTTGTTGAGCAATGACGAATATATCATCGGCAGGTTTAATGACCTTGAACTTAATATCGTGTTGTTGAAAATCCCTCAGCATAAAGTTCGTCACATTTTCAAGGATGAGACTTACGCTAACCGCTTTCTTATTGGGCAACTCCTTATGCGCCAAACGGCGAATTTGCGTAATAACAGACCCCGCTCGTTCTGCTTGTCCAGCAATGGTTTCTAAAATATCCGCACACTCATTAATGTCAGGGTTTTTCTCATCCAGCATGCGCACACAAGCCTGAGCATTCATAGCAATAGCGGTTAATGGCTGATTGAGTTCGTGGGCAATGCCAGAGGCCATTTCTCCCAATAAACTGAGTCTTGCTACGTGAGTTAACTGTGTTTGGTGGTTGGCCTGCCTTTCTTGAGCCTGTTTGCGCTCGGTGATATCACGAAAAACCACTACACCACCAATAGTCTCACCTTGTATATCGCGAATAGGTGTACTGCTGTATTCCACAGGCATTGCTTGCTGGTCATGCGTCCAAAAGATATCCTCACTCACATAATGCGGCTGGTTATCTTTAAAGGAGGCATACATTGGGCATGCTTCGACGGAAGCAGGGCTGCCATCGCTATTTGAATGATGTAGCAAGGGTTGCAGCTTCTTACCCGTTAAATCCTCTTGCTTCCACCCTGTCATCAGAGTCATCGACTGATTGACAAAGGTGCATTTCCCATGGGTATCCACCCCATAAATACCATCAGCAACCGAACTGAGTATGAGTGCATTCTGGCGTTCCAAACGTTGCTTAGCTCTTTCCAGCCGTTGATTTCTTCGCACCAATGCAATGGCAATCAACGTGGAGCTTAGCGTAAGCAGGATACCCAGCAAAACCCAGTACCAATAACGCGCGATAAAGCTGCCTAAACTAACAACGGGAGGCTTGGTAAATGGCGGTAACAGAAACTTTTTGAGTAGCGTTTCGACGGAACTGTTATCAGAAGGCAATGACCAGAAAACCTCCCCTGTTGAATAAAAAGGCAGATAGCTACTTTGCATTCTCAGTAATAATAAGGTGAGCTGGTCAGCAAGTTTTGCATCAATATGTTGTAATCTCGCCAATGCCCATTCTGGAAAAAGTTTGGTGCTGAGCAATAATGGATAGCCATGATCCTGGGGGTTAATAATAGTGAAATCATCTTCATGAATGAGGCGCATTTGTATCAGTTGTTCGAAAAACCCCGTACGCAAGGTGCCCACTTTATTCCTGTCAGCGAGCACCGCATCAACAACAGAGCGCGGAGAATCCACAAACTCTCTATAGAGCTCATTGCCAAATGGGTCAAGGCCATTGTTTTGCAAGGTATCTGCGGCTGCCAGAAATCCACCAAGCGCATTCTCATTGATGGCAACTAAGGTTTTTTTATGAAGATCCTTCAGTGTTTTTATGGGGGAATCTCTACGGGTGAATATCACCCCACCGTATTCATCAATGATCTCATCACCAATCATCGTATTCAGCCTGCTCATTTTAACAATCAACGACTGTGCTTGTAGATTAGCGAGCAACGCTTGATTGGCTAATACAAAATCTACCTGTTGATTACTCACCACGGCCTCTAACTCATAATAGCCTAAGGGAACAATATCGAAATCATAACCAGGCAGTTTCATGGCCAAATAATCAATAAATGGTGACCACGCATTAATGATCTCAGATTCACTTTGTCCAGAATGATTAAGGATGCCAATTTTTATAAATGGCTCTTTTGCGCTCAATGGCAAGTTCAATGCCCATAGTAGCGCAATAGCCAGTAGAGGTTTTAGTAAGAGAAATATTCGTGACAGCATATCCCCATCATGCCGCAAATTGCACGATAGAAAAAGAGCAAAAAAACCTGATGATTTCACTTGACCTTAATACAGAAACACGGATAATGCCGACCTCACAACGCGCTGGTAGCTCAGTTGGATAGAGTATCTGGCTACGAACCAGAGGGTCGGGAGTTCGAATCTTCCCCAGCGCGCCATATACGAAAAGCAGCTACAGGTTAATCCTCTAGCTGCTTTTTTATGCCTGTCACATTCATATTCGTTCATCATGAACAAAGACTCAAGACCACACTACCGGAATCGCGACTTCAGTCGCGCCCCGCAAGAATAAAAGCAAAGAAAAGTAAGAAACCCACTAATTTTCTTGAGAATTTATCGCTGTGTGTCGTAATATACCTTCAATATCTAGTGGGCTTGCACTGATGAATAGGGTAAATAAAATACAAGGAACAAGGCGAGCATGGCAAAAAAAGCAACAGCGAAGAAAAACGAAAAAGGCTTCGAAGAAACCCTCTGGGATTCAGCCAACAAACTCCGCGGCACGGTTGAATCCTCCGAATA
>CACVAY010000134.1:8143-13582 GCA_902727985.1 uncultured Thiotrichaceae bacterium | reverse complement strand
AGTATCCACACATAGGTCGCAATACCCGTGTTGTAAAACATGTCGGTGGGAAGCGCGACGATGGTTTCCAGTAGGTCAGCTTCTAAGATATAACGACGAATTTCAGACTCTCCCGAACCCGCACCTCCCGTAAACAAGGGTGAGCCATTTAAGATAATACCAATACGACCTCCGCTCGCACCCTGCTTCCTGCCACCCTCTGTATTAGTAGTTCCTTGTCCGTCACCCGCTGAATTGTCACGTAATTTGCTAATCAGGTGTAGCAGGAATAATAAAGAACCGTCAGAGACACGCGGTAAACCTGGTCCAAAACGCCCATCAAAACCTTTCTGTGTGTGCTCATCTTTGATGGTGTCTACGATCTTTTTCCAGTCCACACCAAACGGTGGATTAGAAAGCATGTAGTCAAACTGGTGTCCGTAGAGTTGATCATTGGATAAAGTATTGCCAAGCTTGATGTTATCCACCTCTTGGCCTTTGATGAGCATATCCGCTTTGCAGATCGAATAGCTTTCAGGGTTTAGTTCTTGCCCAAACGCCCGTATCACTGCTTGCGGGTTGAGTTCGTGAACGTATTCCATACCCGAAGATAAGAAGCCGCCTGTTCCTGCGGTTGGATCATAAATCGTTCGAATGATCCCCTCTTTGGTCAGTGCCTCGTCGTCTTCCATAAATACTAAGGACGTGGTCAAACGCACAATATCACGCGGGGTAAAGTGTTCCCCTGCGGTTTCATTAGAGCTTTCCGCAAAGCGACGTATCAGCTCTTCAAACACTAAGCCCATGTCGTGGTTACTCACCGTCTGTGGGCTTAGATTAGTGGCTTTTACTTTCTCGATAACCTTGTACAGTAAATCAGCGTCGTTTAGCTGAGCAATGAATTCTGCAAAGTTAAAATATTCAAAAATCTCACGTGCATCTTTTGAGAAGTTTTGAATGTAGGTTTCCAAATTCTCTTTTATGCCATTTTGCCCCAGTTTGGATAAATCCATTGGCGAGGTGTTATAAAAACTGAGGTCAGCTGCTCTAAGTAGAAATTTTTCGTGCGCTTCTTCTGGCAGACTTGTTGTTTGCAGCCTGTTGAACTCCGTAAGCACGTTGTCTTTGCTGTCTTGCAGTACGCATTCTAAACGGCGCAGCAGGGTAAATGGCAGGATGATGCGACCGTACTGGCTTTGTTTGAAATCACCGCGTAGTAAGTCGGCGATAGACCAGCAGTAGGCTGCTAGATTATTGGCTTGTGTCATTTACCAGATATCCAATGTATTTGTGTTAGAAGAGAGGGTGGGCCGCGGCTAATCCTATCATAAATTAAGCAGTTATCTTGCGCATCGTGTCGTGTTAAACAGGATTTATACGATTATTTTTCCTCAACTTCTTTCAGTCAAGACTACTTATATTCGATGACTTAATATTGAGATCTCGTTGTGGATAGGGTATTTCAATACCCGCTTTTCGGAACTTTCGATCAATTTCCTGATTAATATTGCTAAGCACTGTTAGACGATTGGTTACGTGCTTCACGAAGCATCGAAGTTCAAAGTTTAAAGAGCTCTCACCAAATTCGAGGAACAATACTTGTATTTGATAATCCTGATGGCCGCTAATGACCTCGGGATGACTTCTTGCAACACTTTCTAATATTTTAATAACTGTAGCTACATCAGTTCCGTAGGCAACCCCTACTGACGCTTGAAGACGACCAATATTATTGGTAAGCATCCAGTTGGTGACCTGATTCGATATCAGCTCGGAATTTGGCACAATAACATCAGATTTATTAAATGTTTGAATAGTTGTTGAGCGAATACTGATATCTTTGACTATACCTTCGGTTGCTCCCACCATGATCCAATCGCCCCGTCTTACAGGTCGCTCAAACAAGATAATAAGACCAGACACAAAATTATTAACAATATTCTGCAAACCAAAACCAATACCAACCGACAAGGCTCCTGCAACGATCGCTAAACTTTTGAAGTTCACACCTGCAATATACAGGGCCCATAAAACTGCTATAGCCGCACCTGCGTAACCCACCAACGTTTTGGTAGCATCTTTCGCACCACTGCTTAGATTACTATGTTTAAGCCAGCTATCTAGTAACTGGTTTTTTATAAATGGCAGAATACTTAAAATGACCACAAAGGCTAAAAAGGCATAGGCCAAATTCAACAAATCCAGATGTAGATTACCAATTTTAATCCCATCTTTTAAGCCTATAACCAATGATGAGATATGTTGATGGGAACTTCCCCACACAAACATCAATACCATTATGGCTATAAGTACAACACTAAAGAAACTAAGAATTCTCAGCCATAACACACCAGGAAACGCCTTCTCTGGCTCTATGTGCATGACCCGCCTGAGTTTGCCCTGCCACCTCAACCTGCCTTCGTCCATGCTATCAAAAAACTCATTGGCCACTCTCAACATCAGCAACGAGATAATAATGATAATCAGAGAGTTAACCGTTCCAAAAAACAACAGTGTTGAGATATTACGGTAACCTGCCAGCCCTGCTAAAATGGCAATGAGCAAGGATAAAACGGGAAGAATATAAACACCATGGATCTTTTTATGGTCTGATATCAGATAGCGGCTGATAAGCCATAACAACAAGATAAAGCTGAAAGCTGCAATGGTCAACGATGTCAACCAAGCCAAATACAAAACCACCGAGTTGGCGTAACGCCCTGTTTCTTCATAATTTAAAAGAAACGTTGTGAGGGTGAAAATAACAAACAACCACGATAAAACTCTTACAAAGTGTAAGAGCCGTGCATTGGGCTGTTCAATTCTTTGTCTGTTTCTTGGAAACAATACACCCCGAATTAAGCCATAAGTGAAGAATAGTAAGGTCAGATAGAGTAAAGCATCATAAATCAATGAGGCAGTATCATTGAGCAACAGAAAATAGACCCATAAAAATAGTGCAGCAAACAGTAACGGGGCTGTTCTCAGCAAACCACGTTTAGTATTTCGAAAGGTAACACTGAAGCCTATCGGTTTTATTTCGGTTTGTTGTCTTTCATAGCGAAGTATGATGTAGCCAAACAACAGCCCGGAAAAAAAGAAAATAACAGGCTTCCATTGTAAAACAGCGTAGACTTTCTGAATGAGTGGCAGTACGGTGTTAAATTCAGACTCTACTAATTCTGCATCCAGTCTAGATAATTTATCGACGCCTGATACGATAGAAAACTCTTTGCTAAAAAATTGCTCTTTCTTGATCTTGCTCCTCAGCTGTATCGTGCTCTCAATTAATAGGTCAATCTTGATTTTTAATAAGCTACAGGATTTCTGCTCAGCATTTACCGTAGCAATCTGCTTTTCTAGCCCTCGACGCGCAGCCTTGATATCTGACTCCTCGACATCCTGCTTATCACCCAGTGAACCGAGACTGGTTTGTGTGCTGGCTAACTGAGCATTAGTTGCTTCAATGCATTGCTGCACTTCACTTTTCTGGCTGATCAGGCGCGTCTCTAGGGCATCGAGTAACTTGGTATCAGGCGGTTGCTTCTGATAGGTTTCAAACTGAGAAGTTGATTGCTGAATCGCCGTTTGCATCAGCACTAATTTATCATCCTCAGCAAAGAGGTTCGCGCCGTGCAGCACTATCAGAATGAATAGAATTTTACTAAAATTGGATAACACAAAGTGAATCTCTAAAAAACGATATAAAAAGCCAAACCATATAACTAGCTAGAATGTAGCATGAACGTATACAGCGCCCCGTAATACACAAGTTTGCTCATTGAAATTAACAGCCCGCCCATCAAACGTAGGAGATTGATCTCCTACGTGAGCTTTTCGCTTACAGCAAGAACACGGTAGCCAAGCCGAGAAAACTAACAAAGCCTACCACGTCAGTCGCTGTTGTAAGCACCACGCCTCCTGCCAAGGCTGGATCAATCCCAAAGCGTTTCATGATCATTGGAATCCCAAAGCCTGATATTGACGCAACCAGTAGATTAATAATCATCGCGGCACCAAGGATCAAACTGATGCGGTAATCGTTAAACCACGCATAAGATACTAGTCCGACAACAACGGCCCAAACTACCCCGCTTATGACAGAAATAGCAATTTCTTTATAGGCCAACCATCGCGAATTTGCGCCACTGATTTTACCTGTTGCCAAACCGCGAATCATCAACGTCAGTGTCTGGCTGCCCGCAATACCGCCCATGCTTGCGACAATAGGCATCAAGACTGCCAAGGCCACTATTTTATCAAGTGCACCTTCAAATAAACCGATGACCCAAGCTGCCAGAAAAGCGGTTCCAAGATTAATGCCCAGCCAAAACAAGCGCCGTTTGGCACTCGGAATTATGGGCGAGAATAAATCCTCATCCTCATCAAGACCAACCGCACCTAGAATTTGATGGTCTGCTTCTTCGTGCATAATATCCACCATATCATCCAACGTAACCCGACCAACCAGCTTGCCTTCATCATCAACCATAGGCACTGAAACCAGATCGCGTTCTCGAAACAAAACGGCAAGTTCAGTCTGTGTCATTTCAGGGTGAATAGATAATGCTTGTTCATTCATCACTTCAGAAACAAAACGGCTGGGGTTTCTCGTCAATAATTCAGATAAAGGTAACTCGCCCATAAACATCCCATTGCGATCAACCACCATAAATGCAACCGTATGATCGGGTATTGCTTCTTTCTTACGTAAAAAACGTAACACCGTTTCCAAGGTGATATCAGAGCGAATCGCAATAGCCTCTGTTTCCATCAATCGTCCCGCAGACCCTTCAGGAAAAGCCAAAGTCGCTTCAAGGTTCTTTAATCCGTGATAGTCAAGAGAGCTACGGATGGATTCACCCAAGTCATTTGGCAAACTATCAACCATCTCTGCAAGGTCATTACTATCCAGATTGGCAACCGCCTCCACAACATCCTCATGTTCCAGATAATCAACCAATGAACGACGTGCAACCTCACACAAATCGACAAGAACATCGCCGCGCTTATCTTCGTCTATAAACTGCCAGAGTCTGCCACGATAACTATCCGGAATTGATTCCAGTAAATGTGCAATCTCTACCGCTTCGAGGCTAGCAAAGATTTCCTGTAATTTATCTTTTTCAAACTCTTCATGCGCATCGAGCAATTGCTGAACCAAGTCCTTAGACTGCTCCAACAAGGTATTAATTTCTGTCATTATGATCACCTGTAGTGTTCAGTTGCTTATCATAAGGCGTTCGTCTGCCTCACCTTCACCCTTATTCAATGTTTGCGATGCTGTAAAACGAGCAATAAGAGACTCATCTAAAGGCATCGTTTCAAATAACTTGTCAATAGGCTGAGTTTTGGGCACAAGAATCGGTTGACGTAAATTCTCGCGTATAACAATACGCGATACCATTATTTGTTCAACGGTTCAGTGAACTGAATTCGAACATATTGTGTAACATCACC